>PNMF01000001.1 GCA_013823485.1 Comamonadaceae bacterium
GCCCGAAAACTCCGAGGTGCAGGAGCTGATCAGGAAGTCCAGGAACTCCTGCCGCAGCTCGGGGCTGAGCTGCGGCATCAGGGTGCGCAGCTCTTCGGCGAACAGGTCGTCGCGCTTGAAGTGGTCGTGGTTGGTGTCGCTCTCGTACTCGGCCATCATGGTGTCCCATTCGGCGCGCACCGGGCTCACGTCCAGGCGGTCCATGGCCTTGAAGTCGGTGGTGTAGAAGCGCGGCGTCAGCATGGTGCTGCGGGCGGCCAGGGCGGTGGCGTCCTCGGTGGTGCTGAGGTGGGCCATCAGCTGGTCGAGGGGATCTTGGTGGCTGTCGATCATGGGGTGCCTCCGTGGGACGTCGGGATGGGGGTCGCCTGGCGCAGCCGGGCAAACACGGCAGCGTTGGTCGGACCGAACGATTCGAGGTTGATCCGGTCACCGGTGACCGGATCGAGCAGCACCAGCCGGCCGTCGGTGTGACCGGTCAGCACGAACGGCTGCTCCGGCCCCTGCCCGGCCCGTTGCCGGCTGCGGGCCAGCGCCCGCAGGCTGCCGCGCAGGAAACCCTGCTGGCCTTCAAAGGTGGCCACGGTCTGGCCGGTGGCGGTGTCGGTCACGGCAATGTCGCCGGTCGGGGTGTCGTCAAAGCGCAGGCTGCGCTGCCAGAGCACGTCAAGGGCCGGTGCCTGCACCGCCGGCCGGGCGGCTGCATTCAGGTGGCCGATGCGCTCCCACGCCACCACACCGAGCGTGACCAGCAGCAGCGCGCCCAGGGCATAGATCGGCCAGGGCGTGACGGTGCCGAACGGCGCGTCGTGGTGGTGGTGCGAGCTCATGCGGTCACCGCTTCGGGCTGGTGGCGGGGTTCGCCCAAGGGCAATGCTGCCGGGGTCGGGCTGCTCGGCATGCCGGGGTTGGCCTCGGTCTGGACCACCTGGGACTGCGGATGCACCGCCATCCACTGGCGCTGGATCAGCGCGCCCACGGCGGCCGCATCGGTGATGCAGCGCAGCGTCGGCTGCGGCCGGCGCAGCTCCCAGGCGCGGGCGTGCGGCCACAGGTGGAAGTAGCCGATGCGCTCGTTGGCCACCAGCGAGAGCGCGATGTCGCCGGTGCGGCCGTGCGGGCTCAGCGCCGCTGAAGCAATGCGCTGCAGCGGCAGGTTGAAGGTCAGCGTGAGCACGATGCCGATGCGCATGACGATGCGGCGGTCGGTCACGGTATAGAGCGTGGTGCGCGAGGACATCCAGGCGGTGGCGGCGAGCAGCCCCAGCGCGACCGTGGCCAGCACCAGGCTGGTGGCGACCGAGGCCACCTGGAACGGACCCGGCTCGCCCATCAGGTAGAGCACCTGAATGGTCAGCATGATCGCGAAATACACCGCGATCTTGCGGACATGAAAGGCATGGACGGCCAGCGAACGCCAGTCAGGGCGGCCCTGCCACAGGAGCTGTTCGCCCCGGGGCAGCGGCTCGGGCAGGCCCGGCGCCGCCTCGAATTCGTGTTCGTGGCCGGCGTTCATACCAGCGGCTCCTGGCGTTGCGGGGTGGCGTACAGCGTGCCGGCACCGAAGTAGGCGCAGATCTTTTCCTCTTCCAGCAGGGTCACCTGCTCGGGGTTGCGCAGCGCCGGCACGTTGGCGAACTGGTCGGCCATGAGGGCGTGCACCTCCACCCGGTCCTTGCGGATGCGGGCAAAGTTGATCGGCAGCAGCACGGTGCGGCCACCGACCAGCTCGACCTCGATGTAGCGGAACATCATTTCGCAGCGGTCCACCCACATGTCCTTGACGCGCCCGGCGCTCTCGCCGTCGGCACCCAGCACCGGCAGGCCGCGCGGATCGGTGTCCTGCCGCGCCACGCCGTGGTCGGTGGCCACGCGCAGCGGCACGATCTTGGCGCCGCCGTGCAGCAGCATGTCGGGGTGGTCGGCCCGGGCCGCCCAGGCGCCGGGGCCCACGCCGGCCAGCAGCGGGTCGCCCACCGGCTCCAGCGGTGCGCCGTTCCAGCCATGGATCGGCTGTGCGCTGTAGCTGCCGTCCGGCCGGGCATGGTCGGGGCTGAGCACCTCGCGGCCGTCGGCCAGCTTGTAGGCAATGGGTTCGGCCACTGGCCAACCGGCGATCTTCGGGCCGTTTTCACGGCCGGGGTCCATCGGGTAACCCTCGCGGTGGCTCTCGCGCTGGAGATACCAGATGAGACCGAAGAAGAAGAGCCAGAACGCGTACAGCACGAGCTGTGCCACGTCGACGTACTGGGTGATGGCGCCTGTTTCCATGTTGGACTCCTTGGGGACGGTACGGGGTGAAAACGGTGGTGGATCGGTTCAGCCGGGCAGCTCGGCCAGGCCGAGGGGCTGGTGGCGGCGCGCACGCCGTGCAGACGGTGCCGCCCTGCGGACCAGCGGGCCCAGGGCGATCAGCACCACGAACAGCAGATAGATCTCGACGTGGAACACCACGCTGTAGCCAGTGGCCGGCGAATCGAGCGGGCCGGACAGCCAGCCGGCGCGCACCATGCCGTCGATCAGGTCGCGCAGCACGCCGCCCACCGCCATGGCCAGGCCGGCGGCCGTGGCCTGCACGGCGCCCCAGGCACCCAGCACCAGGCCGGTGTGCTCCGGCTCGGGCAGGTCCATGGCGGTCAGCAGCATGCCGACCGAGAACAGGCCACCGGCAAAACCGATGAGGGCTGCGCCGCACTGGAACATCAGCGGCGACTGCAGCGGGGCAGAAAAGATCACGCAGGCAAAGGCTGGCAGGCCGAGCAGGGTCCCAAGCGCCGCCAGGCGGATGGAGTCGAGCCCGCGTGATGTGAAACGCGCAGACAACAGGAAGGCCAGCAGGGCACCACCGGCGCTCATGGCGGTGAGTGCGCTGGTCAGGCCCACGTCCAGACCCAGCACCTGGCCGCCGAACGGCTCCAGCACGATGTCCTGCATGCTGAAGGCCACGGTGCCCAGACCCACGGTCCAGAGGAAACGGCGGATGCGCGGAATGGCCATCAGCCGCTGCCAGCTGCGGCTGAAGCCGTCGGGTGCGCGGGCACCCCGGCGGGCCTGACGCGGCTCCTGCTTCCACAGCGCGGTGACATTGAGCACCGCCACCACCACCGCAGCACCCTGCACCACCTGCACCAGGCGGGTCGGGGAGAAGTCCTGCAGGATGTGGCCCAGCAGCGCACCGCCCACGATCATGCCGACCAGCAGCATGCTGTAGAGCAAGGCCACCACGCGCGGCCGCTTGGCCACCGGGGCCAGGTCGCTGGCCAGGGCCATGCCGGCGGTCTGGGTGATCTGCATGCCCGCGCCCACCAGCAGGAAGGCCAGGGCCGCACCGATGCGACCGGCCCAGACGCTGGCGTCTTCGGCGGTGAGCAGCAGCAGGGCGAAGGGCATGATGGACAGGCCGCCGAACATCAGCAGAGTGCCGATCCACATGTAGGGCATGCGGCGCAGGCCCATGGCCGAGGGATGGGTGTCGCTGCGGTAGCCGATGAGCGCACGCAGCGGCGCAAACACCAGCGGCAGTGCCACCGACAGGGCCACCCACCAGGCCGGCACACCCAGCTCCACGATCATCACCCGGTTGAGCGTGCCCACCAGCAGGGCCACGGTCATGCCGATGGCGGCCTGGAACAGCGACAGGCGCAGCAGTCTTCCCAGCGGCAGATCGGCGGAGGCCGCATCGGCGAACGGGGCGTAGCGGCGCGTGAGCTGCACCGCCCATGCCGGGGAGAGCATGCGCATGAGTTTCACCGGCGCCACTCCCAGGCCTGCGAGGTGTAGAAACCACTGGCCACGCGCTGGCTGCGGCCCTCGATCCAGCCGCGCGGCGACAGCGCCACCGACAGGCCGGCGCGCAGCAGCGGCTCGGCCACCGGCGTGAGCGAGGGCGAGCGGTCGCTGCGCGGGAACAGGCGCCCCACGCTGTGCATGGCCGCCAGCAGCGGCGTGCGCGGTGCAAAGGTGAACAGCATGCTGCTGCGGGTACGCGACTCCAGGCGGGCCAGCGCCGCCACCATGTCGTCGGTCTCGTAGTGGATCAGCGAGTCCATGGCGACCACATGGTCGAAGCCGCCAAAGCTTTCATCCAGCATGTCGCCGGCCTGGAAGTCGATGCGGCCGCAGCCACGGGCCTGCGGGATTTCGTTCCAGCGATCCCGGGCCAGCTGCACCAACGTGGGGGACAGGTCGATGGCCACCACGTCGGCACCGCGGCGCGCCACCTCCATGGCCAGCGCGCCGGTGCCGCAGCCGGCATCGAGCAGGCGCAGGCCACGCATGTCCTGCGGCAGCCAGCTCAGCAGGTTGTGGCGCATCTGGTCGCGCCCGGCGCGCACCGTGGCACGGATGCGGCCGACCGGGGCGGTCGAGGTCAGGCGTTCCCAGGCCTGCACGGCCGTGCGGTCGAAGTAGGTCTCGATCTCTTCGCGGCGCTCGATGTAGCGGCTGGAGGTGTTGCGCATGTCCATGGCGGTGTCCTCAGTCGTAACCCAGCAGGTCGAAGATGTCGCGGTCGCGCATGGGCACGGCCGGCAGCGGGTCGCCGCCCAGCCACATGGCGGCGGCCAGTCGCATGTATTCGTCGCGCACCGCCTGCACCTCGGGCGAGTCTTCCATCTCGAACAGGGTGGACTTCTTGAGGCGGCTGCGGCGGATGGCGTCCAGGTCGGGGAAACGCGCGGCCAGCTTCAGGCCGGTCTTGGCGTTGTACTTGTCGATCTGGTCGGTGCCGGCGCTGCGGTTGGCAATGACGCCGCCCAGCCGCACGCCGTAGTTCTTGGCCTTGGCCCCGATCGCCTGGACGATGCGGTTCATGGCGAAGATCGAGTCGAAGTCGTTGGCGGTGACGATCATGGCCCGGTCGGCGTGCTGCAGCGGGGCCGCAAAGCCGCCGCACACCACGTCGCCCAGCACGTCGAAGATGACCACGTCGGTGTCTTCGAGCAGGTGGTGCTCCTTGAGCAGCTTGACCGTCTGCCCCACCACATAGCCGCCACAGCCGGTGCCGGCCGGCGGGCCGCCGGCTTCCACGCACATGACACCGTTGTAGCCGGGGAAGACGAAGTCCTCGACCCGCAGTTCTTCGGGGTGGAAGTCGACCGTCTCCAGCACATCGATCACGGTGGGCAGCATCTTCTTGGTCAGGGTGAAGGTGCTGTCGTGCTTGGGGTCGCAGCCGATCTGCAGCACCCGCTTGCCCAGGTGCGAGAACGCGGCCGAGAGGTTGGAGCTGGTGGTGCTCTTGCCGATGCCGCCCTTGCCGTAGATGGCAAAGACCTTGGCGGTGCCGATCTTCACGCTCGGGTCGAGCTGCACCTGCATGCTGCCCTCACCGTCAGGGGGACGGCCGGACCGGGCCGGGGTGCGCCTCAGCTCGGTCACGGGGATAGTGGTTTCCATCATGCGGGGGCTCCTTCGAACACGCCTTCCAGGCGGTCTTCCAGTTCTTCACTGGCTTGTCGCAAGGCTTGCAACACTTGGGGATCGGGGTTCCAGAACCGACGTTCTGACGCCTCGATGAGGCGGTGGGCCACACGCGCGGACGCGGTGGGATTGAGTTCGGCCAGGCGGTGGCGCATGGCGGGATCGAGCACCAGGGCCTGGGTGAGCTGTTCGTAGACCCAGGGCTGCACCTGCCCGGTGGTGGCCGACCAGCCCATGGTGTTGGTGAGGTGCACCTCGATCTGGCGCACGCCCTCGTAGCCGTGCTGCAGCATGCCCTCGGTCCACTTGGGGTTGAGCATGCGGGTGCGGGTCTCGAGTGCCACCTGCTCGTTCAGGGTGCGCACCGTGCCGCCGCCGTGGCTGTCGCGGGTCTGGTCGCCGATATAGACCGGCGCCACCTGGGCGCTGCTGCCCTGCACCCGGGTCTTGGCGCGCTGGATGGCGCGGCTGACGCCGCCCAGGGTGTCGAAATAGGTGTCGACCGTGGTCACGCCCAGCTCGACCGAGTCGAGGTTCTGGTAGGCCAGCTGCACATCGGCCAGCATGGTCTGCAGCAGCGCACCCTGCTGCACCGCACGGCCGGCCCGGCCGTAGGCAAAGCCCTTGCGGCGGCTGTAGGTCTCGGCCAGTTCGTCCGGGTCTTCCCAGCGGCTGTTGTCGATCAGGCTGTTGACGTTGGAGCCATAGGCCCCTTCGGCGTTGCCGAACACGCGCAGCGAGGCGGTCTCCAGGTCGCAGCCGTGCTGGGCCTTGTAGGCCAGCGCGTGGCGGCGCACCGCGTTGAGCTCCAGCGGCTCGTCGGCGCTGGCGGCCATGAAGGCCGCTTCGGCCAGCAGGCGGATCTGCAGCGGCAGCAGGTCGCGGAAGATGCCCGAGAGCGAGATCACCACATCGACCCGCGGCCGGCCCAGGGCCTCGAGGCTCAGCAGTTCGGCACCGGCCAGGCGGCCGTAGCTGTCGAAGCGCGGGCGGGCGCCCATCAGGGCCAGCGCCTGGGCGATCGGGCCGCCCTCGCTCTTGAGGTTGTCGGTGCCCCACAGCACCATGGCGATGGATTCGGGGAACAGGTTGCCGTCGGCCATGTGGCGCTCGATGAGGCGCTCGGCCTGGCGGGCACCGTCCTTGACGGCATAGGCACTGGGGATGCGGAACGGATCGAAGCCGTGCAGGTTGCGGCCGGTGGGCAGGATGTCGGGCGTGCGCAGCAGGTCGCCGCCCGGCGCGGGCCGCAGGAAGCGGCCGTCCAGGGCGCGCAGGATGCCCGCCATTTCGTGGTCCTGCACCAGCAGGGCGTCGGTGCCGGCCAGCGCGGTCAGCACCTGCAGGCGGTGCGCCTGGGCAGCCGCATCGGGCAGCACCGGCAGGGTCAGCAGGGCCTGGGCCGGCGAGGCACCGCCCACCAGCGCCGCCAGGGCCGGGCGCAGGGCCTGCGATCCGGCCGGCTCGCCATGGGCCGCTTCGGCACACGACATCAGCAGGTCGATGCGCGCGGCCGGGCTGGGCGGCTGGCCCACCACGTGCAGGCCGTACGGAATCAGGGTGTATTCCAGCTCCAGCACCGATTCGGTCAGGCGGTTCACCTGCTGCGCGACCTGCTCGGCCGGCAGGCTGCTCCAGGCGGGTTCGATCGGCACCAGGTCGAGCTCGGCGGCCTGGGCCTGGATCATGCTGGCCAGTTCGGCCTGCTCCAGTGCCTGGCGGTCGTTGGTGGTGCCGTCGGTCTGCGGCTCCAGACCCCGGAAACGCTCCAGCACTTCCTTGAGCTCCACCAGGCCTTTGTACAGACCGGCCTGCGCCACCGGGGGCGTGAGGTAGCTGATGAGCGTGGCCGCCGCGCGGCGCTTGGCGATGGTGCCCTCCGACGGGTTGTTGGAGGCGTACAGGTACATGTTGGGCAGATCGCCGATGAGGCGGTCGGGCCAGCAGTCGGCGGTCAGTCCGGCCTGCTTGCCGGGCATGAACTCCAGGGCACCGTGGGTGCCGAAGTGCAGCACCGCCTGGGCGCCGAAGTCTTCGCGCAGGTAGCGGTAGAAGGCCGAGAAGGCATGGGTGGGGGCAAAGCCATGCTCGAACAGCAGGCGCATCGGGTCGCCCTCGTAGCCCATGCCGGGCTGGATGCCCACGAACACATTGCCGAAGCGGGCGCCCAGCACAAAGATCTGGCTGCCGTTGCTGAGCTGCTGGCCCGGGGCCGGGCCCCACTGCGCCTCGATGGCCTTGAGCCAGCGTTCGCGCTTCACATGGTCGTCGGCGTCGATCAGGGCGTGCACATTGGCCGGTGCGCCGTGCTGCTGGGCGTTGCCGCCGATCAGGGCCTCGCGCAGCGCATCCACCGTGGCGGGCACGTCGACCGTGTAGCCCTCGGCCTTCATGGCCTTCAGGGTGTTGTGCAGCGACTCGAACACCGCCAGGAAGGCGGCGGTGCCGGTGTTGCCGGCATTCGGCGGGAAGTTGAACAGCACGGCAGCGACCTTGCGGTCGGCGCGTTCGCTGCGGCGCAGGTCGATCAGCCGGCCCACGCGGGCGGCCAGGGCATCGGCCCGCTCGGAGCACGACTGCATGTCGTGGGCCAGGTCGGCATGCTCGAAGGTGCACTTGCGGGCGCAGCCGGTGCAGCTGACGCTGGACGGGTCACCCCGGCCGCCGTAGACCATGGAGCCGGTGGCGCCATCCAGCTCGGGGATGGCCACCATCATGGTGCTCTCCACCGGCAGCAGGCCGCGTTCGGATGCGCCCCAGTTGTCCAGCGTCTGGAATTCGACCGGCGTCACCGACAGGTACGGCACGTCCAGCCGGGCCAGCACCTCTTCGGCGGCGTGGGCGTCGTTGTAGGCCGGACCACCGATCAGCGAAAAACCGGTCAGCGAGATCAGCGCATCGATGACCGGTCGGCCATCGCGCAGGAAATAGGCTTCGATGGCCGGGCGGTTGTCCAGCCCGGTGGCAAAGGCCGGCAGCACCCGCAGTCCGCGGGCTTCCAGGGCGGTGATCACGCCGTCGTAGTGGCCGGTGTTGCCGGCCAGCAGGTACGACCGCATGACCAGCAGGCCGACCGTGCCGCGCTGGCCCCGGGTGGCCACCGGCGGCAGATCGGCCGCCAGAGCCGACAGGCGCTGGGCCATGCGCGGGTGGTACACGCCCACCTCGGGGTATTCCAGCGGCTCGGTCGGGGCAGCGCGGTCGCGCAGCGCGCGGCGCGGACCGTCGGCGTAGCGGCTGACCAGGAAATGGACCAGGCCCACCATGTTGGCTTCGGAGCCGGCCAGCCAGTACTGCATGGCAATGAAATACGCCCGCACGTCCTGGGCGGTGCCGGGGATGAAGCGCAGGATCTTGGGCAGGCGGCGCAGCATCTTCATCTGGCGCGCACCGGCGGTGCTGCGGTCTTCGGGCGAGGTGTCGGCGGCGGCGGCCGACTTGCCGCGCAACTTCTTCAGGAAGGCCATGGGGGCGCTGACCGGGCCGCTCATGTCGAAGCGCCCCATGTGGGTCAGGCGGGTCACCTCGGTGGCCGACATCAGGCACACCATGGCGTCGCAAGCCGCACGGCGCGCCTGCAGGGCGGGCAGCACCGGGAGGAAGTGGTCCTCCATGAAGAGCATCGAGACGATGACGATGTCGCCACGGGCAATGTCGCCGGTGCAGCGCTGCAGTGCCACGCCGTCGTCGGACCATTCGCTGGCGGCATGCACCGACAGCGACACGCCCGGCAACTGGCGGGCGAGGGTCCGGTGGGCGCGCTCGGCCGCGCTGGCCAGGTGGCTGTCCATGGTGACCAGCACCACGCGCAGGCCCGGGGCGGCTTCAGCGGCTGAAATGGGCTTTGGCATCGTAGAGTGTCTCCAGGGTGATGGAGGGCAGGCCTTTGTCCCTGGCATACAGCTCGGTGTTGCGGCGGGCCTTGCCGCGCACAAAAAACGGAATCTTGCGCAGCTCGCGCTCGGCCTCGGGCAGCCAGGCCAGCGGGCCTGACGGGAGCACCGGGGCCTCGCCCACAGCAGCGGCCTCGGCCACCTGGATCAGCGGTGCCGGGTCGTCTTCGGCCACCGCCGCCGGCTGCGCGCGGACCGCGCCGCCCAGGTGGGAGGGCGCGGCGTCGGCATGGAATTCGGTGTCGCCCCGGAACATGCCGATCAGGTGTTCCTCCAGGCCCATCATGAGCGGGTGCACCCAGGTGTCGAACAGCACGTTGGCGCCTTCAAAACCCATCACCGGCGAGTAGCGGGCCGGGAAGTCCTGCACATGGACCGGCGCGGAAATGACGGCACACGGAATGCCCAGGCGCTTGGCGATGTGCCGCTCCATCTGGGTGCCCAGCACCAGCTCGGGCTGCAGCTCGGCGATGCGCGCCTCGACCTCGAGGTAGTCGTCGCTGATCAGGGCCTCGATGCCCAGGCGGGTGGCGCAGGCGCGCACCTCGCGGGCGAATTCGCGGCTGTAGGTGCCGATGCCCACCACGGTGAAGCCCATCTCCTCGGCCGCGATCCGGGCCGCCGCCACCGCGTGGGTGGCGTCACCGAACACGAACACGCGTTTGTGGGTGAGGTAGGTGGAATCGACCGAGCGGGCGTACCAGGGGGCGCGGGCGCCCTGCCCTTGCAGCACCGGCTCCGGGTCCACCCCGGCCAGTTCGGCCACTTCGCGGATGAAGTCGTGGGTGGCGCCCATGCCCATGGGCACGGTGCGGGTGAAGGGCTGGCCGAAGGTGCGCTGCAGCCAGCCGGCCGCCACCGACGCGATCTCGGGGTAGAGCACCACATTGAAGTGGGCCACGCCCAGCGTGGCCAGCTGCGCCACGGTGGCGCCCTGCGGGGCCACCACATGCACATCGACGCCCAGCTGCTCCAGCAGGCGGGTGATTTCGGTCAGGTCGTCGCGGTGGCGGAAGCCGAGTGCGGCCGGGCCCAGGATGTTGCAGCGGGCGCGCTCGCCGGGCTGGCGCGGGGCGGCGCGGCGCTGCGGGTCGGCCAGCTGGCGCACCACTTGGTAAAAGGTCTCGGCCGCGCCCCAGTTTTCCTTGCGCTGGTACGAGGGCAACTCCAGCGCCACCACCGGAATGTCCAGGCCCAGGGCCTTGCTCAGACCGCCCGGGTCGTCCTGGATGAGCTCGGCGGTGCACGAAGCACCCACCAGCAGGGCGTTGGGCTTGAAGCGGGCCACCGCCTCACGGGCAGACGACTGGAACAGTTCGGCGGTATCGCCGCCGAGGTCGCGCGCCTGGAAGGTGGTGTAGGTCACCGGCGGACGCTTGGCGTCGCGCTGGATCATGGTGAACAGCAGGTCGGCGTAGGTGTCGCCTTGCGGCGCGTGCAGCACATAGTGCACGTCGGCCAGGGCGGTGGCGATCCGCATGGCGCCCACATGGGGCGGTCCTTCGTAGGTCCAGAGGGTGAGCTGCATCTCAGGCCTCCAGCCAGCGTTGGGGGGTGGCGTCGGCGGCCAGCAGCGCGCGGCGGCGCAGCGGCCGGGCGAACAGCTCGGCCAGATCGCCGGCCTGCTCGTAGCCATGGATGGGCGTGAACACCAGCTCGATGGCCCACTTGGTGGTCATGCCCTCGGCCTCCAGCGGGTTGGCCAGACCGAGGCCGCACACCACCAGATCGGGCCGGGCGGCGCGGCAGCGGTCCAGCTGGCGGTCCAGGTGCTGCCCCTCGGAGAGCAGGGTGCCGGCCGGCAGCAGGGCGAGTTCGTCGGCCAGGTGGGCGCGGTGCAGGTAGGGGGTACCGACCTCCCCCAGCTGCATGCCCAGCTCGCGACCCAGAAAGCGGGCCAGCGGGATTTCGAGCTGCGAGTCGGGGAAGAAGAACACCGAGCGACCGGCCAGCACCTCGCGCTGGCGGGCCAGTGCGGCACGGGCGCGCTGGCGCGGGGCGGCGGTGACGGCGTCAAAGCGCTCGCGCGGCACGCCGAAGGCTTCGCAGGCGGCCAGCAGCCAGGCACTGGTGCCCTCCTCGCCCAGCGGGAACGGGGCCGGCAGGCGCTGCGCACCGCGCTTCTCCAGCGCGGAAGCCGTGTCGCCCAGGAAAGGCTGGGCCAGCAGGTAGCGGGTGTTGGGGCCGACCGGCGGCAGGTCGTTGGCCTGGCGGGCCGGGAAGAAGCGCACCGGCCCGATGCCGAGCTGGGCGAACAGGCGGGCGAACTGGTCTTCGACCACATCGGCCAGCGCACCGACCACCAGCAGTTCCGGCACGGCCAGCGCGTCGGGCGCCGGCAGCACCGGCACCATGGAGGCCAGGCAGGCGTCTTCGCCCTGGGTGAAGGTGGTCTCGATGCCGCTGCCCGAGTAGTTCAGCACCCGGGTGGACGGGTGGTGGCGGGTCGACAGGCGCTGGGCGGCCCGCGACAGGTCGAGCTTGATGACTTCCGACGGGCAGGAACCCACCAGGAACAGCAGGCGGATGTCCGGGCGGCGCTCCAACAGGCGGTCGACCACGCGGTCGAGTTCGTCGTTGCAGTCGGCCAGGCCGGCCAGATCGCGCTCGTCGATGATGGCGGTGGCAAAGCGCGGCTCGGCAAAGATCATCACGCCGGCAGCGCTCTGGATCAGGTGGGCACAGGTGCGCGAACCCACCACCAGGAAGAAGGCGTCCTGGATCTTGCGGTGCAGCCAGATGATGCCGGTCAGGCCGCAGAAGACCTCACGCTGGCCGCGTTCGCGCAGCACCGGGGCGTCGCTGCAGCCGCCGGAGCGGCCTTCGGGGTCGAGTGCGCGGATCGGGATCGAAGCGTTCATGCCGGCACCCCCTGCAGCCGCGCCATGCGCAGCTTGATGACGAATTGGGCCGCGTTGATGACGTAGGCGGCATAAGCGGCCAGCGCCAGCAGCATCAGCCCCCGGGCGTCCAGCCAGCCGCCGACGAGCGCCGCCAGGTAGGCGGTGTGCAGGGCCAGCACCAGCATGCTGAACACGTCTTCCCAGTAGAAGGCGGGGGCAAACAGGTACTGCCCGAACACCACCTTCTCCCAGATGCAGCCGGTGACCATGATCAGGTAGAGGGTCAGGGTCTTGGCCACCACCGACACCGTGGCCGCCGCTTCGCCCTCGCCGGTGGCGAGAAACCGCAGCACCAGCACCAGACTCACCAGAAAGACCAGGAATTGCACCGGGGCCAGCACCCCCTGGACCAGGGTCCAGGCTGAGGCGTCGCGGCGCTGGCGCTGCGCCGGGGTGTAAAGCGGCCGACCCTGGGGGGCCGGTGCGGTGCGGATGGGCATGAAGCCTGTCTCCTGGAACGTGATGACCCAATTTAGGTGGTCCACGCCGAAGTGTCAACTTAAATTGACGCAAAATAAATTTGACACTCGAAACCAAGGGAGTACAGTTTTCACATGCCGCGAACGGTCACCTACCCGTTGCGGACGGCATCTCGCCGCGCGGCCACCCGCCGCCAGCCACACGAGCCCTCGGTCGCAAGCAATTCCGGCCCTCGGTGTTTCAGCCGATTCGCAGGAGACGACCATGGCCGCACATCAGCAACTGGACTCCCGGGCTCCGCCCCACAGGCTGGACACCGGACCGGCCCCTCTGCAGAACTCCCTGATCAACCGCACCTTGGCCATGGACATCATTCCCCGCCTGGTGCGGGCCCACGGCCTGTCGCCCTGGCGCATGACCGGGCGGTCCAGCCACCCCGGCGTGGTCCAGCCCGACGAGGTGAACCAGTTCGCCCACCTGGTCATGCACGGCGACGACCGCGCCCTGAACGACTGCATGCACGCCCTTCGCGAGCGCGGGGTGCCGGTCGAATCCATCTTTCTGGATCTGCTGACCCCGGTGGCGCGGCTGCTCGGCCACCGCTGGGTCACCGACGAATGCAGCTGCACCGACGTGGCCATCGGTGTCGGCCGGCTGCAGCAGGTGGTGGGCGACCACAGCGCCGCGCTGGTGCAGCAGCGCCAGTCCCTCACCCAGGAAGGCCGGCGGGTGCTGCTCACCTCGGCCCCCGGAGAGGTGCACACCCTGGGCCTGAGCATCGTCAGCGAGTTCTTCATGCGCGCCGGCTGGGACGTCGACGCCCATTTCCTGCCCGCCGAACCGGTCGCTCGCCAGGTGCAGACCACCTGGTACGACGTGGTCGGTTTCACCGTCGGCAATCTCGAAGGCCTGGAGCCACTGGCCCGCGCCATCGAGTCAGTCAGGCGTCAAAGCCTCAACAGGTGCGTCTCTATAATCGCCGGCGGCCCCGTTTTCACCGTACATCCGGACGCCTGGGAACGGATCGCGGCTGACGAGATCATCACCGACGGTGCCGCCGCACCCCGGATCGCCGAGCGCCTGGTCTGCGGACAACCGCACGCCTGAATGTTTTCCGGCCCGCCGACCCGACCCCAACAGAAAGAACAACATGTCCCAGGCGACGTCCGAGTCTGCCGAGCGTTTTTTTGATGCACCCGAGCGTTTTCTGGAGGGGCTCCCGGCCGATGTGGTGGCCGAGCTGGTCAGCACCGCCACCGACCTCGTGCTGGTACTCGACCCGGCCGGCGTGATCGTCGATCTCTCCTGCCGTGGCGAGACGCCGGCCAACCTCCTGCTGGCCGACTGGATCGGGCAGCGCTGGGTCGACACCGTGGCCCTGGAGAGCCGCCCCAAGATTGAACAGCTGCTCGGCCAGACCCACGCCACCGCACCCGGCCAGCCCGGCAAACCCGAGGTCATGCGCTGGCGCCATGTGAACCATGCGCTGCCGGACAACCAGGAATGGCCGGTCTCCTACACCCTGGTGTCCATCGACCGCGACACCGTGGGCCGCAGCGAAGGCCCGTGGCGCATGGCCTTCGGCCACGACCTGCGCAACCAGATCACGCTGCAGCAGCGGCTGGTCACGGCCCAGCTCTCGATGGAGCGCGACTACTGGCGGCTGCGCCAGGTCGAGACCCGTTACCGCCTGCTGTTCCAGATGGCCTCCGAGCCGGTGCTGATCCTGGCGGGTGCCATGGACCGGCTGGCCGAGGCCAACCCGGCCGCCTACGAACTGTTCGGCGAGCGCATGCGCACGCCGAGCTGGTCGCTCACCGACAGCCTGGAAGAACACAGCGCCACCGCCCTGCGCGACATGATCGAACGCCTGCGGGTGAGCGGCCGCGCCGACCCCTGCAGCGTGCGCCTGCGCGACGGCACCGAAGACATGCTGGTGGCGGCCTCGCAGTTCCGGCAGGACAACCAGCAGCACTTCCTGCTGCGCTTCACCCGGCCGCTGGACAGCATGGCGCCCGCCCTGGCGGCCGGCCGGCAGCAGCTGCTGCAGGTGATCGACGGCGCCCCCGATGCGGTGGTCGTCACCGACCTGGACGGCCGCATCCTGAGCGCCAACCGCAGCTTCCTCGACCTGGGCCAGCTCGGCACCGAAGAGCAGGCCCGCGGCGAAATGCTCGACAAATGGCTGGGCCGCACCGGCGTCGACATGCGGGTGCTCATCACCAACCTGCGCCAGCACGGCACGGTGCGGCTGTTCGGCACCCAGATGCGGGGCGAGTTCGGCTCGACCACCGATGTCGAGCTCTCGGCTGTGGCGGTGCACAACGGTGTGCAGCGCTGCCTGGGCTTCACCATCCGCGACGTCGGGCGGCGCCTGGGCCTGGACGGCCGCGGTGGCAAGGAGCTGCCCCGCTCGGCCAGCGAACTCACCGAACTGGTGGGCCGACTGCCGTTGCGCGACATCGTGCGCGAGACCACCGACCTGATCGAGCAGCTGTGCATCGAGGCCGCGCTCGACCTCACCGGCGACAACCGCGCCTCGGCCGCCGAAATGCTGGGGCTCTCGCGCCAGAGCCTCTACATCAAGCTGCGCCGGTTCGGCATCAAGGACACCCCGGGCGACGACGTCGCACCCGAGTGATCCACTCAAAATGACAGAAAGAGTGTCAATCTGAATTGACACAGCGGGGCGGCCGGCGTACAACCATCGGCATGACCCGCCCCGCCCTGTCTGCCGTCACCGAGCTGTTCAAGCCCATCACCTGGTTCCCGCCGATGTGGGCCTTTGCCTGCGGGGTGGTGGCTTCCGGCGTGTCGATGGACGGCCGCTGGTGGCTGGCCCTGGTGGGTGTGGCCCTGGCCGGTCCGCTGGTCTGCGCCACCAGCCAGGCCGTGAACGACTGGTTCGACCGCCATGTGGACGCCATCAACGAGCCGCAACGCCCGATCCCGTCGGGCCGCATGCCGGGCCGCTGGGGTCTGTACCTGGCCATCGCCTGGACCGCGCTGTCGCTGGTGGTGGCCACGGTGCTCGGCCCCTGGGGCTTCGGCGCCGCCGCCATCGGCCTGCTGCTGGCCTGGGCCTACAGCGCGCCGCCGCTGCGCCTGAAGGAAAACGGCTGGTGGGGCAATGCGGCCTGCGGCATCAGCTACGAAGGCATCGCCTGGATCACCGGTGCGGCCGTGATGGCCGGCGGCGCCATGCCCGGGGGTGAATCGCTGGTGCTGGCCGCGCTCTACAGCGCCGGCACCCACGGCATCATGACCCTCAACGACTTCAAGGCCGTGGCCGGCGACCGGCGCATGGGCGTGCGTTCGCTGCCGGTGCAGCTCGGCGTGGACCGGGCCGCCCGCGTGGCCTGCTGGTTCATGGCGGTGCCGCAGGTGCTGGTGATCGGCCTGCTGCTGCACTGGGACCGCCCGCTGCACGCGGCCGGCATTGCGGCCCTGCTGCTGCTGCAGGGCGTGCTGATGCGCCGCTTTCTGGCCCAGCCCACGGAGCGCGCGCTCTGGTACAGCGGCTTCGGCGTGCCGCTGTTCGTGGCCGGCATGATGGTCAGCGCCTTTGCGCTGCGCAGCCTGGGGGTGTCGCCATGACCGCCTTCGGCTGGTCGCGCGTGGTCCGCGTCGGCCTGGTGCAGGCCTGCCTGGGATCGATCGTGGTGCTGACCACCTCGACCCTGAACCGGGTGATGGTGGTCGAACTCGCCCTGCCCGCCTTGTTGCCGGGCCTGCTGGTGGCGCTGCATTACGCGGTGCAGATGGCCCGACCGCGCATGGGCTTCGGCTCGGACGTGGGACAGCGCCGCACGCCCTGGATCGTGGGCGGCATGGCGGTGCTGGGCACCGGCGGCGTGGTGGCGGCATCGAGCACCCTGTGGCTGGCGACCCAGCCTTTGGTGGGCGTGCTGGTGGCCACCCTGGGCTTCGTGCTGGTCGGCCTGGGCGTGAGCGCGGCCGGCACCTCGTTGCTGGTGCTGCTGGCCAAGCGGGTGCCCGAAGGCCGCCGCGCCGGTGCAGCGACGCTGGTCTGGATGATGATGATCCTGGGCTTTGCGGTCACCGCCGGCATCACCGGCCGGCTGATCGACCCGTTTTCACCGGAACGGCTGGTCACGGTGAGCGCCTGCGTGTCGGCGCTCGCCTTCCTGGTCACGCTGCTGGTGCTGCGCGGGCTGGAAGGCCCGGCACAGACCATCCAGTCAAACAGGCCAGGGCCGGAACCGGAGCCGAAGCCGGCCTTCCGGCAGGCCCTGGCCCAGATCTGGGATGAGCCGGTGGCGCGGCGCTTCACCGTGTTCGTCTTCGTGTCGATGATCGCCTTCAGCGCCCAGGACCTGATCCTGGAGCCGTTCGCCGGCACGGTGTTCGGCTTCACGCCGGGCGAGTCCACCCGGCTCTCCGGGGTGCAGAACGCCGGCGTGCTGTGCGGCATGCTGCTGGTGGCCGCCGCCGGCGCGCTGGGCCAGCGCTGGGCCCACCGGGCCGGCTGGCGGCATGTGGGCTCGTTGCGGGCCTGGGCGGTGGGCGGCTGCATCAGCTCCGCCCTGGCGCTGGGCGGCCTCACGCTGGCCGGCCTGCAAGGTCCGGGCTGGCCGCTGCAGGTCAATGTGTTCCTGCTGGGGCTGTGCAACGGCGCATTCTCGATCGGCGCCATCGGCTCCATGATGGCCCTGGCCTCGCAGGGGCGCCATGGCCGCGAGGGCGTGCGCATGGGCCTGTGGGGCGCGGCGCAGGCCATCGGCTTCGCGCTGGGTGGCCTGCTGGGCACCGGCGCCGCCGACCTGACCCGTTCCCTGCTGGCCGATGCCGGCACCGCCTATGCCGTGGTGTTTGCCGTGGAGGCGCTGGCCTTCCTGGCGGCTGCCCTGCTGGCCGCCCGCGTGTCCACCGTGGCAGCCGCACCCCGACCCCTCCCCGTTGCGGAACCCGCCCCACGGCGGCCCGATGCCTTCCTTGTTCCCCAGGCCGCCATCGGCCACCACCAGAGGCCCGCTGCATGAATTCCAACGACATCTTCGACGTGGTGGTGATCGGCGGCGGCCCAGCCGGCGCCACCGCCGCCCACGAACTGGCGCGGCAGGGCCGCTCGGTGCTGCTGCTCGACCGCGAAGGCCGCATCAAGCCCTGCGGCGGCGCCATACCGCCCCGGCTGATCCGCGACTTCGAGATCCCGGACGAGCTGCTGGTGGCCAAGGCCAAGTGCGCCCGCATGATCGCGCCGTCGAGCAAGCATGTGGACATCCCGATCGAGAACGGGTTTGTCGGCATGGTCGACCGTGCCGAGTTCGATGAATGGCTGCGCGAACGGGCCCGCGAGGCCGGCGCCGTGCGGCACAGCGGCCAGTTCACCCAGCTTCAGCGCGATGCCGACGGCACCAGCCGCGTGAGCTGGCTGCCCAAGGGCAGCAGCACACCGGTGAGCGTGCGGGCCCGCAGCATCGTCGGTGCCGATGGCGCCCGCTCGGAAGTGGCCCGCCAGGGCGGTGTGCCCGGGGCCGAGAAGACCCGCTATGTGTTCGCGTACCACGAGATCGTGCGGGCGCCCGAGGCGGTCGAGCGCAGCGCCGACTACGACGGCTCACGCTGCGACGTCTACTACCAGGGCCGCTTCTCGCCCGACTTTTACGGCTGGGTGTTCCCGCACGGCGGCACGCTGAGCGTGGGCACCGGCAGCGCCGACAAGGGCTTCTCGCTCAAGGGGTCGGTGGCCCGCATGCGCAAGGCCAGCGGTCTGGACGGGCTGGAAACGCTGAGGCGCGAGGGTGCCCCCATTCCCATGAAGCCCCTGCCCCGCTGGGACAACGGCCGCGACCTGGTGCTGGCCGGCGACGCCGCCGGGGTGGTGGCGCCGGCGTCGGGCGAAGGCATCTACTACGCCATGCTGGGCGGCCAGCTGGCCGCGCAGGCGGTGCAGGAACTGCTGCTGACCGGCGATGTGGTCAGCCTCAAGCTGGCCCGCAAACGCTTCATGCGCGAACACGGCACCGTGTTCAAGGTGCTGGGCATCATGCAGTGGTTCTGGTACGGGAGCGAGAAGCGCCGCGAGCGCTTCGTCAAGATCTGCGAGGACCGCGATGTCCAGCAGCTGACGTTCGAGTCCTACATGAACAAGAAGCTGGTCCGCAAGAAGCCCATGGCCCATGTGCGCATCTTCCTGAAAGATGTCGGGCATTTGCTGGGGATGGCGCGTGTCTGACGCGCTCGGGACCACCGGGTGAGCCTGACCGCTGACGGCCTGTTGCTGCTGCTGGACGCCATTCTGGTGCTGACCGCACTGGAGGCGCTGGTGCTGACCTTGCACCACAACCGGACCGGCGCCGGGGTGGCGCCGATGGATGTGCTGCCGAACCTGGCCTCGGGCCTGTGCCTGATGCTGGCCCTGCGCAGCGCCCTGGCGGGCTGGGCCTGGCCGTTCACCCTGGGCGGGCTGGCGGCGTCAGGCCTGCTGCATGCCTGGGATCTGAGGCGGCGCTGGCGCCGCCCCTGATCCCTGCCGACGCCAGGGTCAGCCGGCCTTCTTGACGTAGGCCGAGCACCAGCCCTTGCCGGCGACCTGCTTGCCCGGGAAGATGCCGCAGCCGCCGGCGGCGTCGGTGGGCTTGCCCACGAACAGCTGGCAGTTGCTGCAGAGCTGGGTGGCAGCGTGCTTGGGGTACTTCTTGGCATCGACCTTGCTGCTGTCGGCCACATAACCCAGCGACTGGGCTTGCGGCGATGCCGGGTCGACCATGGCCGGGGCCTGTGCCAGAGCGGCCGAACCGGCCATCAGGGCGGTGCCGCCGACGGCAACCTGCATCATGAACACGCGGCGGCTGGATGCGCTGCCAACATTCTTCTTCGACTGATCCATGGGTGACCTCTTTCGTGGGTGGTTGGGGGTATGCACGGCAGCATGCTAGGGCGCCCCGGGTGAAGGGTGACTTAAGCCCGCCATGCCCGACTGCGGCGGTGCGCCATTGGGGTCCCGGGCTATCCCCTAAGATCACCGGTTTTCCGCCGCCACCCGCCCTCTCCCGCCGATGCCCAGCCCCACGGAACCCGCCGCCGGCCACGCAGCGGCCCCCGACCTCTCGCTGCACACGCCCATGATGCAGCAGTACCTGACCATCAAGGCCGGGTACCCGGACACGCTGGTCTTCTACCGCATGGGCGACTTCTACGAGCTGTTTTACGCCGACGCCGAGAAGGCCGCGCGGCTGCTCGACATCACCCTGACGCACCGCGGTCAGTCGGCCGGGCAGCCGGTGTCCATGGCCGGCGTGCCGTTCCATTCGGTCGACGGTTACCTCTCGCGGCTGATCCGCATGGGCGAGTCGGTGGCCATCTGCGAACAGGTGGGCGATGTGGGCGCCAGCAAGGGCCCGGTGGAGCGCAAGGTGGTGCGGGTGGTCACGCCCGGCACCCTGACCGACGCCGAGCTGCTGTCCGACAAGACCGAGGCCATCCTGATGGCGGTGCACCCCGGCGCACGCACCGGCTGCGGCCTGGCCTGGATGTCGGTGACCCAGGGCGTGGTGTTCCTGGCGCAGTGCGATTCCGACGCCCTGGCCGACTGGGTGGCCCGCATCGGCCCGGGTGAACTGCTCTACAGCGCCGAGGTGACGCCGGCCTTCGAGAAGCGGGTGCAGGCCATGGCCGCCGGCGGCGCCCAGCGGGCGGTGGCGGTGGTGCGGCCGGCCTGGACCTTCGATGCCACCCTGGGCCAGCGCAAGCTGCTGGAGCAGCTGCAGACCGCCAGCCTGGCCGCCTGGGACGCCCAGGACCTGCCCGATGCCCATGCCGCCGCCGCCGCCCTGCTGGCCCATGCCGAACACACCCAGGGCCGGGCCCTGACCCATGCGCGCAGCCTGCAGGTGGCGCGGCCGGACGACCGCATCGACCTGCCCCCCAACACCCGCCGCAACCTGGAACTGGTGCAGACCCTGCGCGGCGAATCCAGCCCCACGCTGCTGAGCCTGCTGGACGTGTGCCACACCGGCATGGGCAGCCGGCTGCTGCGCCAGTGGCTGCTGGAGCCGCCGCGCGACCGCACCGTGCCGCGCGCCCGCCTGGCCGCCATCGCGGCCCTCAAGCACGGCACGCCGGTGGCGCTGTGGCAGCGCCTGGGCGGCTCGCTCAAGGGCGCAAGCGATGTCGAGCGCATCACCGCCCGCACCGCGCTGCGGCAGGTCAAGCCGCGCGAGCTGGTGGGCCTGGGCCAGACGCTGCAGCGCGCCGCCGCCCTGGCCCGCGAACTGCAGGCCGCGCCGCTGGACCTCGCCGGCCTGCTGGCCCGGATCGCCACCGACCTGCAGCCCCCGCCGGGCTGTGCCGACCTGCTGGCCGCCGCCCTGCTGGCCGAGCCGGCCGCGCTGGTGCGCGACGGCGGCGTCATCAACGACGGATTCGATGCCGAACTGGACGAACTGCGCGGCATCCAGAACAACTGCGACGGCTTCCTGATCGACCTGGAAACCCGCGAGCGCGAGCGCAGCGGCATCGCCAACCTGCGGGTGCAGTTCAACAAGGTGCACGGCTTCTACATCGAGGTCACGCAGGGCCAGCTCGACCGGGTGCCGGCCGACTACCGCCGCCGCCAGACCCTGAAGAACGCCGAACGCTTCATCACCCCCGAGCTGAAGGCCTTCGAGGACAAGGCGCTCTCGGCCCAGGAGCGGGCGCTGGCCCGCGAGAAGTGGCTTTACGAACAACTGCTCGACAGCCTGCAGGCCCATGTGCCGGCGCTCTCGGCGGTGGCCCGGGCCATTGCCACGCTGGACGTGCTGTGCGCCCTGACCGAACGCTCGCTCACCCTGGGCTGGTGCGAGCCGCAGTTCGTGGCCGAACCCTGCATCGACATCCGGGGCGGCCGCCATCCGGTGGTGGAAGCCCGCCTGAACGAGACCAGCGGCGGCGCCTTCATTGCCAACGACACGGTGCTCGGCCCCAAGGCGCGCATGCAGGTCATCACCGGCCCCAACATGGGCGGCAAGAGCACCTACATGCGGCAGGTGGCGGTGATCGTGCTGCTGGCCAGCATGGGCAGCCTGGTGCCGGCGCAGGCCTGCCGGCTCGGCCCGATCGATGCCATCCACACCCGCATCGGCGCGGCCGACGACCTGGCCAACGCCCAGTCGACCTTCATGGTGGAGATGACCGAGGCCGCCCAGATCCTGCATGCGGCCACGCCCGAGAGCCTGGTGCTGATGGACGAGATCGGCCGCGGCACCTCCACCTTCGACGGCCTGGCCCTGGCCGGCGGCATTGCCGCCCACCTGCACGACCGCTCGCGCTGCTTCTGCCTGTTTGCCACCCACTACTTCGAGCTCACCGAATTCCCGGCCAGCCACCACGCGGCGGTGAACGTGCATGTGAGCGCCACCGAAGGCGGCCGGGGCGGCATCGTGTTCCTGCACCACATCGAGCCCGGTCCGGCCAGCCGCAGCTACGGCATCCAGGTGGCCCGGCTGGCAGGCGTGCCGGCCCCGGTGGTGACGCATGCACGGCAGGCACTGGCCGCACTGGAAGCGCAGAGTGAAGAAAGCCGACTGCAGGTCGACCTGTTCGCCCCGCCGCCGCCCGAGGAGGCCCCCGAACCCCATCCGGTGGTGGCCGCGCTGAGCGCCATCGACCCCGACGCCCTGAGCCCGCGCGAAGCGCTGGACCAGCTCTACCAACTCAAGAAACTGATCGGCACCCCATGACCTACTGCGTCGCCGTGAAACTGAAAGCCGGCATGGTGTTCCTGTCGGACTCGCGCACCAATGCCGGTCTCGACCAGATCAGCACCTTCCGCAAGATGATCATTTACGAGAAGCCGGGCGACCGCTTCATGTGCCTGCTGTCGGCCGGCAACCTGAGCATCGCGCAGTCGGTGCGGGAGATCCTGCAGGTCGAGCGGCTGGAAGACGGCGAAGACGAACAGCCGCTGACCATCTGGAACGCGACCAGCATGTTCGACGCCGCCCGGGTGCTGGGCTCCGCCATCCGCCATGTCTACGAGCGCGACGGCGAATCGCTCAAGCGCGCCGGCGTGGACTTCAATGTGTCCATGATCTTCGGCGGCCAGATCGGCAACGAGGGCATGCGCCTGTTCCAGCTGTACGCAGCCGGCAACTTCATCGAGGCCACCAGCGAGACGCCGTTCTTCCAGATCGGCGAGTCCAAGTACGGCAAGCCGGTGCTGGACCGGGTGATCAACCCCGACACGCCGCTGGACGAGGCCGCCAAGTGCGTGCTGGTGTCGATGGACTCGACCCTCAAGTCCAACCTGTCGGTCGGCCTGCCGCTGGACCTGGCGGTGTACGAGGCCGGGCGCCTGGCGTCCGACCGCATCACCTGCATCGACGAAAACAACCCGTATTTCCGCATGGTGCGCAACACCTGGGGCGAGAAGCTGCGCCAGGTGTTCGACGAGATCGAGCACCCGGTCTGGGACGGCAGCCCGACCGATGTGCCGCTCATGACCGACAGCGCCCGCGCCCGCCCGCTCAAGAAGATCGGCAATCCGCGCGAGAAGCTGATCTGAGTCCGGTGGGCGGCCCATGTCGTTGATCCTGTTCTCGCACGCCAACAGCTTCCCCGCCAGCACCTACGGCGTCCTGTTCAAGTCGCTGCGGGCGCGCGGCCACAAGGTGCGGGCGCTGGAGAAATTCGGCCACGACCCGGCCTACCCGGTGACCAGCAACTGGCCCCACCTGGTGCAGCAGCTGGCCGACTTTGCCGGCCCCGAGATCGAGCGCCACGGCGAGCCGGCCTGGCTGGTCGGCCATTCGCTGGGCGGCTTCCTGAGCGTGATGTGCGCCGCCCGCCACCCACAGCTCGGCGGCCACGGCGTGCGCGGCGTGGTGCTGATCGACTCGCCGGTGCTGGGCGGATGGCGCGCCCGCACGCTGGAGCTGGTCAAGCGCACCCAGCTGGTGGGCTCGCTGTCGCCCGGCAAGATCAGCCGCAAGCGCCGCCACCAGTGGCCGGACCGCGACGCCGCGCTGGCCCACTTTGCCGGCAAACGCAGCTTCGCCCGCTGGCACCCGCCGGTCTTGGCCGATTACATCGATCACGGTACGCTGGATGCCCAGACGCCCGACGGCCCGCGCCGGGTGCTGGCCTTTGACCGCGACGTGGAAACCGCCATCTACAACACCCTGCCGCACAACCTGGACCGCCTGCTGCGCCGGCACCCGCTGCAGTGCCCGGTGGGGTTCATCGGCGGCACCGAATCGCTGGAAATGCGCCAGGTCGGCATGGCCATGACGCACCGGCTGGTGGGCCCGGACCGCCCCGAGCGGCTGCAGATGATCGAAGGCAGCCACCTGTTCCCGATGGAAAAGCCGCTGGAAACCGCTGTGGTCCTGGACCGCATGCTGGCCGACCTGGCCCGCTGAGCACCGGCATGAACCTCGACTTCGCACGCACCGGCCGGGCGCTGCTGAAATGGCAGCCCGACATGCACCCGCTGTGGCTGCGGCTGCTGGTGGCGCTGGCGCTGACCTTGCTGGCGGCCTGGCTGCGCATGGCGCTGGCCCCGGCGGAGTCGGGTGGCCGCTTCATCACCCTGTCGCTGGCGGCCGCGCTGTCGGCGCTGTACGGCGGCTTCCGGGCCGGCATGTTCAGCACCGTGGTGGGCATGCTGGTCATCAACTATGCGCTGGTCAAACCGTATTTCAGCCTGGCGTTCGACGACCCGGCCGAGGCCTTCTGGCTCAACCTCTGGCACCTGATCACCCAGCTGGTGGTGGTGGGTGCGATTGCGCTGATGCAGCGCCAGAACCGGGCGCTGCGCCGGGCGACCGACCTGGTGCGCGCCACCTCGCAGCGCCTGAACGACACCTTCGAGGTGAGCGCGGTGGGCATGGCGCACAGCCACATCGACGGCAGCTGGATCCGCGTCAACCGGACCTACTGCGAGCTGATCGGCTACACCGAGGCCGAGCTGCTACAGGCCCGCTTCCAGGACTTCACCCACCCGGACGATCTGGCGGTCGACCTGGAGCTGCTGCAGCGGGCGCTGCGTGGCGACATCGACCACTACTCGATCGAGAAGCGCTACATCCACCGCCAGGGCCATGTGGTGTGGGTTCAGCTCACCGTGGCGCTGGTGCGCCAGCCGGACGCCACGCCCGACTACCTGATTGCGGTGGTGCAGGACATCTCGCACATCAAGTCGGTGGAGCAGGCCCTGCGCACCACCGAAAAACTGCTGAGCCAGGCCCAGGTGCTGGCCGGCATGGCCAGCTGGCAGACGGACATGAAGACCCGCCGCTTCCTCACGCTCTCGGGCTCCCACGTGGTGCTCGACCTGCCGGCGGCCGAGCTCGCGGCCGAAGAACTGCGCGCCATCACCCACCCGGACGATCTGCCCATGGTCGACCGCACCTGGGCTGCGGCCGTGAAAGGCGAGCTGCCTTACAACATCGAATACCGGCTGCGCATCCGCGACGAGTACCGGTGGTTCTCGGTGCGGGCCGACTTCGAGCGCGATGCCACCGGCCGGGCGGTTCGGGCCCTGGGCGTCACACTGGACATCACCGCGCGCAAGCAGGCAGAGCTGGAAATCCGCCAGCTCAATGCGACGCTGGAAGAGCGCATCCGCGAACGGACCCAGGCATTGCAGGCGGCCTACGACGAACTGGAGAGCTACTCGTATGCGGTGGCCCACGATCTGCGTTCGCCGCTGCGCATCATCAACGGCTTCGCCTCGGCCGTGGTGGAGGACGAAGCCGGCCTGAGCCACTCGGGCCGGCAGCACCTGGACCGCATCATGCTGGCCAGCAAGAAGATGGGCGAGCTGATCGACGGCCTGCTGAAGCTGTCGCAGGTCTCGCGCGGCGAGCTGGTGCGCCAGCCGGTGAACCTGAGCGACATGGCGAACCGGCTGCTGTGCGAGCTGTCGGCCACCGAGCCCGAGCGGCAGGTGCACTGGGAGGTGGAGCCGGGCCTGCACGCGCTGGCCGATCCGCCACTGGCCGAGGCCCTGCTGCAGAACCTGCTGCACAACGCCTGGAAGTACTCGGCCCGCACACCGCAGGCCCGCATCCGGGTGACCCTGGACAGCCTGGACGGGGTGCGCGCCTTCTGCGTGGCCGACAACGGTGCCGGCTTCGACATGACCCGTTCGGCCAAGCTGTTCCAGCCGTTTCAGCGCCTGCACGGGCCCGACGAGTTCGTGGGCCTGGGCATCGGTCTGGCCACGGTGCGGCGCATCGTGGTGCGCCACGGCGGCCTGCTGAAGGCCGAATCGGCACCCGGTCAGGGCGCCCGTTTCTGGTTCACGCTGCAGCCGCCGCTCAAGCGCTGAAGCCGAGGGACAGGGACCCGATCAGGGCGTCCAGTCGACCCAGCCGCCCCAGGTGGTCAGCAGGATCAGCACGCCGAAGACGATGCGGTACCACGCAAACGGCACGAAGGTGCTGGTGGAGACGAAGCGCAGCAGCCAGCGCACGCAGACCCAGGCCGAGAGCCAGGCCGTCACCATGCCGACCGCAAACAGCGGGATGTCGGCGGTGCTCAGCAGCTCGTGGTGCTTGTAGAGGTCGTAGACGGCCGCGCCGAACAGCATGGGAATGGCCAGGAAGAAGCTGAATTCGGTGGCGCTGCGCCGGTTCATGCCCAGCAGCATGCCGCCGATGATGGTGGCGCCCGAGCGGCTCACCCCCGGCACCAGCGCCACGCACTGCACCAGCCCGACCTTGAGCGCATCGGTCCAGCGCATGTCGTCCACCGCCTCGATGCGGGAGACGGCCCGGCGGGCCTGCACCCGCTCGGCCCACAGGATCACGAAGCCGCCGGCGATGAAACCGCCCGCCACCACCGTGGGCGTGAACAGCACGCTCTTGATCACGTCGATGAACAGCACCCCGGCCAGCGCCGCCGGGAAAAAGCCGATCAGCACATTCGCGGTGAAGCGCTGCGCCACCCGGTCGCCGCGCGGCAGGCCGGCCACGGTGGACCACAGGCGCTCGGCATAGAGCGAGACGATGGCCAGGATGGCGCCGGTCTGGATCACCACCTCGAACAGCTTGATCTTTTCGCCCGGCATCTTGAGCAGGGCGGCCGCGAGGATGAGGTGGCCGGTGGACGACACCGGGATGAATTCGGTCAGGCCCTCGACCACGCCCATGACGGCGGCCTTGAGCAGAAGAATGAGATCCATGAAGTGCTGCAGCAGTGGGAACAGCCCGCGATCCTACCCGGCCGGCAGCCGGGGCCCGGCCGTCACTCGTGCCGAAGCGCCTCGATCGGCAGCAGGCCGGACGCCCGCCGGGCCGGGTAGTAACCGAAGAACACGCCCACCAGGGCCGCAAAGCCGGCCGCCAGCGCCACCGCCTGGGCCGACATGCTGACCTGCCAGCCCGCCACCTCGGCCGTGGCCCAGGTGGCCGCCGCGCCCAGCACCACGCCGATGGCCCCGCCGATCAGGCTGAGCGTGACCGCCTCGATCAGGAACTGCGCCAGGATGTCGCGCCCGCGCGCGCCCACCGCCATGCGCAGCCCGATCTCGCGGGTGCGTTCGGTCACGCTGACCAGCATGATGTTCATGATGCCGATGCCGCCCACGATCAGGCTCACGCCGGCCACCGCCGAGAGTAGCCAGGTCATGACCCGGCTGGCCTCCTCCTGCGCCTGCAGCACCTCGGACAGGTTGTTGACCGAGAAGGTGTCGTCGCCCTCCTCCGACACCCGCAGCCGCTGGCGCAGCAGGTCTCGCACGCTCTGCTCGGTGGCCTTCATGTCCTGGCCCTCGCGCACTTTCACGAAGATGGTCCAGATGCGGCGCACATTGCCGCCCGCGTTCCAGATGCGGTTGCGGAAGGTCGACATGGGCATGACCACGATGTCGTCCTGGTCCTGACCCGAGGCGTTCTGACCCTTGCGCTCCAGCACGCCGACGATGGTGAACGGCACGCCGCGCACCCGGATGACCTGGTCGACCGGGTCCTGGTCGCCGAAGAGTTCGCGGGCCACGGTCTGGCCGACCCAGGCCACCTTGGCCGAACTGGTCTGCTCGGCCGGCTCGAACAGGCGGCCGCTGGCCAGGGCCCAGTCGCGCACGTCGAGGTATTCATTCGTGGTGCCGAAGATGGTGGTGTTCCAGTTGGCGTTCTGGGCCACCGCCTGCGCCGTGGTGCGCGAGCCGGGCGCGGCGGCCTGCACCTCGGGTATCTCGGCCATGATGGCCTGCACATCTTCCTCGGTGAAGCGCGAGCGGGTCTGGGCGCCCTGCCGCACACCGGCGGCCGACAGGCTGCCGGGCAGCACCAGCATCACGTTGGAGCCGAGCGACTTCATCTGCTCCTGCACCCGCTGGGTGGCGCCACCGCCGACCGCGATCATGGTGATGACCGCTGCCACGCCGATGATGATGCCCAGCATGGTCAGCATGCTGCGCAGCTTGTTGGCCTTGAGCGAGCGCCAGGCGCTGCGGATGGCGGTGAGCGTGTTCATGCCGGCGCGCCCTCGGCGTGCGGACGGGGCACCTGCAGGGCGTCTTCCACCACGCGGCCGTCGCGGAACACCAGCCGGCGCTGGGCCCAGGCGGCAATGTCGCTCTCGTGCGTGACCATGACCACGGTGATGCCGGTGGCGTGCAGGCCGGCCAGCAGCTGCATGACTTCGTCGCTGGTGCGCGAATCGAGGGCGCCGGTGGGCTCGTCGGCCAGGATCAGCGAAGGCTGGTTCACCAGGGCGCGCGCAATCGCCACCCGTTGCTGCTGGCCGCCCGAGAGCTGCGAAGGCGTGTGGTGGGCCCGCCCGGCCAGCCCCACCTGGGCCAGCGCCGCCAGCGCGCGCTCGCGCCGCTGCGGGGCCGGCACGCCGCCATACACCAGCGGCAGTTCCACGTTTTCCTGAGCGGTGGTGCGGGCCAGCAGGTTGAACTGCTGGAACACGAAGCCGATGCGCCGGTTGCGCACCTCGGCCAGCCGGTCCGGGGACAGGTCCTGCACCGGTTCGCCGGCCAGCCGGTATTCGCCGGTGTCGGGCCGGTCCAGACAGCCCAGCACATTGAGCAGCGTGCTCTTGCCGGAGCCGGAGGCGCCCATGATGGCCACGAACTCGCCGGCCTGGATGTCGAGCGACACGCCGGCCAGCGCATGCACCGCCTGGTCGCCGGTGCCGTAGGTCTTGTGCAGGTCGCGGAGTTCGATCAGGGCCATGCTGCGGGCCTCAGAACGGCAGGCGCGGAGCCGGCTGGCGCGGGCGCCCGGAGGCTGGCTGGGCAGCCCCGCCCTGCACGCCGGTGATGACCTTCGCGCCCTCCACCACCAGATCTGCGTTGGGGGTGTCGGGCTTGAGCATCACCTCGGTGTAGCTGCCGTCGGTGACGCCGGTACCCACCGCCACCGTGACCGGCTGGTTGGCGGCATCGAGCAGGTGGATGCGGCCACGCGGCGGGCCGCCCCGCGCACCGGTGGCCGCGCCGTTGCCGGCCTCGGGGCCGGGCAGGCGCACGCGCAGCGCGGCGTTCGGCACCTTCAGCACATCCTCGCGCTGGTCGGTGACCACGCGCACATTGGCGGTCATGCCGGGCAGCAGGCGGCTGTCGCCGTTGGCAAAGCCGACCACCGCGATGTAGGTGATGACGTTGGACACATTGGTGGCCGCCTTGCGGACCTGGCGCACCTCGCCCTCGAAGGTACGGCCCGGGAAGGCATCGACAGTGAAACTGGCTTTCTGGCCGGGGCGGATGCGGCCCACATCGGCCTCGTCGATGCTGGCGTCCACCTGCATCTCGGAGAGGTTCTGCGCAATCACGAACAGCTCGGGCGCCTGCAGGCTGGCGGCCACGGTCTGGCCGCGCTCCACCGTGCGCTTGATGACGATGCCGTCCACCGGCGAGGTGATGCGGGTGCGCGAGAGGTCGACCCGCGCCTGCGACACCGCTGCCTCGCGCTGCTTGACGTTGGCACGGGCGCTGCTGATCTGCGCTTCGCTCACGCCCACCAGCGCCTCGACCGCCTTCAGCGATTCCTGGGCCGAGGCCAGGGCGGCGCGGGTGCGGTCGGCCTCGCTCTGGGCGATGAAGCCCTGGGCCACCAGGCTCAGGCTGCGATCGTGGTTGCGCTGGGCCTCGGCCAGTTCGGTGCGGGCGCGCGAGACGTTGGCGCGGGCAGAAGCGGCATTGGCCTGCGCAATGGCCACGGCCGCATTCGATGCGTCGAGGTCGGCCAGGGCGGAGTTGAGGCGGTATTCGAGTGTCTGGGGGTCGATCTGTGCGATCAGCTGGCCGGCCTTGACCTCGCTGTTGAAGTCGACGAACACGTCCCGGACCTGGCCCGAGACCTGGGTGCCCACCGACACCTGCTTGACCGGGTTGACCGCGCCGCTGGCCGACACGGTGGCCTGCAGGTTGCCGCGCTCCAGCGTGGCGCTGCGGTACTGCACCGCAGACGCACCGCTGCGGCTCCACCACCACCAGCCACCGCCGGCCAACAGGGCCAGCAGCAGCACCAACAACATCCAGCGAGTACGGGTCATGCCGGAATTGTAGGAAGCGCTCCTCGGGGGAGCGCTTCAGCGGGGTATCCCCCGGGTATCAGGCCGGTAAAGCCGGCGGTGCCGGACGGGGGCACCGGCCGGCGGGACCGGTCAGTCGTCCCAGCGATCGTGGCCGCGGCCGTGGCGACGACCATCGTGCCAACGGTGGTGCTTGTGGCCCTTCTTCCAGTGGCGCGGACGGTAGTCGTCGTCGTAGTAGTAGATGGGCTGGGGCGCCACCACCACCGGGCGCGGGTACACCACCACCGGACGCGGCTGGTAGTAATAACCGGCCGGCGGGCCGTACACCACCGGCGGTGCATTCGCCACACCTACGGCCACACCGGGCGACTGGATGCCGATGGACCAGTACACGCTGTCGCGGGCCTCGGCCTCGCTGACCACGGCCGATGCGGCCCAGGCACCGGCGGCCATCACGGCGGCCGTCAGGCCACGTGCCCAGCCACTGAACGGGCGCGACACGGCAGGGAGTCGAAGGGCGGATTGCATGGAGAAACTCCTCGAAGGATTCGCACCGGAACATACCGGCTGCGTGGGATGGATTACAAAACGGGAGAAGGAACACACTGCCCCACGCAACGTCAAAGTCGTTTCAAGTCGTAAACCCCCTCCCCGTATCCGCCATGACCGACGACCTGCCCTCCCCCCACCCCGACGCGCACGCCGTGCTGGACTTCTGGTTCGGCGACAGCCTGGCCCATGGCTGGCCGGTGGTGCCGCGCAAACCGCTGTGGTTCGGCAACGACCCGGCCACCGACAGCACCATCCGCGAACGCTTCGGCGCCCTGGTGGCGCAGGCCGCGGCCGGCGGGCTGCAGGCCTGGGAGGCCAGCCCGCCAGATCGGCTGGCCCTGCTGGTGCTGCTGGACCAGTTCACCCGCAACCTGCACCGGGGCCGGGCGGAAGCCTTTGCCGGCGACGCCCGGGCCTGCGCCCTGGCCCGGGACACGCTCGATCGCGGCCTGGACCGGCAGCTGCCCCCGATCGGCCGGGTGTTCGTGCTGATGCCCCTGATGCACGCCGAAGACCTGGCCCTGCAGGACCGCTGCATCCGTGGCTTCGAGGAACTGCTGGCCGCCACACCGGACGCGCACACCGTGGCCCGGGCCGATCTGGAGAGCCACCTGCAGTTCGCCCGGGTGCACCGCGACATCGTGCTGCGCTTCGGCCGCTTCCCGCACCGCAACGCCGCACTGGGCCGGCGCAGCACCGACGAGGAAACCGCCTTCCTGGTGGACGGGCCCCGCTTCGGACAGTAATGCCGGAGGCTTCAGACACCCCCAGGGGTGTCACCAGACTGTCATCCGAACGGCCTACAACCGGCAGGTGTTTCACACAACCGGACCTGCCATGCAAAAACCCGCCCAACGCCAACCCGCCGGCTTCATCGCGCCGGTGCTCGCCACCCTGGTCGCCGCCGCTGTCCTGAGCGCCTGCGGCGGCATGGAAGAACCGCCCAAGGGCCCGCCTGTGGGCCTGGAACTGGAAAAGATCGGTGGCTACGCCCACGCCGGCGGTCCCTCGTCGGCAGAAATCACGGCCTTCGATCCCATCAGCCAGCGCCTGTTCGTGGTCAACGGCGCGCTGTCGTCGGTGGATGTACTGGACTTCAGCCACCCCGAAGCACCGACGCTGATCCGCTCCATCCCGGCCTCCCTGTTCGGTGCGGGTCTTGCAGCCATCAACAGCGTGGCGGTGCAGGACGGCATCGTGGCCCTGGCCATCGAGGCCAACCCCAAGACCTCCGCCGGCGTGGTCGGCTGGATGCGCGCCAGCGACCTGCAGCCCCTGGGCACCGACACCGTCGGCGCCCTGCCCGACATGCTGACCTTCACCCCCGACGGCCGCACCCTGCTGGTGGCCAACGAAGGCGAGCCGGACAGCTACAACCAGACGACCTCGATCGATCCCGAGGGCAGCATCAGCGTCATCCGCCTGGGCAAGCTCAAGCCGGATGCCACCCGCATCGAGCGCACCGTGCTGACCGCCAACTTCCAAGCCTTCAACAGCAAGAAGCAGCGCCTGCAGGAGGCCGGCGTCCGCATCTTCGGCCCCGGCGCCACCGTGGCCCAGGACCTGGAGCCGGAGTACATCGCCGTCTCCGACGATGGCCGCACCGCCTGGGTGACGCTGCAGGAGAACAATGCCATTGCAGTGCTGGATGTGCGCAACGCCCGCATCACCGACGTCAAGCCCCTGGGCTTCAAGAACCACAACATGGCCGGCATGGGCATGGACCCGTCCGACCGCGACAGCGTCATCAAGATCGGGCCGGTGCCGGTCAAGGGCATGTACATGCCGGACGCCATCGCGTCCTTCCAGGCCAAAGGCAAGACCTGGCTGATCACCGCCAACGAGGGCGACGCCCGCGAATACACCGGCTTCGCAGAAGAAGTCCGCGTGGCCACCCACTGCCCGGCCGGTCTGGACCCGGCCGTGTTCGCCGACGTTGCCACCCTGATCGGCAGTGCCGGCCTGGGCCGCCTGAACGTCACCAACACCCCCAACGGCGACCGCACCGGCAAGAACGCGGCGGGCCAGTGCACCGAGCTCTACAGCTTCGGCGGTCGCTCGTTCAGCATCTGGAACACCGACATCCAGCGCGTGGCCGACTCCGGGGAAGACCTCGAGCGCCTGACCACCAACCTGCCCAACGTGCTGTTCAACGCCAGCAACACCAACAACACGCTGGAGAGCCGCAGCACGTCCAAGGGCCCCGAGCCCGAAGGCGTGACCGTGGCCCGCTTCGGCCCCAAGACCTTTGCCTTCATCGGCCTGGAGCGGGTGGGTGGCGTGGTGGTGTACGACGTGAGCGAGCCCGCCAAGCCGCGCCAGGTGAGCTACCTGAACACCCGCGAAGGCGCCGACAAGGGCGACCGCGGTCCGGAAGGCCTGACCTACATTTCGGCCGACGACTCGCCCACCGGCGAGCCGCTGCTGGTGGTCGGCCACGAGAGCAGCGGCACGACCGCCGTGTACCGCATCCGCCCCACCTACTGAGGCGCACGCCCCGGTGCGGAGCGGGGTCGGTGATATCGTCACCGACCATGCCCCGCACCCTCATCGTCCATGCCCACCCCCGCCCGGCCCAGTCGGTGGCCACGCGGGGGTTGTTGCTGGCGCTGTCGGAACTGCCCGACGTGGCGGTGCGCCCGCTCTACGACCGCTACCCGGACTTCGACATCGACGTGGCGGCCGAGCAGCAGGCCCTGCGCGAGGCCGACCTCATCATCTGGCTAAGCCCGGTTTACTGGTACAGCGTGCCGGGCCTGCTCAAGCACTGGTTCGACACCGTGCTGACCCATGGCTGGGCCTACGGCCATGCGCACGCCGCACAGGGCACCGGCCCGGCCACCCAAGCGCTGGCCGGCAAGACCGCGTGGTGGGTGGCCAGCGCCGGCGGCCTGCCGGCCACCTACGGCCCGGCCGGTGAACACGGCCGGCCCTTCGCCGACTACACCTACGCCATCGAACAGACCGCCCGCTTCTGCGGCATGCACTGGGCGCCGCCCTTCGTGCTGCACGGCGGCCACCGGCTCGATGCCGCTGCCCGCGCCGAGGCCGGGCATGAACTGCGCCGCCAGGCGCAAGCCCTGCTGGCCTCCCTGGAGCGCCGCACATGAACCAGGCCATCGTCTTTCTGGCGGTGGCGCTGGTGTTCGTGCCGCTGGCGGTGCGCCTGGGCCTGGGTTCGGTGCTGGGCTATCTGCTGGCGGGTGTGGCCATCGGCCCGCTGGGCCTCGCATTGGTGTCCGACCCGGCCGCGCTGCTGCACACCTCCGAACTCGGGGTGGTGCTGATGCTGTTCGTGATTGGTCTGGAGCTGGAGCCTCGGCGCCTGTGGGCCATGCGCCGCGCCGTGTTCGGCGGCGGCACCGCGCAGATGGCCCTCTGTGCCGCCCTGCTCATGCCGGTGGGCCTGCTGCTGGGCTGGAGCTGGCAGGCCGCGCTGGTGGCGGCCCTGGCGCTGGCGCTGTCCAGCACCGCCATCGTGGTCGGCCTGCTGCAGGAGCGCCATTTGATGGCCCTGCCGGTGGGCCGACACGGCTTTTCCATGCTGCTGCTCCAGGACATTGCCGCCATCCCCCTGCTGGGTCTGGCGGCGGCACTCGGCACCGCTGCCACGGCGGGGGCCGGCGGCCACAGCGCTGCAGGCGGCGGCCTGGGCCAGCTCGGCCTGCAGGCCGCAGCCGTGGTGGCAGTGGTGTTGCTGGGCCGTTTTGCCGCCTACCCGGCCATGCGCTTCGTGGCCACGCTGCCGGTGCGCGAACTGTTCACGGCGCTGGCCCTGCTGCTGGTGCTGGGCGTGGCCGCCCTGATGCAGGCGGTGGGCCTGTCGATGGGGCTGGGCGCCTTCATGGCCGGCGTGCTGCTGGCCAGCTCGCCCTACCGCCATGCGCTGGAGAGCGACCTGCTGCCCTTCAAGGGCCTGCTGCTCGGCCTGTTCTTCATTGCGGTGGGCATGAGCATGCAGCTGGGTCTGCTGGTCAGCCAGCCGCTGCAGGTGGGTGCGGGCCTGCTGCTGGTGGTGGCGTTGAAAGCGCTGGGACTGTGGCTGCTGGGCCGCTTCATAGGGCTGCACCGGCGCGAGCGCACCCTGCTGGCGGTGCTGCTGTCGCAGGTGGGCGAATTCGCCTTCGTGGTGCTGGCCGCCGGCCAGCTCAGTGGTGTGCTGCCGGCCGACACCGCCGGCCTGCTCACCCTGATTGCGGCCCTGTCCATGGCCACCACACCCCTGCTGCTCATGGCGCACGACCGCTGGCTGCAGGCCGACGAAACCCCGGCCCGACCGGCCGACACCATCGAGTCCGACCATGCCCCGGTGCTGCTGGCGGGCTTCGGCCGCTACGGCCAGATCGTGGCGCGCCTGCTGCTGGCCACCGGCATCCGCCCGACGGTGATCGACCACGACGCCGACACCATCGACAGCGCCCGGCGCGCCGGCTTCGTGGTGCATTTCGGCGATGCCACCGAGGCCGACCTGCTGGCCGCTGCCGGAGCCGCCCAGGCCCGGGTGATGGTGGTGGCCATCGACGACCCCCAGCAGGCCAGCCGGGTGGTCGCCCTGGTGCGCGAACACTGGCCGCAGCTGCGCATCGTGGCGCGCGCCCGCGACGCAGTGCACGCCATGGACCTCATGGAAGACGGCGTGCACCATGTGCAGCGCGAACTGTTCGAAAGCTCGCTGCGCAGCGGCCGTGCGGTGCTCGAAGCGCTGGACTTCGACCCGTTCCATGCCCGCACGCTGGCCGACGATTTCCGGCGCTACTCCGAGGGCTTCCTGCGCACCGCCCGGGCCGACCGCCACAACCAGGACGACCTGATCCGCCGGGTGCGCGAAGCGCGCGAACAGTTTGAACGCCAGATGCAGGCCGATCTGGCCCGCCAGCAACACCGCCCCGGCGAGGTCGGCTGGCAGCGCGACGACCCGGCCTGAACCGGCACGGTGCCAGCGCCGGAGCGGCCCCTAGAATGGCCGGATGAGCTCCACCCCGCACCCGAACAACACCCCCGCCAACGCCCAGCCCGCCGCCCCCGAGGGCGAGCACAAGGTCAGCAACTTCCTGCGCCAGATCATCGAGAAAGACCTGGAGCAAGGCACCTACGCCAGCCGCCGCTGGGGCGGTGCACCCGGCGATGCCACCCACCACGCCGCCGGCACACCCGACCCCGCCAAGATCCGTACCCGCTTCCCCCCCGAGCCCAACGGCTACCTGCACGTGGGCCACGCCAAAAGCATCTGCCTGAACTTCGGCCTGGCGCGCGACTACGGCGGCGTGTGCCACATGCGTTTCGACGACACCAACCCCGAGAAGGAAGAGCAGGAATACGTCGACTCCATCCTGGACGCGGTGCAGTGGCTCGGCTTTGGCTGGCAGAGCGGCTTCAACGGGAAGACCGAAGATCACCTGTACTACGCGTCGAATTACTTCGACTTCATGTACCGCGCCGCCGAAGCGCTGATCACCGCCGGCCACGCCTATGTGGACGAACAGACGGCCGAAGAGATGCGCGTCAACCGGGGCGACTTCAACAAGCCCGGTGTGGACAGCCCCTTCCGCAGCCGCACCCCGGAAGAGAACCTGGCCCGCTTCCGCGAAATGCGCGACGGCCAGCTGGCCGACGGCGCCGCCGTGCTGCGGGCCAAGATCAGCATGCAGTCGCCCAACATCAACCTGCGCGACCCGGCCATCTACCGCATCCGCCGCGCCACCCACCACAACACGGGCGATGCCTGGTGCATCTACCCCATGTACACCTTTGCGCACCCCATCGAAGATGCGCTGGAACAGATCACCCACAGCATCTGCACGCTGGAATTTGAAGACCAGCGCCCGTTCTACGACTGGCTGCTCGAACGCCTGACCGAATGCGGCCTGCTGCAGGCTCCGCCGCCGCGCCAGTACGAATTTGCCCGCCTCAACCTCACCTACGTGATCACCAGCAAACGCAAGCTGGCCCAGCTGGTAAACGAGCACAAGGTGAGCGGCTGGGACGACCCGCGCATGCCCACCATCGTCGGCCTGCGCCGGCGCGGCTACACGCCTGAGGCCATCCAGCTGTTTGCTGAACGCATCGGCGTCACCAAGAGCGACAGCTGGATCGACTACAGCACCCTCGACGGCTGCCTGCGCGAAGACCTGGAGAACAAGGCCCACCGCGGCATGGCCGTGCTCGACCCGGTGAAACTGGTGCTGACCAACTGGGCCGAGGTGTTCGGGTCCGACGGCTACACCGAGCCCTGCACCCAGCCCGCCCTGCCCCACAGCGCGATGGCCGAAGGCCAGACACCCCCGCCCGACCGCGTGTTCCAGATCGGCAAGGAGGTGTGGATCGAACGCGAGGACTTTGAAGAAGTGCCGCCCAAGGGCTACAAGCGGCTGTTCCCGGGCAACGTGGTGCGCCTCAAGGGTGGCTATGTGATCGAGTGCACCGGCTGCACCAAGGATGAGAACGGCAACGTGACGGCAGTGCACGCCAAGGTCATCCCCGGCACCAAGAGCGGCACCCCCGGCGCCGACAGCGTCAAGGCCAAGGCCGCCATCACCTGGGTCGGCGTGGCCGACGGCGTCAGCGCCGAAGTGCGTCTCTACGACCGCCTGTTCAGCGACCCGCACCCCGACGCCGGCGGCAAGAACTTCCTGGACGCCCTCAACCCCGACAGCTTGAAGGTCGTGACCGCCTATGTGGAGCCGTCACTGGCGGCAGCGAAGCCGGACCAGAAGTTCCAGTTCGAGCGGCACGGGTACTTCGTGGCGGATCGGGTGGATCACGGGGTGGGGGGGAAGGTGGTGTTCAACCGGGTGACGGGGTTGAAGGATGGTTGGGGCAAGTGAATACTGGCCAGGCCGGCCGTTTACCGGCCAACCCTGGCCACCTACACTACGCCCCATGCGCCCCTCCCAAGCCCTTGCCCTGCACCGCTCGCAGATCCGCGAGATCGCCCTGCGCCACCGCGTGTCTGGCGTGAGCGTGTTCGGCTCTGCACTTCATGGCGACGACACCGATGGCAGCGATCTGGACCTGCTGGTGGACCCCACGCCGGCTACCACGTTGCTGGACATTGGCGCCATTCGCCATGAGCTGAAGGCGCTGCTGGGCATGGAGGTGGATGTCCTGACGCCGAATGGCCTGCCCGCCAGCTTCCGCGAACAGGTGCTGCGCGAGGCCGTGCGGCTGTGACCCGGAACAAGCCGCTGCGCACAGCGGACTACCTTGGTCACATCAGCGGTGCCATCGACAACATCCAGAGCTACACGGCGGGCATGGATGCGGCCGGGTTCAAGGCCGACCGTAAAACGCAGGACGCGGTGATCCGCAACCTGGAGATCATCGGAGAGGCCTGCAACAACGTGGTCAAACACGACCCGGCCTTCGCCCAACAGCATCCGCAGGTGCCATGGGGCTTCGCCTACGAAATGCGCAATGCACTGGCGCACGGCTATTTCACGGTCGATCTGGACATCGTTTGGGCGACGGTGAATGCGGATCTGCCTGGCCTGAGAGCGCAGTTGGAAGCACTCAGGAAATAGGCAGGCTACCGCCAGGCGAATGGGTTTCCGCAAAAGATGCCGGGCTAGAAAGTATTGAACACGTTAAAAGCCCAGCGCTCCACTCCCGCCCATAAACCTCACCGACATCGGTCAACTCGTGCATGCCAGGCGGGAGGTGCTGGGCCTTTCGCAGGCTCGGCTGGCGCGGCTGGGCGAGGCGCCGTTGTCGCTGATCGTGGCCGGTTTGGCGGAAGTGGTCGAACGCACCCACACATCGCCCAAGACGCTGTGGAAGCACTTGGCGGCCTGGGCCTGACAAGGACGTCGACATCTTCGTGCGCCGTGCGTATAGCTTAACAAATGTTTCTCAAACTTGACATTAGTTGATTAATGATCAGAATGAGAAACAAATGTCGACCCAACCGTGCATCCCAGTCATTCAAAGTGCCGCCCAGCTACAAGCCCTGGGAGCACAGTTGCGAGCCCGCCGCAAGGCGCTGAAGGTGAGCAGCACGGCGGCCGCAGAGGCCGCCGGCATGTCGCGGGTGACGCTGCACCGCATCGAGAAGGGGGAACCTTCCGTGACGGCAGGTGCCTGGGCCAATGCCATGGCGGTGTTGGGCCTGTCGCTGGCGGCCCTCGACGCCGAAGACGCCAGCGCCACGAATACCGGAGGTCTCCCTGACACGGATCTGTCCCAGTGGATACCGGTCCGCGTGCGGCTGGCGGACTATCCGCAGCTCCGGGCGCTGGCCTGGCAGGTGCACGGCACCGACACGCTCACGCCCGTGGAGGCGCTGGGCATCTACGAACGCAATGCGCGCCATCTGGACACGGCTGCGATGACACCCGCCGAACAGGCACTGTTGCAGGCCTTGCGGGCCGGGCTGGGCGGCGCTGCGGTCATGGACACACCCGATGTTTGAGCGCCCCCACCACCAGCGCATTGCGCATGTGCTGGGCGCGCTGGATGGCGACGTCTTGCGCCGATACGGCTGCCTGTTCGGCGGGGGCACCTGCATCGCCCTGCGCTACGGCGAATACCGCGAGTCGGTGGACATGGACTTTCTGGTGTCCGACGCCACAGGCTACCGGGAACTCCGCGGCCTGGTCACCGGGCCTGCGGGCCTCAACGCGTTGGTCCGACCGGGAGCTCAGCCGCTGACGCAGCTGCGCGAAGTGCGGGCCGATCAGTACGGCGTGCGCACGGTGGTGCTGATGGACAGTCAGGCGATAAAGTTTGAAATCGTCCGCGAGGCACGGATCACTCTGGAGGAGGCCGGACCTGACGATGTGCTCTGTGGCATCGGCACGCTGACGCGGCTCGATCTGGCCTCCTCCAAGCTGCTGGCCAACGCTGATCGCCAGGCGGACGACGGTGTGTTCAGCCGCGATGTGATCGACCTGGCCATGATGGACCTGCGCCTGCCCGCGCTGCGCGCTGCACTGGCCAAGGCCACAGAGGCGTACGGGCCGGCTGTGGCACGCGATCTGGCGAAAGCAATTGATCGACTGCAGGAGCGCCCTGGCTGGCTGGAGCGGTGCATGCAGGTCATGGCCATGACGCTGCCGAAGGCGGTGGTCTGGCAGAAGATCCGGGCTTTGCGCAGGGTGTTGAAGGCCGAGTGATTCTTGAGTCACCGGTGCTGACCTCCACCACCCCCCGCAGCCCCCGCACCACATCCCCCAGCCCCATCCCCGGGCTCCCCTGCTCCGGCAGCCACGGCACATGCACGAACCCACCGCGCGTGCCGCGCAGTTCCGGCTCGGTGGCCAAGGCGTGCATGAGCCGGTAGAACACGTGGTTGCACACAAAGGTGCCGGCGCTGTTGGAAACCTCGGCCGCCAGGCCTTGTGCGCGCAGTTCGGTCACCACGGCCAGCAGTGGCAGGCTGCTGAAGTAGGCGGTGGGTGCGCCGGGTTCGATGGGCTGTTCGCGCGGTTGATGGCCGGCGTTGTCGGGGATGCTGGCGTCGTCCAGATTGATGGCGACGCGTTCGATGTGCACGCCCTGGCGGCCACCGGCCTGGCCCACGCACACCACCAGCGCGGGGCGGTGCTGCCGCAGCGCAGCGTGCAGCACCTGCCACGCATTGCCAAACACGGTGGGCAGCTCCAGCGCCTGCACCCGGTGGCCGGCCAGCGTGGTGCCGTGCAGGGCCTGCACCGCCTCGCTGCTGGGGTTGCGGGTGGCGCCGCCGAAGGGGTCGAACCCGGTCAGCAGGACGGTGGGCACCGCGTTCATGAACCGAGTTGCGCGTGCGCCTCGCTGCCGGTGTCCGGCGGCTGGTTCTGGCGGCAGCGCAGGTAGTGGTGGCTGAACACCTGCAGCCAGGCCGACAGCGCCGATGCAGCGGCTTCGTCGCCGGCCATGTGCAGGCACATGGCGGCCACCTCGGCGGTGCAGAAATGGTGGTCGAACTGCGAGCGCCGCAGCCGGTAGGTGGAGGCGTGGCCGGGGTCCAGGCTGAGCACCGGCAGCGTCTGCAGGTGCGGGCTCTTGCGGAACATCTTGCGGGCCTCGGTCCAGGTGCCGTCGAGCAGCACGAACAGCGGGCGCGGGCCGGTGGCGGGTGCACCGGGCACCGGCACCGGGGTCAGGCCCGAGAGGTCGCTGACCACCCGCTCGGGCTCCACCAGATCGCCGGGGAACACCACCACCGGCTGCCAGGCCGGGTCGGCCAACAGAGCGACAAAACCGGGGTCGGGCTGGGTGCGCGACCAGCCGAAGGCAAAGGTGTCGGGCACCACGTCGGCGATCAGCCAGCCGGTGTTGCTGGGCTTGAGGGATTCGATGTCGCCCATGAGCAGGCACATGCCGGACCGGGTGGGCACGCTGGGTCGCCATTCGCAGACGCAGTGGCTGGCGGGCAGGCGGCAGCGTTCGCACCGCACCAGGCTGGAACCCCGGGCGTTGAAGGGTTTGGTGCTGGCGGCCAGTCGGGTCTGGCGCAGGCGGGCAACGGCATGGGTCATGGCCGCGATGGTACGGGCTGGGCACCGCTCGGCGGACCAACCCCTACCCCCATGGGTTAAGAATCAAGTGGATAGAGAACAATCAGACTTTCGATAGAAGTTTCCCCCGCCCAGGAGAACGACATGTCCACTCCGCACCCGCCCGCCCCGCCGGAACCGGCCGCACCGGAACGCCCCTCGGCCACGCTGGTGCGCCTGCGGCCGGCGCTGCAGGCGGTGGTGCAGCAGCACGGCGCCACCGCCTTGCGGGCTTTTGGTGCGGTGGCCCGGGGCGAGGACGCACCCGGTACCGAGATCGATCTGCTGGTGGATCACCCCGACGGCGCGTTCGACCCGACCCCGCTGCGCGAGGCACTGGAGGGCCTGATCGGCGTGCGGGTGGATCTGGTCGCGTTGCCGCCGGTGGCGGGTCCGGTGCGGGAGCAGCTGCTGGCCCGCTCGATGCCGCTCTAGCCGCAGATCTGCCGGATGAGCCCGGCCCGGTCCTGCTGCCAGCGCTCCTGCAGGCGCTGGCCGATGGGCAGGTCGGGGATCTCGCGGAACAGCGACCGCGGGCCGGCCCCCGCTTCATCGACCACGGCATACCGGTAGCGCACGCCTTGCGACACCTGCTGGCTGCCGGTGCTCAGGGTGTAGGTCTCGCGGTAACGGGTACCCAGCAGCTGCAGATGCCCCACATGCACCGCCTGCACGGCCTGCACCGCCGCACCATGGGATGCCGGCACGCACAGCACCAGCCGCGGCCAGGCCACGTGCCGGCCGAGGTGGGCGGGCGGCCCGATCTGGCTCACCACATAGGCACCGGGCGGCACCTTGAGCCGGAACGCGCCGGTGGCCGCATCGACTTGCGGGAACACATACGGGTTGCCGTCTTCCATGCGCAGCGCGATCAGGTTGGGGGCACCCCAGCGCGGGGCGCTGCCGTAGGGCGCCATCGGCTCGCCGTCGATGATGTAGTTCATGCGCCCGCTGATCACGGTGAACTCGGGCGTGGACACGTCCTGCGGGCCGGCCGACCGGATCCAGCTCATGGCGCAGCCTTGCAACAGCATCAGCAGCACCAGCAGGCCCAGGGCGCAGATCACCCGGATGACACGGTCGGGGGTAGGCAGAGCAGGCAGGTTACGCATGGCCCGCATTCTCGCCAGAATCGGCGCATGACCGAACCCCTGCCTTTCAGCCCTGCCGCCGACCGCAACCGCCAACCCATCCTGGAACAACTGCTGCGCCTGCTGCCGGCGCAGGGGCATCTGCTGGAGGTGGCTTCGGGCACCGGGCAACATGCCGAACACATGGCCCCCGCCCTGCCCGGCTGGCGCTGGCAACCGACCGACTTCATGGCCGACGCCTTGCCCGGCATCGCGGCACGCACCGCGCACCTGGCCTCGGTGCAGCCGGCGGTGCAGCTCGACGTCACGGCCCCGCAATGGGGCACACCAACCCCCTGGCTGGCCTGCTTCGATGCGGTGTACTGCGCCAACCTGCTGCACATTGCGCCGTGGTCGGCCTGCGCCGGGCTGATGCAGGGCAGCGCCCGCGTGCTGCGACCCGGCGGCCTGTTGCTGACCTACGGGCCCTACCTGGAAGAAGGCGTGGAGACCTCGCCCGGCAACCTGGCCTTCGACCAGAGCCTGCGTGCGCGCGACCCTGCGTGGGGCCTGCGCTGGCTGCACCAGGTGGCACAGCAGGCCGAAGCGGCCGGGCTGCAACTGGCGCAACGCATCGCCATGCCAGCCAACAACCTGCTGCTGGTCTGGCAGGCCGCGCCGGGCCGGTAACAGCGGGCCGGCGCTCTTTGCGCCGGCGGCGCACGCCATTGACACGACCGAAACACGGCGCCGCGAGCATGAAGGCTCCTCAACACCCCACAGGAGACCCGCCATGAAGTTCCGCCAGATCATGACCACGGTGATGGCTGCCAGCACCCTCGGCATGGGCACGCTGGCCCTGGCCGATGACGACCGCCGCGGCCACCGCCAGGACCACCGCTACGAACATCGCCATGACAGCCGCCACGATCGCTGGGACGACCGCCGCGATGACCGCCGTGACTGGCGCCGCGACCACCGGCCGGACGTGCGCATCGTCCACCAGCACAACCACATCTACCGCAACGGCCCGCGCTGGCACAAGGGCCAGTACCTGCCGCGCCATGTGGTGCAGCAGCGCCATGTGGTGATCGATCACCGCCACCACCGCCAGCTGTACGCCCCGCCGCGGGGCCACCAGTGGGTGAGCGTGGATGGCGAGTTCCTGCTGGTGGCGGTGGCCACCGGGCTGATCGCCCACGCCATCTTCAGCCGCTGATGCGGGCCTGCGGCTGACGCAGCTCAGCGTTTGCGGCGGCCGCCGGAGGGGCTGTTCGGGCGGTCGCCACGGGCCTTCTGCCGCTGTGCATCGGCGGCCTCGCCGGCCACCAGCCAGCGCCCGAACTGCTCCGGCGTCTCCAGGGTGATGCGGCCCATGTGGCCCTGTCGGAAGTCGGCAATCACCAGCTCGGCGGCCTTGGTCAGGTTGACCTTGCCCCCGGCCACCAGCGCCCCGCGCTGCCGCCCGATCGATTCCATCAGCACCTCGGCATGGGCCTCGGCCAGGGCGGCCGGGTTCAGGCCGAAGCGGTAGCGCTCCTCCAGCAGCACCGGGTAGGCCAGCTTGAGCAGGTCGAGCAGGTCCAGCGCGACGGATTCGTCGTCGTAGGCATTGCGGCCCACCGCGCCGCTGGCGGCCAGCAGGGTGCCGCTTTCGGGCACCACGATGCGGGGCCAGAGCACGCCGGGCGTGTCGAACAGGTAGCAATCGTCGGCCAGGGCCACGCGCTGCTCGTTGCGGGTCACGCCGGCTTCGTCGCCGGTCTTGGTGGCGCGCTTGCCCATGAGGGTGTTGATGAGCGTGCTCTTGCCCACGTTCGGAATGCCGCAGATCAGCACCCGCAGCGGCTTGACCATGCCGCCGCGCAACGGCGCGAGTTCGCGGCATTCGGCCACCAGCGCGCGGGCCGGCGAGGTGTGGCTGGCGTCCAGCGGAATGGCGCGCGTGCCGGGCTGGGCACGGTAGTGGGCCAGCCACTGCTCGGTGCGGGCCGGGTCGGCCATGTCCTGCTTGTTGAGCACCTTCAGGGTGGGCTTGTGGCCGGTCAGGTCGGCCAGCAGCGGGTTGGCACTGGACCCGGGCAGGCGCGCGTCGAGCATTTCGATCACGACATCGATGGCCTTCACCCGCTCCGCAATCGCCTTGCGGGTGAGGTGCATGTGACCGGGGAACCACTGGATGCTCATGGGGGCGGCAGGTGAAACAAAGGCGGCATTGTGCCCTGAGCGCCTCGGTGTAAGCCCCGAGCGCCGGCCACGGGGGCGCTGCCTAGAATGGCCCGCATCCCCTCTGCAGAGAACCACATGAGCATCACCGTCAAGATCGATCTGGGTTATGAATTTGCGGTCAAGTCCGCCGCTGCCGATGTGTTTGCGGTGCTGTCCGACGTGCCGGAATCGGTCGGCCACTTTCCCAAGGTGGAACAGCTGGTCGACATGGGCGGCGGCACATACCGATGGGAGATGGAGAAGGTGGGCACCGCGCAGGTCAACATCCAGACGGTGTATGCCAGCAAGTACACCAGCAAGTTCGACGCCGCCAAAGGCACCGGCACCGTCAAGTGGACGCCGGTCAAGGGCGTGGGCAACGCCCTGGTGGGCGGTCACTGGAAGATCGTCGGCGAGGGCAAGACCACCTCGCTCGAACTGGCCATCGAAGGCACGGTGGAGGTGCCGCTACCCGGCCTGATGAAGATGGTGGTGGCCCCGGTGGTGGAGGCCGAGTTCGAAAAGCTGGTCGACAAGTACATCGCCAACCTGATCAAGCGCTTCGGCGGCGAAGCCTGATCGGCCCTGGGTCACAGTTGTCCCCGGAAAGTGGGGACAAGGGTGTGAATAAGTCCGGGTCAGCCGTGTACGGCGGCGGCAAGTGCCTGTGGCACAAGGGACTTTTCTGGGTTGCTCAAGGAATGGGCAACGCCGTGGCCTGGGTCTGCGGCGCCGGGGCGCTGCGGGGTCGGCCCAGCCGCTCGGGCGACACATATTCCTGGCGGTAGATCTCGAACGGCATGGTGTCGGCCGTCTCGATGGCGCGCTGGTCGTGCACCGACTGCTCGGCCATGGCTTCAAAGCGGGCCTGCTGCTTCGCGCTCCACGGCAGGGCCAGCAGCTGGCGGTGGATCTCGGCCGACTGGGCCTTGATGAACCCGATGAAGGAATCGCCGTGCTCCTGCGCCATGGCGCGCAGCACACGGGCCGACGGCAGCGTGTCCGGTGCGTGCAAGGATGCCCGGGCCTGCGACACCGCCAGCACATGGTCGTGGCCGCCGTGCAGCGCGTCCAGCCGTTCGGCCAGCGGCACCAGCTGATCGATGATTTCGGTGCCCCAGTCCACCAGGGCGACCGGCTGGCCACCGCGCACCAGCTGCAGGCCGGGCTCGCGGCCGCGGGCGGCCGTCAGGTGCTGGTTCTGGGCCAGTTCGCGGATCTCGGCCGGCGTGTCGGGCGGGCTGTCGGAGAGCAGGCAGTGCAGCAGGAAGACGTCGATGAAGCGCAGCGTGCTGGCCGAGATGCCGATGGGCTCGAAGGGGTTGAGGTCGAGCAGGCGCACCTCGATGTATTCCACCCCGCGTTCGCGCAGCGCATGCAGCGGGCGTTCGCCGGGGAAGATGACGCGCTTGGGCCGGATGGTGCCGTAGAACTCGTTCTCGATCTGCAGCAGCGTGGTGGCGAGCTGGTTGTAGTCGCCCCCGGGGTTGCGGATGCCCAGCGCTTCGTAGGCGGGCCAGGGTCGGGTGAGCGCGTCGTGCAGGGAAGCGGCGTAGCCTTCCAGGCCGTTGTAGCTGACCGCCAGCGTGGCCTGGGCCTCACTCTGGTAGCCCAGCCGTCCCATGCGCAGCGAGGTGCCGTGGGGCATGTGCAGGCAGCCACCGTCGCCCAGCGGCTGCAGCTCGTGCTGGCGCCCCTCGACGAAGCTGGAGCACACCGCCGGCGAGGCCCCGAACAGGGACAGCAGCAGGAAGGCATGGCGGCGGAAATTGCGGATCAGCGCGAAGTAACCGTCGTTGTCGACACCGGGCAGCGACCAGTTGTAGTGGATGCCCGAGATGGTCTGCATGCGCCGGCCATAGCGGTGGCCCAGCCCCATGCGGTAGACGCTTTTGGCGCGGCCGACATTGCTGCCGCCGTAGCGGCCCAGCGGAATGGTCTCGTCGGTGGGCAGGCCGCAGGGCATGCTGGAAGCCCACAACATTTCCTGACCCGCCGCACCGCCCTGGCTGCGCAGGGTGCGCACGGTGTACTGGTGGATCTCGGTCAGCTCGGCCAGGGTGGAGGCCACGCTGGCGTGCACGCCGGTGATGAGTTCGAGCTGCGACTCGCTGTAGTCGGTGGTGATGTGCGGGTGGGTCAGCGCACTGCCCAGGGCCACCGGGTGCGGGGTGAGGGCCAGTTTGCCGTCCGGCTGGGAGCGCAGGCTTTCTTTCTCGAGGCCGCGGCGCATGCCCTGCAGGCGCTCGGTGCCCAGGGCGTCCAGACGGGAAGGCAGGGAAGTCATACGGGGTCGGGTGTCGGCATCAGGGGCGCAGAAGTTAACACGGTTGCCGCATTTCTGCAGGCGGCGCGCCGGTCCAGCCAGGCCTCGATGAAAGCCGGTTCATTGGACAGCCGCAGCTCGTCAAACGCCTGTTGCGCACCGGGGTGCCGGCGGCGCAGGTAGTTGAGCCACTGCTTGAGGCGCCCGGCGCGGTGGCGCCGTTCCACACGCGCGCTGACCTGCTCCCAGAAGGGCAGCAGCAGCGGCTCGATCTCGTCCCATTCCGCGCCCGGGCCGCCGGCCAGTTCGCGCGCCAGCCCCGGGTCGGCCACCAGCCCGCGGCCGATCATGATGTGGTCGCAGCCCGAGACGGCCTGGCAGCGCCGGGCATCGGCCACGTTCCAGATCTCGCCGTTGGCGATCAGCACCGGGTGCTCGGCCGGCAGGCTTTCGCGCACCTGGGCAATGCGCTCCCACCAGGCCGGGGGGCGGTAGCCATCGGCCTTGGTGCGGGCATGGATGACCAGCTCGCTGGCGCCGGCCTCGGTGATGGCCAGGGCGTTGTCTTCGGCGCGGGCGTCGTCGTTGAAGCCCAGGCGCATCTTGGCCGACACCGGCACATGGGCCGGCACCGCACGCCGCACCGCGCGCACGATCTGGTGCACCAGCCAGGGTTCGTCCAGCAGGACGGCGCCGCCCCGGCTGTTGTTCACCGTCTTGGCCGGGCAGCCGAAATTCAGGTCGATGCCGGGCGGCTCGAAGCTGGCCAGCCGCGCCGCGTTGTCGGCCATGCAGGCCGGGTCGGAACCCAGCAGCTGCGGTCGCACCGGCACGCCGGCCCGGGTGCGGCCACCCTGCAGCAGCTCGGGCACCACCCGGGTGAACGACCGCTCGGGCAGCAGCATGTTCGTGATGCGGATGAACTCGCTGGTGCAACGGTCCATGCCGCCCAGGCGCGTCAAGACGTCGCGCAGGGTGGCGTCGAGCAATCCTTCCATGGGGGCCAGCAGCAGCATGGGCGTGATTGTCCCTGCTGCGCGCCGGCCCTTCGCGGGCTGCGGTTTAGCATCGGCGGATGTCCAGCACCCCGCACGAGCCCCGCCTGACCCATGCCCTGCGTGAGCTGCTGTGGAGCCGCCGCACCGCCGCGCTGGCCACGCGCGACGAGGCCGGCGCCCCCGCCGTCTCGCTGGTGCCGTTTGCGGTGTGTCCCGGGCTGGCCTGTGTGGTGATCCATGTCAGCGCGCTGGCACCGCACACCGCGCAACTGCAGGCCGAACCGCGCGCCGCGCTGCTGGTGGACCAGGGCGAGGTCGACGGCGAGCCGGTGCATGCGCTGCCCCGCGTCAGCCTGGCGGTGCGCGCCGAGACCGCGCAGGGCGAGGCACTGGCCACCGCCCGGGCCGCCTACCTGGAGCGCTTTCCCGAGGCCGCCGACATGACCGCCCTGCCCGACTTCCGCTTCGTGCTGCTGCACCCGATGCAGGCGCGGCAGATTGCCGGCTTCGGCGCGGCGCGGCGCATCGACGCGGACGATCTGCGCGCCGCGCTGGCCGCCGGCCGGCCATGACCCCCCTGTTCATCGACGAGCACCTGCTGGTGCTCGACAAGCCCGCCGGCCTTCTCGCCGTGCCCGGCCGTGGCCCGGACAAGCAGGACTGCCTGAGCAGCCGCGCCCAGGCCCTGTGGCCGGGCGCGCTGATCGTGCACCGGCTCGACATGGCCACCTCGGGCCTGCTGGTCATGGCGCGCGGCCTGCCGGTGCAGCGCGCCCTCAGCCTGGCCTTCGAGCAGCGCCGGGTGCACAAACGGTACCAGGCGGTGGTGGCCGGCGCGCTCGCAGAGCCCGAAGGCTCGATCGACCTGCCGCTCATGATCGACTGGCTCAACCGGCCGCGCAGCATCGTGCACCAGCAGCACGGCAAGCCCAGCCTGACCCGCTGGCGGCGGCTGGCGGCAGCACCCTGGCAGCCCGATGCCCCGGCAGATCGCCCGGTCATCACCACGCGGCTGGAACTCGAACCCGTCACCGGCCGAACCCACCAGCTGCGGGTGCACCTGCAGGCCATCGGACACCCGATCGTGGGCGACCCGCTGTACGCCACCAGCGAACAGCAGGGCTGGTCCGGCCGCCTGCTGCTGCACGCCTGCGAGCTGTCGCTGCCGCACCCGGCCAGCGGCCAGACCTTGAGCTTCCACAGCCCCTGTCCTTTCTGAACCCACTGCCCAGGACCCACCACCATGCACATCACCGTTCTCACCGGCGCCTCGCGGGGCCTGGGCCTCGCCATGGCGCAGCAGCTGCTCGCGCCCGACCGGCTGCTGCTCTGCCTGTCGCGCAGCACCCACCCCGAACTGCAGGCCCAGGCCGACGCGCTGGGCGCGCCGCTGCTGCAATGGTCGGCCGATCTGGTCGATGGCGAAGCGGTGGCGGCGCGGCTGGCGCAGTGGCTCGATGAGCAGAACCAGGCCGAGGTGGGCAGCGCCACCCTCATCAACAACGCCGGTGTCATTCCGGCCGTGGCGCCGCTGGAGGCCGTGCCGCCCACCCAGGTGGCACACGCCCTGCGGGTCGGGCTGGAGGCGCCCCTGCTGCTGACCGGCGCCTTCCTGGGCGCCACCAGCCGTTGGGTCGAGCAGGGCTGGCGCGGCCCGCGCCGGGTGCTCAACATCTCGTCCGGGCTGGGCCGCCACCCCATGGCCTCGCAGGCGCCCTACTGCGCCGCCAAGGCCGGGCTGGACCACTTCACCCGCTGCGCCGCGCTCGACCAGGCGCAGCAGCCCCACGGCGCGAAGCTGGTCTCGCTCGCGCCCGGCGTCATCGACACCGACATGCAGGTGCAGCTGCGCGGGGCCGAAACCTCCGCCTTCCCCGACCGCGAGCGGTTCGTGGAACTGCTGCGCAGCGGCGTGCTCACATCACCGCAACAGGCCGCCGCCCGCGTGCTGGCCTGGCTGGACCGCCCGGACTTCGGCCGCCAACCGGTGGCCGACGTGCGCGACGCCTGACCCCACCCAAGGACCCGCCATGCAACGACGCGACTTTCTCGCCACCTCCGCCCTGGCCCTGACCCTGCCCGCCGCCGGGCAGGCCCAGACCGCCGACACCCCGGCCACCGGCTTCTGGGACCTGCTGCGCGCCGGTGGCTGCGTGGTGCTGATGCGCCACGCCGTCACCGTGGCGGGCGTGGGCGACCCGCCCGGCTTCCGGCTCGACGACTGCAGCAGCCAGCGCAACCTGAGCGACGCCGGCCGCCAGCAGGCACGGGCCCTGGGCGAGGCCTTCCAGCGCGAACGGGTGCAGCTGGCCGAGGTGCGCAGCAGCGCCTGGTGCCGCTGCGTCGACACCGCGCAGCTGGCCTTCGGGCGCCACACGGTGTGGGCACCGCTGAACTCCTTCTTCCAGGTCGGCGACCGCGCCGCGCAGACCCGGGCCGTGCTGCAGGGGGTGGCCGGCGTCAAGGCACCGGCCAACTGGATGCTGGTCACCCACCAGGTCAACATGACCGCACTCACCGGCGAATTTCCGGCCAGCGGCGAGGTGTTCGTCACCCGCTTCGACCCCCGCCAGCCGGAGCGGCTGCGGCTGCTGGCGCGACAGGCGTTCTGAACCGGCGGGCTTACCATGGCGGGTATCCCTTTCACCCACCCCCCAGCGGAGACCTTTCCATGACCCGAGACATCGTTGTCGCCAGCGCCGTGCGCACCGCCATCGGCACCTTCGGCGGCAGCCTCAAGGACGTTCCCCCCACCCAGCTCGGTGCCCAGGTGGTGCGCGAGTCGCTGGCGCGTGCCGGCGTGGACGGCAAGGACGTCGGCCATGTGGTGTTCGGCCACGTGGTCAACACCGAACCCAAGGACATGTACCTCTCGCGCGTGGCTGCCATCAACGGTGGCTGCGGCGAAGGCACGCCGGCCTTCAACGTCAACCGCCTGTGCGGCTCCGGCCTGCAGGCCATCGTGTCGGCCGCGCAGAGCATTGCCCTGGGCGATGCCGACATCGCCATCGGTGCCGGCGCCGAGAACATGAGCCGCGCCCCGTTCGCCAGCCTGAACACCCGCTGGGGCGCCCGCATGGGCGACGCCACCCTGGTCGACATGATGGTCGGCGCCCTGCACGACCCGTTCCATACCATCCACATGGGTGTGACGGCCGAGAACATCGCGGCCAAGTGGGGCATCAGCCGCGAAGACCAGGACCGCCTGGCCGTGGAAAGCCACAACCGCGCCCAGCGCGCCACCGAGGAAGGCCGCTTCAAGGGCCAGATCGTGCCGGTCATGCTCAAGAGCCGCAAAGGCGAGGTGGCCTATGAAACCGACGAACACTTCCGCCCGAACGCCACCCTGGAAGACCTGGGCAAGCTCAAGCCGGTGTTCCTGAAGGAGAACGGCACCGTCACCGCCGGCAACGCCTCCGGCATCAACGACGCGGCCGCGGCCGTGGTGCTGATGGAAGCCGGCGCCGCCAAGGCACGCGGCATCCAGCCGATGGCCCGCCTGGTGGCCTATGCCCATGCCGGCGTGGACCCCAAGTACATGGGCATCGGCCCGGTGCCGGCCACCAGGCTGGCGCTGCAGAAGGCCGGCCTGACGGTCAACGACCTGGACGTGATCGAGGCCAACGAGGCCTTTGCCGCCCAGGCCTGCGCCGTCACCCGCGACCTGGGTCTGGACCCGGCCAAGGTCAACCCCAACGGCTCGGGCATCTCGCTGGGCCACCCGATCGGCGCCACCGGTGCGCTGATCACGGTCAAGGCCCTGCACGAGCTGCAGCGCGTCAATGGCCGCTACGCGCTGGTGACGATGTGCATCGGCGGCGGCCAGGGCATCGCCGCGATCTTCGAACGCGTGTGAGCATGCAACGCCGCTGGGCCGCACCGCTGGCCATGCTGGAGCACGGCCTGCTGCAGCGCGACGTGGCGGCGCGGGCCTTGCTGCTATCGGCCCTGGCGGGCGAGCACCTGCTGCTCATCGGCCCGCCCGGCACCGCCAAGAGCGAGCTGGCGCGGCGGCTGCAGCGGCTGCTGCCGGGCACCCGGTATTTCGAGCGCCTGCTCACCCGCTTCTCGGTGCCTGAGGAGCTGTTCGGCCCGCTCTCGCTGCAGGCCCTGGAAGCCGACCGTTACGAACGCCTGACCGAGGGCTACCTGCCCGCCGCCGAGGTGGCTTTCCTGGACGAGGTGTTCAAGGCCAATTCGGCCATCCTCAACACCTTGCTGGGCCTGCTGCACGAACGCCTGTTCGACAACGGCAGCCAGCGTGTGCCGGCCCCGCTGCTCACCCTGGTGGGCGCCACCAACGAACCGCCCCAGGACGACAGCCTGCTGGCCTTTCACGACCGCTTCCTGCTGCGCGTGCCGGTGCAGCCGGTGGACGACGCCCACTTCGATGCCCTGCTGACCACCGACGCCGCCGCCGCACCGCCGGCCAGCCTGTCGCTGGCCGATCTGCACGCCGTGCGGGCAGCCGCTGCCACCGTGGCGCTGGGGGATGAAGCCCGCGCCCTGCTGCACACTGCCCGCGAACACGCCGCCCGGACCGCCCAGCCGGTGTCCGACCGCCGCTGGCGCCAGCTGGTGGCCCTGCTGCAGGTGCAGGCCGCCAGCCGGGGGGCGGTGGCGGTCGATGCCTGGGACCTCTGGCTGCTGCCCTTCGTGCTGGCCCACGAACCGGCCTCGGTGCCGGGCTGGACCGAGCTGTTCATGCAGCGGGTGGCGCAGGCCGGGCCCCTGCCCACCGACGGCCTGGCGCGTGCGGTGCAGGCCTTTGAACAGCAGCTCGACATCGAACGCCGCGCGCCGGCCGACGCCCAGGACGACAGCGCCGGCAAGCTCGCCCTGGCCAAGGCCATCGCCGGCCCCGAGGCCGGCCAGAACGAGCTGGTGCGCATCACCAGCGAGCGGGCGTACCGGCGCTACAGCCCGGTGCACATCGCAGCGCGCACCCGGCAGTGCGACGAACTGCTGGGCCAGCTCGAAGCCCTGCTGGCCCAGGTGCAGGCCACGGCCGACACGGTGCTGGCCGCCGCGGCCGCGCACGACTGGCTGCCGCCGTCGTGGCGCGCGCACATCGGGGCGGTGCACCAGGAGCGGCTGCAGCGGCTGCAGGCCCTGTGCGCTGCGCTGCGGACCCACCGCGACGGCTTCGCCTCGCTGCCGGTCGACCACCAGCTGCCACCGACCGAACCCGCCCCCGTGGCATGGACGGCGAACTGAACCCTGCCGACCGGCCCTGGCACCGGCTGGATGCCCTGCCGCGCGAGCTGTGGCGGTGGGCGGTCGTGTGCAGCAGCGGCCAGCCCGAACAGCGGCTGCCCGACCTGGCCCGCTGGCGCCAGGCCCTGCTGGACGGTGCCCTGCCCCCGCACGACGCCGACCTCGGCGACCCCGATGCCAGCCGGGCCCTGCGCCCCCTGCTGGCCGAACTCGAACTCACCGCCCTCACCCAGGGCAGCGAACCGCTGTCGCTGCAGGTGCTGCAAAGCCTGCTGTGGCACCTGGACAGCCTGATCGACCGCGCCCCGGACACCCCCCGGGCCGAGGCGATCGAACGCATGACCGCCGAATTCCGGGACAGCTGGGACCTGCAGCGCAAGGGCTGGGACGAGGTGCTGGCCCTGATGCAGTCGCTGGGCGATCTGGCCCGCCTGCGCTGGGACGAGCTGCAGGGCCAGCTCAGTCGGCGCGAATGGCAGGAAGCGCGGCGCATCGGCGAGGTGCTGCAGCGCCTGCCCCGGCTGACCGCCTTCATCGACGGCGTCGGCCGCCGGCGCACCGAAGCCCGCCTGCCGCCAGCACCCCAGCCCCGGCCGGACCCGCTGCCGCACACCGGCGCCGCGCGCCACCCGGCCGACGAGCAGGAACGGCGCCCCGAGCCGCAGTCGGTCGACGGGGTGCGCCGCGCGCGCGACCTGGCCCGCATGACCGGCACCGAGAGCCTGAACCTGACCCACCCGGCCCTGCGCCGGCTGTGGCGCGCCCGCTTTGCCGAAGCCCAGCTGCAGAGCTACGACGACCGCGCGCCCCACCCCAGGCAGCGCCCGCTGCCCCGCCCCGAACCGCAGGCCCGCCGGCCGCAGCCGGCGCCGGCCGGGCGCGGGCCGATGATCGTGTGCCTGGACACCTCGGGCTCCATGCGCGGCGCACCCGAAAACGTGGCCAAGGCCTGCGTGCTGCAGGCCCTGCGCAGTGCCCACGCCGGGCAGCGCGGCTGCCGGCTGCTGGCCTTCGGCGGACGCGACGAATTGCTGGAGCGCGAACTGGCGCTCAGCGCCGACGGCCTGGAGCGCCTGCTGGACCTGATGGGTCAGAGCTTCGACGGCGGCACCGATGTGCAGACCCCGCTGGAGGTGGCCATCGACCGGGTGCAGGACACCGGCTGGGAAGACGCCGACATCCTCATCGTCAGCGACGGCGAATTCGGCGTCACCCACACCATGCTGGCCCGCCTGCGCGACGCCAAGGCCCGGCTCGGCCTGCGGGTGCATGGCATCCTCATCGGCGACCGCGAGACGGTGGGCCTGGCCGAGGTCTGCGACACCCTGCACTGGGTGCGCGAATGGCGCCGCCACGCCACCGGCGGCACGGTGGTCGGTGACGACTTCTCGCCGGTGCACAGCGTCAGCCTGACCGCTCTGTATTTCCCCAACGCCATCCGGCGCACGCCTTCTGCGTGACACTTCACCCTTTTTCGCCACGACCCCAGGAGACTTCACCCATGTTCCGCACCGCCATCGCCGGGAGCCTGCCCAAACCCCACTGGCTCGCCGAGACCGAGAAACTCTGGCCGCAATGGAAGACCCAGGGCCCCGAACTGCTGCAGGCCAAGGCCGATGCCACCCTGCTCTGGATCAAGGCCCAGGAAGACGCCGGGCTGGATGTCATCGGTGACGGCGAGCAGGCGCGCCAGCACTTCGTGCACGGCTTTGTCGAACAGGTCGAGGGCATCGACTTCGAGAACAAGGTCAAGATGGGCATCCGCAACAACCGCTACGACGCCATGGTCCCGCAGGTGGTGGCCCCGCTGCGCCTGAAGGGCCGCGTGCACGCCTTCGAAGCGCAGCTAGCCCGCAAGCACACCAGCAAGAAGCTCAAGTTCACCCTGCCCGGGCCCATGACCATCGTCGACACCGTGGCCGACCGCTTCTACGGTGACAAGGTCAAGATGGCCATGGCCTTCGCGGAGCTGCTGAACCAGGAAGCCCTGGCCCTGCAGGCCGACGGCGTGGACATCATCCAGTTCGACGAACCGGCCTTCAACGTCTACATGGAAGAAGCCACCGACTGGGGCGTCAAGGCCCTGGAACGCGCCGCACAGGGCCTCACCTGCACCACCGCCGTGCACATCTGCTACGGCTACGGCATCGAGGCCAACGTGAAATGGAAAGAGACCCTGGGTGACCAGTGGCGCCAGTACGAGAAGGTGTTCCCCGCACTCGCCGCCAGCAGCATCCAGCAGGTCAGCCTGGAGTGCTTCCATTCGCACGTGCCGCCCGAGCTGATGGCGCTGCTGGAAGGCAAGGACGTCATGGTCGGCGTGATCGACGTGGCCAGCAACGAGATCGAGACCCCGGAGCAGATCGCCGACACCATCGGCCTGGCCCTGAAGTACGTGCCGCGCGAACGGCTGATCGCCTGCACCAACTGCGGCCTGGCCCCCATGAGCCGCGAAGTGGCCATGGCCAAGCTGGAAGCGCTGGCCCAGGGCGCCGAGCTGGCGCGCCAGCGTTACGGCAGCTGACATGGCGGCCCATCGGGAACTGCCACAGGGCGATCCGGCCGAGGTCGGGCTGTGCCCCGACCGCACCCGTGCGCTGGTGCAGGTGTTCCAGCGCGAGGTCGACCGGGGTCGCCTGCCCGGCGCGGTGCTGATGCTGGGCCGGCGCGGCCGGGTGGTGCTGCACGAGGCCGTGGGCCGGCTGGCCCCCGGTGGCCCGGCCATGACGCCGGACGCGCTGTTCCGCATCTACTCCATGACCAAGCCCATGGTGTCGGTGGCGGCCCTGATGCTGGTGGAGCAGGGGCGCCTGTCGCTGGCCGATCCGGTGGCCCGGCACCTGCCGGCCTTTGCCCATACCCCGGTGCTGCTGGAAACGCCGGAGGGCGTGCAGCTGCAGGCCCCGGTGCGTCCGCCCACCGTGCAGGACCTGCTGCGCCACACCGCCGGCCTCACCTACGAATTCCTCGGTGCTTCCAAGGTTCAGCGCCTGTACGCCGAAGCGAACATCGGCTCGCGCCAGCGCAGCAACGCCGAGTTTGCCGAGACGCTGGCCGCCATTCCGCTGTTCTGCCAGCCCGGCAGCCGCTGGGCCTACAGCCGTGCCACCGACGTGCTGGGCTGCGTGATCGAGGCCGTCACCGGCCAGACGCTGGGGCGCCATCTGCAGCAGGTGCTGCTCGATCCGCTGGGCCTGCACGACACCGCCTTCGCGGTCCCGGCGGGCGAGCATGGCCGCATTGCCGAACCCTTCGCGCAGGACCCGGACGGCGGCATCAACATGCGGCTCTTTGATCCGCGCACCGCCCCCGCGCTGGAGAGCGGCGGCGGCGGGCTGGTGTCGACCGCACGCGACTACGCCCGTTTCCTGCAGTGCCTGGCCGGCGGGGGGGCGCTTGATGGTGTTCGCCTGCTCGGGCCGCAGACGCTGCGGTTTGCCATGGCCGACCACCTGGGGCACATCCGGGCCGAAGCGAACGATGCCCTGCTGCCCCCCGGCCACGGCTTCGGCCTGACCATGGCGGTGCGTACCGCAGCCGGCGAAGCACTGATGCCCGGCTCGGTGGGCACCAACCACTGGAGCGGCATCGGCGGCACCAGCTTCTTCATCGACCCGGCCCTGGACACCTGGGGCATCTTCCTGGCCCAGGCGCCCAACCAGCGCGAGGAATACCGCCTGCTGTTCCGCACGCTGGCCTATGCGGCCCTGACCGACTGAAGCGGGCGGCGGGCCGCCTCAGTCGGCGACGATCGGCCCCTGGGTGCCGGCGTCGGTGTCGCGCCACACGTCCTCGCCCACCAGGCGGCGGTCGCCCTGCACGGTGAACATCACCGGCCCGCGGCGGAACACCAGCGCGCCGTCGCTGCGCCGGGCCTGGACTGGCTGGTCGTCCACCCAGACCCGCTCGTTGCCGTCGATGCGGATGCGGGCCACCGGGCGCCCGTCCTGGTGCCGGGCCAGCCAGCGCCCCGCGTACGGCGTGACGGGTTGCCCCGCCTTGAAGCCGGCGCGTTCGTTCTCGACCCGGCTGCGGCGGATGTCGCAACCCTGCAGCTCGCTCATCTGGGTGCAGCCGGCGCGTTCCAGCTGGCGCGCGTAATCCGGGTCGATGGCCTGGGCCGGGGCGGCCAGCAGTGCGAGCAGCAAGGGTGCGAGTGTTTTCATGGCGGGCTCCAGCGGAAAAACATCGGGTAGACCTTCTCGACCACCGGGCCGTTGAAGTCCCAGGCCAGGCACTGGCCGAGGTGCGGCGGCGGACGCCCGTCGGCCGGCGGGGCGAACGAGGCGGAGCGGGTCTGGAAGGCGGCGGTGGCCAGGTTGAACAGCAACTCGCGCAGGTGGGTGCAGCCCTGCACACCGCCCAGGTGACGCTGGATGGTCTGGCGCCAGCCCCGGCCCAGCGTCTCGCCCACCATGCGCTGCATCGGCGCCATCGCCTGCGGGCAGGGATCGTGCGGGTGGCTGTCCATGGCCACGTCGATGGCCCGGATCACCATGGCCTCGTCGAAGGTGACCCGCAGCCGCATGTGATGGATGGCCTCGTGGGGCTCCCAGCGGCCCTCTCCTTCGATTTCGAAGGCATGGGGCTTGCTGTCGTGCAGCTCGCCCTCGATGTCCCACAGGCCGTCTTCGCGGCGGAAGCCCTGGTAGGTGACGCGGCGGGTGTGCATGGGGGTGCGCGGGGCGGGTTCGGGCAAGGGCAAGGCAGGTCTCCGGAAAGCTGATGTCACGATTGTCCGTGCAGTGCCGACAGGCGGCTGGCACACTGGCGTCCGACCCAAAATCCCCGGAGACAGGCCATGGCGCACGACCACGATCATCACCCCCACGACCACTCCCACGACGGCCACGACCACGACCACAGCCACGAGGACGCCGCGCCGGCCTGGAAGCACGACGGCGTGCGGGTGATCCCGGGCAACCAGCTGGATGGCAATGTGCCCTCCACTCCGGGCATGGACCGCAAGGCGGCCATCAATTTCGCCCGCGTGGGCGCCCAGAAGCTGTGGGCCGGCACCGTGACCATCCACCCGGACGCCAAGACCGGCGCCCACCACCACGGGCCGCTGGAGAGCGTGATCTATGTGGTCAGGGGCCGCGCCCGCATGCGCTGGGGCGAGCGGCTGGAGTTCACCGCCGAGGCCGGCCCGGGCGACTTCATCTATGTGCCGCCGTATGTGCCGCACCAGGAGATCAATGCCAGCCCGACCGAGGTGCTGGAGTGCGTGCTGTGCCGCAGCGACGGCCAGGCGGTGGCGGTCAACCTGGACATCGAGCCGGTGGAAAAGCCGCAGACGGTGCTGTGGGTCGATCCCACCCACCCCACCGGCGGGGTCTGATCACGCGGCCCGGTCGAGGCTTCAGTCGCCCTGGAAGCCGCCGGCGCGGCAGGTGACCACCAGCGTGTCGCGCCAGCCGAAACCCTCCGGGTCCAGCGGCTGGATGGGGGTGCTCTCGTGGATGACGCGCGCATCGTCCAGCAGCAGCAGCGACCACGGCTCGCGCAGCGTGAAGCGCTGGCCGGCCGGGCCTTCGGCCTCGAACACCCGGCTTTCGCCGCCCTTGATGGCGTGCCGGCCCACGAGAAACACCGCGACCAGGTCCACGCCGTCGCGGTGGGCGCCCTCAGGCGTCGGGCGGCCGATGCCGTCGGTGGTGTCGATGCGGAACGGATGCGCCTCCACGAACCAGGGCCGGGCACCGCGCAAGTTGCTGGCGGCCTCGCCCAGCCGCTGCAGCAGGCGCTGCCACAGCGGTTGCGCCACCTGTTGCGGCTCCATGGGCTCGAACCAGCGCTGCATGCCGCCGTGCAGCGCGTTGTATTCCAGCGGCTGCCAGTGCGCCCGGTGCGGCACCTGGCGGACCTGCGGGCCGTCCACCACGAAGCAGCTGTGGCGGCGCTTGCGGTAGCGCCCGCCGTCCTTCAAGTAGGCGTCGGGCACCAGCCGGTCCCAGGGCGCGGTCAGGGCCTCGAAATCGGCCGGGTCGGCCTGCAGCCACTGCGCCACACCGGCGGCGTCCATCAGGGCAAATCCCTGCTGCTGCAGGGCATGGGCCATGTCGGCCGGGGACACGTACGGCGGCTTGAATTCCTGGGTCATGGGGCGGCAGTGTAGCCCCGGGAAATACCGGTTGCCGCCACCCGGTGACGATGGCCCAATGTCTACCCGCCTTCACCGCACACACCATGGCCGACACCCTGAACGAGCAAGCACCGGAACCCTCGGGCCGAGGCCCTTCGGTGTTCGACCTGAAGCTGGCCGACCTGCGCGCCGCCGACCCGCTGCGCTGGCTGGCCGCCGGCTGGCGCGACTTCATCCGCTGCCCGCGCATCGGCCTGTTCTATGGCCTGTGCTTCTTCCTGATGGGCCATGCGCTGCTGGCGGTGTTCCGCTCGGCACCGGCCTATGTGCTGGCACTCTCGGCCGGCTTCCTGCTGATGGGTCCCTTCCTGTGCCTGGGCCTGTACGACGCGAGCCGGGCGCTGGAACAGGGCCGCCGGCCCTCGCTGCGCGCCTCGCTGATGGCCTGGCGGCCGATGCTGGGCACCATGGCCATCTTTGCCGGCGTGCTGCTCATTCTGGAAATGTTGTGGGGCCGGGCATCGCTGGTGGTGTTTGCGGTCACCTTCAACACCATGCCCGATGCGGCCCACCTGCTGCAGCAGCTGTTCAGCCGCGAGAACATCGAGTTCCTGATCACCTACACGCTGGTGGGCGGGCTGTTCGCCGGGCTGATCTTCATCACCAGCGCCATCAGCATCCCCATGATCCTGGACCGGCAGTCCGATGCGGTGTCGTCCGGTCTGACCAGCATCCGCGCCAGCCTGCAGAACCCGGGTGTGATGCTGTGGTGGGGCGCGCTCATCACGCTGCTGGTCGGGCTGGCCATGCTGCCCTGGTTCGCCGGCCTGTTCGTGGCCGGCCCGGTGGTGGGCCATGCCACCTGGCACGCCTACCGGCAGATCGTGCCGGCGGCCTGACCGGGGCCCTTGGCGTCAGGCGTTCACGTCCACCACCAGCCGGCCGCGCACCTGGCCGGCCAGGATGTCGTGCCCGGCCTGCACCGCCTCGGCCAGTGAAATGGCGCGGGTCATGGCGGCCAGTTTCGGCCGGTCGATCAGGCGGTCCAGTGCGGCCCACGCGGCCTCGCGCCGGGCCATGGGCGCCATGACGCTGTCGATGCCGAACAGCGTGACGCCGCGCAGGATGAAGGGGGCCACGCTGGCCGGCAGGTCCATGCCCTGGGCCAGGCCGCAGGCCGCCACCGCCCCGCCGTAGCGGGTGCTGGCGCAGGCATTCGCCAGGGTGTGGCTGCCCACCGAATCCACCACGCCGATCCAGCGCTCCTTCTGCAGCGGCTTGCCCGGGGCCGAGAGGGTGGCGCGGTCGATGACGTCGGCCGCACCCAGCGAACGCAGGTAGTCGGCCTCGGCCGGGCGGCCGGTGGAGGCCACCACGGTGTGGCCCAGCGCGGCCAGCAGCGCGATGGCCACGCTGCCCACGCCACCGCCGGCACCGGTCACCAGCACCTCGCCGCTGCCGGCGGCCACGCCGCGCGCGGCCCAGTGGTCCTGCAGGGCCTGCACGCACAGCATGGCGGTGTAGCCGGCGGTGCCGATGGCCATGGCGTCGCGTTCGCTGAAGCCGGCCGGCAGGGCCACCAGCCAGTCGCCCTTGACGCGGGCCTTCTGCGCCAGCCCGCCGGGGTGCGTCTCGCCCACGCCCCAGCCGTTGAGCACCACCCGGTCACCGGGCTTGAAGCGCGGGTGCTGGCTGTCGGTCACGGTGCCGGCGAAATCGATGCCCGGCACCATGGGGAACTTGCGCACCACCGGCGAACGGCCGGTGATGGCCAGGCCGTCTTTGTAGTTGATGGTCGACCAGGCCACCTGCACCGTCACGTCGCCCTCGGGCAGGCTGGATTCGTCGAGCTCGGTGAGGTCGCAGCGGTAGCCGCTCTCGGGCTGGGTGATCTGCAGGGCTTTGAACATGCGTGTCTCCGGGGGTGGTCAGGGTTGATCGTCGGTGCGCTCGGGCGGGTCGTTCCAGAGCCGCCAGGTCAGCCAGGCACCGATCAGGCTGTTGGTCAGGGCCAGCAGGCCCACAGCGAGGGCCAGGCCGGTCGGCGGCTGCCGGGTCTGGATGAAGAAGCTCATGAAGGACGCCAGGGCGTTGAAGCCGAACGCGAGCCAGAACAGCGGCTTGCGCGGTTGCCACAGGCGCCGGAAGGCGTCGGTGAAGAAGTTCATCCCGTCATTGTGGCGCCGCAGCCTTCTCCTGCTCCTGCAGCAGGCGCCACATCACCTTGCCGCTGCCGCTCTTGGGCAGGGCCGGCACGAACTGCACGCTCTTCGGGCATTTGTAGACCGCCATGTGTTCGCGGCACCAATCCAGGATGTCCTGCTCGCTCACGCCCTGCGCGTCCTGCCGCAGCACCACCACCGCCTTCACGCTCTCGCCCCGGTAGCTGTCGCGGGTGGCGATGACGCAGGCCTCGGCGATGGCCGGGTGGCGGAACATGAGCGCCTCGACCTCGGCCGGCCAGACCTTGAAGCCGCTGGCATTGATCATGCGTTTGAGCCGGTCGGTGATGAAGAAGTAGCCGTCTTCGTCGACCCGACCCAGGTCGCCGGAGCGGAAGAAGCGCTTGCCCTCGAAGGTGATGAAGGCCGCCTCGGTGGCTTCCGGGCGTTTCCAGTAGCCGTCGAACACCTCGGGGCCGTGGATGATGATCTCGCCCGCCTCGCCCTGCGGCATTTCCTGCAGCGTCTCGGGGTCGATCACGCGGGCGTCGGTGCTCATGAACGGGATGCCCAGGCACTGCTGCCGGGGCGCATCGGGCGGGTTGCTGTGCGAGGGCGCGGCGGTCTCGGTCAGGCCATAACCTTCGGAGTAGCGCAGGCCGAACTGGTCGAACAGGCGCTGGGCCACCGCCGCCGGCATGGCCGCGCCGCCACCGCCGATATAGACCAGGCTGGAGAGGTCGTACTGGCTGAAGTTCGGGCTGGCCAGCAGGTCGATCACCATGGTGGGGATGTTGGTCCAGCTGGTCACCCGCCAGCGCGAAATGAGGCGACCGGCCAGCTCGCGGTCCCAGCGCGGCATCAGCACCACGGTGGCGCCGCCATACAGGCAGGCGTGCATGCCGGTCACCATGCCGGTGATGTGAAACAGCGGCACCACCACCAGCGCCACCGTCTCGGGCGAGGCATTGCCCCACAGCGTGCTGGCCACCGCGTTGTGCATGAGGGTGCGGTGCGGGTGCATGCAGCCCTTGGGCAGGCCGGTGGTGCCGCTGGTGTAGGGCAGCACCGCCAGGTCGTCCGGGCGGCGGTTGTGGACCGGCAGCGGGTCGGCACAGGCCAGCGCCTGCGACCAGTCGGTCACGGTGCCCCGGGTCAGCGTCGGCGGCGCATGGCGGCTGCCCAGCCACTCCTGCCAGGCGGGCGGCACGTCGGCCTGCGGCCCCATGGCGTCGGCATAGTGGCTCACCACCATGTGCTGCAGGCGGTCGGTCTCGGGCAGGGCGGCGTCGGCCCGGGCCAGCTCGGGGGCCAGGTCGGCGGCGCAGATCGCGACCCGTGCGTCCGGGTCGGTGATGTAGTGCTGCAGCTCGTCGGCCTTGTTCATGGGGTTGACCGGCACCACCACCGCATTGGCCCGCAGGATGGCGAAATGCGCCACCACCCACTGCGGACAGTTCTGCATGTAAAGGATGACCCGGTCGCCGTCCTGCACGCCGACGGCCCGCAGGTGGGCGGCCAGCCGCTCGGCCTGCTGCTGCAGGTCGGCGTAGGTGGTGCTGCGGTCGAAGAAGACCAGCGCCGGCTTGTCGGGGTAGCGCAGCGCGCTCACCTCCAGGTTGGTCCACAGGGAGGTGGCCGGGGGTCTCAGGCTGTGCGGCAGGCGCTTGGGCCATACGCGGTGGTGGGCGCGGGTGGGCTGGGGGGCGGTGCTCATGCGCGGTCTCCTGCTGTCGTTGTCGTGGGGCCGCGGGGCGGCCTTCTCCAGCATACGGCGACCCGTATCCGACCGCATCCGGCGCGTGTCACGGTCGGGACCGTGGCATGGAAACTGCATGGGAAGACCAGCGGAACCGACACCACACGGATGGTTTCATACGCGTTTTGCATACCGGATCAAGGAAACCCCCGCCCGCAAGGCGCGGGCGCCGCACTATAGTCGCGGTCGGTTTCCACCCATCAGGTGGCATGACCGGGGTTGTCCGGGCCCCCATCCCTGCCCGGCTTTCGTTTCGATCACACGACGGAGAACTCATGAAAAAACACGTACTCACCCTCGCGCTGGCCCTGGCGGCCACCGGCGCCATGGCCCAGGCCAATGACACGCTGGCCAAGATCAAGGCTTCCGGTACCGCCACCATGGGCGTGCGCGATTCGTCCGGGGCCCTGTCCTACACCCTGGGCGATGGCAAGTACGCCGGCTACCACGTGGAAATCTGCCAGCGCGTGCTGGCCGATGTGCAGAAACAGCTGGCCCTGCCCAAGCTGGAAGTGAAGTACCTGTCGGTCACCTCCCAGAACCGCATCCCGCTGGTGCAGAACGGCACCGTGGACATCGAGTGCGGCTCCACCACCAACAACCTGGCCCGCCAGCGCGATGTGGCCTTTGCCGTGACCACTTATGTCGAGGAAGTGCGGATCGCCACCAAGGCCGCATCGGGCATCACCAGCATCGCCCAGCTCAACGGCAAGAAGGTCGCCACCACCACCGGCACCACCTCGGTGCAGCTGCTGCGCAAGCACGAGCGCGGCGCCGGTGTGAACTTCGAGGAAGTGTTCGGCAAGGACCACGCCGAGAGCTTCCTGCTGCTGGAATCCGGCCGTGCCGACGCCTTCGTGATGGACGGCCAGATCCTGGCCGGCAACATCGCCAAGTCCAAGGCCCCTGGCGACTTCCGGATCGTGGGTGAAGTGCTGTCGGTCGAGCCGATCGCCATCATGATCCGCAAGGACGACCCGGCCTTCAAGAAAGCCGTGGACGACAGCATCAAGGCCATGATGAAGTCGGGCGAGATCGCCAAGCTCTACGACAAGTGGTTCGTGCAGCCGATCCCGCCGTCCAACACCCGCGTGGGCCTGCCCGCCACCGAAGCCACCAAGGCCGTCTGGGCCACCCCCAACGACAAGCCGGTGGAAGAGTACGCCAAGAAGTGATGGCGGCCTGATCAGGCCCGCCTGAACGGAACCCCGCAGCGAGACCCGCCTGCGGGGTTTCTGCTTTGAAACCCGAATGCAACACAACAACATGGTGACGACATGAATTGGGACTGGCAGGTATTCCTGACCGATGACGGCAGCGGCCGCACCTACCTGGAATGGATGATGGAAGCCTGGGGCTGGACGCTGTCCGTGGCCGCCTGGGCCTGGGTGGTGGCCATCCTCATGGGCACCCTGGTCGGCACGCTGCGCACGCTGCCCGACAGCCCCTGGCTGGTGCGGCTGGCCAACGCCTGGGTCGAGCTGTTCCGCAACATTCCCCTGCTGGTGCAGATCTTCCTGTGGTACTTCGTGCTGCCCAAGCTGTTTCCGGTGATGCAGCAGCTCTCCGGCTTCGTGCTGGTGGTGCTGGCGCTGGGCTTCTTCACCTCGGCCCGCATTGCCGAACAGGTGCGGGCCGGCGTGCAGGCCCTGCCGCGTGGCCAGCGCTACGCCGCCATGGCCATGGGCTTCACCACCGGTCAGGCCTACCGCTACGTGATCCTGCCGATGGCCTTCCGCATCATCCTGCCGCCGCTGACCAGCGAGTCCATGAACCTGCTGAAGAACTCGTCGGTGGCCTTTGCGGTGTCGATTGCCGAACTCACCATGTTCGCCATGCAGGCCCAGGAAGAAACCTCGCGCGGCATCGAGATCTACATCGCGGTCACCGCCCTGTACGCCATCTCGGCCTTCGCGGTGAACCGTGTGTTCGCCTTCATCGAGCGGCGTGCCCGCGTTCCCGGCCTGATCGTGGCCGGCCAGACCGGCGGAGGCCACTGACATGGGCGGACTCGACCTTGCCTTCTTCAACTGGGACGTCTTCAGCAAGTTCGTGCTGAGCGGCCTGTGGTTCAGCGTGCAGCTGACCATCGTGGCCACCATCGGCGGCATCCTGCTGGGCACCGTGCTGGCGCTCATGCGCCTCTCGGGCAACCCGATCCTGGCCATACCGGCCACCATCTATGTCAACGGCATGCGCAGCATCCCGCTGGTGATGGTGATCCTGTGGTTCTTCCTGCTGGTGCCCACCCTGATCGGCCGGCCCATCGGGGCCGAGATGTCGGCGGTGATCACCTTCATCGCCTTCGAGGCGGCGTACTTCAGCGAGATCATGCGGGCCGGCATCCAGTCGATCCCCCGCGGTCAGGTGTTCGCCGGACAGGCGCTGGGCATGACCTACAGCCAGAACATGCGTCTGGTGGTGCTGCCGCAGGCCTTCCGCAACATGCTGCCGGTGCTGCTGACCCAGACCATCATCCTGTTCCAGGACACCTCGCTGGTCTATGCCATCGGCGCCTACGACATGCTCAAGGGCTTCGTGACCGCCGGCAAGATCTATGGCCGCCCCGAAGAGGTCTACCTGATTGCCGCAGTGGTGTACTTCGCCATCTGCTTTGCACTGTCGTGGATCGTCAAGCGGCTGCAGGCCCGCATCGCCATCATTCGTTAATCGGTGAACAACATGATTGAAATCAAGAACGTCTCCAAGTGGTACGGCCCGGTGCAGGTGCTCAACGACTGCTCGGTGTCCATCAACAAGGGCGATGTGGTGGTGGTGTGCGGCCCCTCGGGTTCGGGGAAGTCCACGCTCATCAAGACCGTCAATGGCCTGGAGCCCATCCAGAAGGGCGAGATCTTCGTCAACGGCGTGGCGCTGCACGACCCCAAGACCAACCTGCCGCAGCTGCGCAGCCGGGTCGGCATGGTGTTCCAGCACTTCGAGCTGTTCCCGCACCTGAGCGTGACCGAAAACCTCACCATCGCCCAGATCAAGGTGCTGGGCCGCAGCGCCGACGAAGCCAAGGTGCGTGGCCTGAAGATGCTCGACCGCGTCGGCCTGATGGCCCACAAGGACAAGTTCCCCGGCCAGCTCTCCGGCGGCCAGCAGCAGCGCGTGGCCATTGCCCGCGCGCTGTCGATGGACCCGGTGGTCATGCTGTTCGACGAGCCCACCTCGGCGCTCGACCCGGAAATGGTCGGCGAGGTGCTCGATGTCATGGTGAACCTGGCCAAGGAAGGCATGACCATGATGGTGGTCACCCACGAGATGGGCTTTGCCCGCAAGGTGGCCAACCGGGTGATCTTCATCGACGTGGGCGGCCACATCCTGGAGGACTGCTCCAAGGAAGAGTTTTTCGCCCACCCGGAAAACCGGCAGCCGCGCACCCAGGACTTCCTCTCCAAGATCCTGGGCCACTGAGTCCGGCCCATGCGTCTGGCGGTCTGGCTCCTGTCGGCGCTGCTGTGCACGGCCACAGCGGTGCAGGCCGAGGGCTTCGACCTGCAGGGCCACCGGGGCGCACGCGCCCTGGCCCCGGAGAACACCCTGGCCGGGTTCACCCGGGCACTCGCCATCGGCGTGGACACCCTCGAACTCGACGTGGTGCTCAGCGCCGACGGCGTGCCGGTGGTGGCCCACGACCTGGCCCCCAACCCCGACATCACCCGCAACCGCCAGGGCCGCTGGCTGCAGAGCCCCGGCACGCCCTTCGTGCGCCAGACCCTGCGCCAGATCCGCCAGTGGGATGTGGGCCGCATCAACCCGGCCAGCCGCTATGCGCGCGACTTCCCCGACCAGCAGGCGGTCGACGGCGCGCGCATGCCGACGCTGGCCGAGGTCTACCGGCTGGTGAAGCGATCGGGCGCCGACCATGTGCGCCTGAGCATCGAGACCAAGATCGACCCGCGCCGGCCGCAGGCCTCCGCCGACCCCCGGCGCCTGGTGCAGGCGGTGCTGGAGGTGACCCGGGCGCACGGCATGCTGGGGCGCACCCAGCTGCAGAGCTTCGACTGGCGTACGCTCGACGTCGCGCGGCGGCTGGCCCCCTCGTGGCCACGCGTCTACCTGACCGCCCGCCAGCCCCGCTTCGACACGTTGTCCGGCACCGCCTGGACCGGTGGCCGCCGCCTGAGCGACCACGACAGCGTGCCCGCGCTGGTGCGTGCCGCGGGTGGCCGCATCTGGTCGCCCCACCATGCCGACCTGGACCAGGCCACCCTGGAGGAAGCCCGCGGGCTCGGGCTGCAGGTGATCCCCTGGACCGTCAATGAAACCGCCGACATGGAGCGGCTGATCGACCGGGGTGTGAACGGCCTGATCACCGACCGCCCCGACCGCCTGCGGCTGGTCATGGCCCAGCGCGGCATGCCGCTGCCCCCCGTCGTCACCCCTACTCCACCGCTTTCATCGCTGCCCCCATGAACACCGACCCGAACCCGACACTGGAACGTCTGGACCAGGCCCTCACCGAACTCCAGGCCGGCCGGCTGGACACCCGCCAGTTCGTGGCGCTGGCCCGCGATCAGCCCGAGCTGCTGGCCCGGCTGCCCCCGCGCTACGCCGAGGTGCTGAACGGCCTGCTGGACCGGCTGGAGTCCAGCGCCCTGTTCGATGCCGAAAGCTGCTCCTTCAGCCAGCGCGACCTGACCGACAGCATGCGGCTGTGGCTGCAAAAGGCCACAGCGCTGCTGCAGGCTTGACGGAACTCGGACACCCTGGCCGTATCATTCCGCCCATGCGCGTCTTTGCCCTGGTCCTGCTGATGCTGCTCATGCCCCTGCGGGCCTGGGCCGGTGACGCCATGGCCCTGTCGGTCCTGCCGACGCAAAGCCACCTGCCGGCCCAGACCACCGACGCGCAGCCGGCAGATAGCCAGCCGGCGGACGCCCACGCCGCAGGGCACGGCGCCATGACCGGGGCCGCAGACCATCCGGATCACGCTGACCACGCCGGGCACGCCCCGATCGCCGACGCAGCCGCCGACGACCACTGCCCCAGCCACAACGCCTGCGATGTCTGCAACGGCCCGGTGTTGAGCCTGGCCGCGTGGCAGGACGACGCAGCGCCGGCCCCGCACCATGTTCAGGCAGCCCCTGACGTGCGCTTTGCCAGCCTGGTGCCGCCACGGCGCCACAAACCCCCCATCGCCTGACCTGAACCCCGGTTGCGCCGGTCGGTGACCGTGCCCGAAGGGGTGCGGCCTGCTGCCGGCGTCTGTTCAGACTGTCAGGAGATGACCCATGATCCGATTCACCCGGCCTTTGCTGGCTGGCCCGCTGGTGGCCGGCCTGTTGATGGCGGGCCACCTGCCCGCTGCGATGGCCGGCCTGCCCGGTGCAGCCGACGGCTTGACCGCCGCCGACCCCGCCGCCCAGGCCAGCCCCCCCGCGTGGCCCCTGCTGCCCGCCGAACCCTCGTCCGATCCGCCGGCCCTGCCCGAAGGGCTGCCCGCTGCCCGCGCCCAGTGGCAACGCGTCAATGACCAGGTGGCGGCCTTCGCCCGGGGTCACATCGACCTGTTGCGCTGGGAGCAGGCCCGTGCCGAGCCCGCAGCCGCCCCGGGTTCGACCCCGTCCGTGCCATCCGCGCCATCCGCGCCATCCGCTCCCGAACCGTTGACGCTGCAGGCCGCCCTGGCGGCCTCCATGAAGCACCAGCCCGAGCTGTTCACCCGGCCGGAGATGAACGCCCGCGAACGGGCCGCCGTGCAGGCCGCCTGGGCCCGCCATGTGCAGGGCGTGCACAAGGCCTGGGTGGATGCGGTGACCGCCCGCACCCGGGCCGCACTCATGGCTCAGGCCCACGATGTGGCCCGCACCGGTGCCGAACTCGGCCGCCGCATGGTGGTGGCCGGCAACTGGAGCCAGGCCCGCCAGATGCGGGAACAGCTGGTCGAGACCGCCGCCTGGCAAGCCCTGGTGTCGGCGCGGCTGGCCGAGCGCGCTGCCGTGGAGGCGCTGGCCGGCCGGCTGGGCCTGTGGCGGGGCCCGGACATCGTGGCGCTCGCCGCGCGGCTGCCCCAGGGTCTGCCGGCGCTGCCCGAAGCGGTGTGGCCCGGCCAGGCGGTGGACGCCGAGCGCATCGAAGCCCTGGCGCTGCAGGCCGACGCCGATCTGGCGCTGCTGCGCACCGAGGTGGAACGCGACCGCCGGGCCGCCGATCCGGCCCGCGAGGCCTTGCTGCAGGCCCGGCTCGACCAGGCGGTGGCCAGCGCCGGTACCGGCGCGTCGGCGCCCCCGCACGTCGCGGCACTGGAGCGCCCCGGCGATGCCGCCGCCGAGCGTTCGCTGCACGGGCAGGCGCGGCTGCTGTCGCACGCCGCCGAACGGCGCTCCGCCGCCCGGCTGGCCTGGCAGCAGGTGGCCTTGCGGCACGCCGCCGCCCGCCAGGCCACCGACGGCCTGATCAAGCTGCACACCGCGCTCGATCAGGAAACCCTGCTCCGCTACAACGGCATGCTGCAAAGCACCTGGGACCTGCTGGCCAGCGCGCGCGAACGCATCGGTGCGCTCGACACCGCGCTGCAGGCCCGCGCCGCCTACTGGCGCGCCCTGGCCGACGGCCAGGCCCTGCTGGCCGGCGCGCCGGCCTCGGCCGTGAGCCCCCTCCCCGACACCGCTGCGGCCGCCGGCACCGGCGCCGCCTCACCCGGACACTGACATGAAAAACACACCTTCCTCCAGCAGCCGGCGGCAGTGGCTCACCGGCGCTGCGGCCACCGCCGTGACGGCCGTGAGCGCGGCCAGCGTCAGCCGCGTGGCCATGGCCGCGCTCCCCGAAGCGCCGCAGCAGACCTCGGCCGACACCGCCGGCCCCTGGACCCCGCCCGGCGTGACCGGCGCCGGCCGGCCCTACCAGCCGGTGGTCACCCTCAACGGCTGGACCCTGCCCTGGCGCATGAACAACGGCGTCAAGGAATTCCACCTGGTGGCCGAGCCGGTGGTGCGCGAAATGGCGCCCGGCTTCCACGTCAACATGTGGGGCTACAACGGCCAGAGCCCGGGCCCGACCATTGAAGTGGTCGAGGGCGACCGGGTCCGCATCTTCGTGACCAACCGCCTGCCCGAGCACACCACCATCCACTGGCACGGCCAGCGGCTGCCCAACGGCATGGACGGCGTGGGCGGACTGAACCAGCCTCAGATCCCGGTGGGCAAGACCTTCGTCTACGAGTTCGAGGCGAAACGCCCCGGCACCTTCATGTACCACCCGCACGCCGACGAAATGGTGCAGATGGCCATGGGCATGATGGGTTTCTGGGTCACCCACCCGAAGGGTCGGCATCCGCACATCGATCCCGTGCAGCGCGACTACTGCTTCCTGCTCAACGCCTTCGACGTGCAGCCCGGCAGCATGACGCCGCAGGTCAACACCATGCTGGAGCAGAACATCTGGGCCTGGAACAGCCGCGTGTTCCCCGGCATCACGCCGCTGGTGGCCCGCCTGGGCGACCGGGTGCGGGTGCGGGTGGGCAACCTGACCATGACCAACCACCCGATCCACATCCACGGCATCGAGTTCGAGGTGAGCGGCACCGACGGCGGCCCGGTACCCAGAACCGCGCGCTGGCCGGAGGTGACCACCGATGTGGCCGTGGGCCAGATGCGGCAGCTCGAATTCATCGCCGACGAACCCGGCGACTGGGCCATGCACTGCCACAAGAGCCACCACACCATGGGCGCCATGGGCCACGGCGTGCCGACCATGATCGGCACCGACCACCGCGGCCTGGTGGGTGCCCTGCAGCGCGCGCAGCCGGACTACATGGTCATGGGCGAGCGCGGCATGGCCGACATGGGCGAGATGCAGATGGAGCTGCCCGCCAACACCTTCCCCATGATGACCGGCAGCGGCCCGTACGGTCCGATCGAGATGGGCGGCATGTTCACCACGCTGAAGGTGCGCGCCGGCCTGGGCGCCAACGACTACCGCGACCCCGGCGACTACGCCATGCCCCCCGGCACCCAGGCCCGTGCGGTGGATGTGGGCCAGGCGCCGGCGCCCTCGCGCCCGGCGGCCACGCCTGCGCCGGCCAAAGCTACCCTTGAGGGTACGGCCCGCAAGCCGGCCGGCCACGGGCACGGCCACCACTAGAGCGTTCACCGAACACCGAAAGCACACCGCATGAAACCCATCAACCGACGCACCGCCCAGCACGGGCTGCTGGTCAGCCTGCTCGGGCTGGCCTGGCCCGGCCTGGCGCGGGCCCACGGGGACAGCCATGACAAGCCCCGGACCGATCTGCCGCCCGAACAGAAGCCCTGGGGCATCGCCGGCGACCCGCGCAAGGTCAGCCGCACCATCACCATCCGCATGAGCGACGACATGAAGCTCAGCCCCTCGCACCTGGAAGTGCGCCAGGGCGAGACGCTGCGCCTGCGCGCCGTGAATGCGGGGCAGGTGATGCACGAAATCGTGATCGGCACCGAGGAAGAGCTGCAGGCCCATGCCGAGCTGATGAAGCGCTTCCCCGGCATGGCGCACGACGAGCCCTACATGGCCCATGTGCCGCCCGGGAAACGCGGCGACATTGTCTGGAACTTCAACCGGGCTGGCGAATTCGGATTCGCATGCCTGATCGCCGGCCATTTTGAAGCCGGCATGCGCGGCACCCTTCGTGTCAGACCCACCCAAGGATGAACCCATGACCACCGCTTCCACTTCCGCTTCACTGCTCTCGCGCCGCCGCCTGCTGCGCGCCACCGCTGCCCTGCCCCTGGCCGGCCTCGCCGGACTGGCGCTGGCCCAGAACACCCCCGCCGCGCTGCCGGTGCTGCAGGTCTGGAAGGACCCCAACTGCGGCTGCTGCCAGGACTGGGTCAACTACCTCCAGGCCGACGGCTTCGTGGTGCAGACCTTCGACACCGGCAACACCGCCGTGCGCCGCCGCCTGGGCCTGCCCGACCGCTACGGTTCCTGCCACACCGGCCTGATCGGCGGCTATGTGATCGAGGGCCATGTGAACGCCCGCGAGATCCGCCGCCTGCTGGCCGAAAAACCGCAGGCCATCGGTCTGGCCGTGCCCGGCATGCCGGTGGGCAGCCCCGGCATGGATGGCGAGGTCTACGGCAACCGGCGCGACCCCTACGATGTGGTGCTGGTCCTCAAGGACGGCAGCTCGCGCGTTTACCAGTCTTATTTCCGCAGCTGAACGGCTGCTTTTCAGGAGTCCGACATGAAATCCACCCTCAGGACCACGCTCATGGCCACCCTGCTGGCCGCCGCCAGCTCGCTGGCCCTGGCCCAGCACAGCGGCCATTCGCCCGCCGTCTCTCCGTCTGCAGCCCCGCCGGCGGCAGCCGCTCCGGGCGCCCTGCCCTGGGCCGAGGCCGAGGTGCGTCGGGTCGATGCCGGGGCAGGCGCCGTGACGCTGCGCCATGGCGACATCCGCAACCTCGACATGCCCCCCATGACCATGGTGTTCAAGGCGCGCAACCCGGCCATCCTCAACGGCATCAAGGCCGGCGACAAGGTCCGTTTCACCGCCGACCAGATCAATGGCACCTACACCGTTCTCAGTATCGAACCTCGCCCCTGAGGCGTGCGGTTGTCCATGACAAATACGAATGTCATCATTTTTTGACGGAAAGGCCTCAAGCGCGGCAGGGACAGGCCCGATATGGCATGCAATCGCCCGTGATATCGGCCCATCGGCTCCTGGCGCGGTCCCTAGACTGCCCTGAACCCGATCCCGCATCACCGGCGGGATCTGTTCCCAGTCCTGCACCGTGCGAGGCCCCATGCGTACCAATCTGCCTGTCACCCACAACGAATTCGTCATTCCCGATGGCGTGACCCTGGTCTCCACGACCGACCTGCAGAGCCACATCACCTACTGCAACCCGGCGTTCATCGCGGTCAGTGGCTACGACCGGGAAGAACTCATCGGCCAGCCGCACAACATCGTGCGGCACCCCGACATGCCGCAGGAAGCGTTCCGCGACATGTGGGAAACGCTCAAGGGCGGCCAACCCTGGTCGGCGCTGGTGAAGAACCGGCGCAAGAACGGCGACCACTACTGGGTGGTGGCCAACGCCACGCCCATCATGGAGAACGGTCAGGCGGTCGGCTTCATGTCGGTGCGCACCAAACCCACACGGGAGCAGGTGCAGGCGGCCGAGGTGCTGTACGCCCGGATGCGGACCGAACGTGACGCCGGCCAGCAGGTGGTGGCGCTGCACAAGGGCCAGCTGGTGCACAAGGGTCTGCTGGGCACCTTGCGCGGCGCCCTGCGGATGACGCTGGGCCGGCGCATCGCGCTGATGTCCGTCGGACTGACGGCGGCGGGTCTGGTCGTCGGTGAACTGGCGGCGTCGCACGGCGCTGCGGTGCACGCCGGTGCTGCCGCCGTGCTGCTGGGCATCGCTGCCGGCGGCGCGCTGGTCCTGCGCCGCCAGCTGATCAACCCGCTCAACGATGCCATCCGCTTCGCCAACACCATGGCCGCAGGCGACCTGTCCGCCCGGTTCAAGGGCGCCACCACCGGCGAGTTCGGCGAACTGGCCAAGGCACTGAACCAGCTCAATGTGAACCTGCAGGCGGTGGTGTCCGATGTGCGCCACGAGGTCGAGGGCGTGCAGGTGGCCTCCAACCAGATTGCCAGCGGCAACCAGGACCTGTCCTCCCGCACCGAGGCCCAGGCCAGCAGCCTGGAAGAGACCGCCGCGTCGATGGAAGAACTCACCAGCACCGTGGCCCAGAGCGCGAATTCCTCGCGCGAAGCCGCCACGCTGTCCGAAAAGGCGGCCATGGTGGCCCGCGAAGGCAACCTGGCGATGGGACAGGTGGTGAGCACCATGGAAGACATCAGCAAGTCGTCGGCCCGCATCGGCGAAATCATCCAGGTGATCGACGGCATCTCGTTCCAGACCAACATCCTGGCCCTCAACGCTGCCGTGGAAGCCGCCCGTGCCGGTGAACAAGGCCGTGGATTTGCGGTGGTGGCCGGCGAGGTCCGCAACCTCGCGCAGCGCACCCTGTCGGCGGCCAAGGAGATCAAGGTGCTGATCGACGAGTCGTCGAACAAGGTGGCCCAGGGCAGCCAGCTGGTGCACAACGCCGGTCAGACCATGGGCAACGTGGTCAAGGCGGTCGAGCAGGTGAACGGCCTGATCGGCGAGATCACCAGCGCCACCAACGAACAGTCCATGGGCATCGGCCAGATCAACCAGGCGGTCGGACAGCTGGACTCGGTCACCCAGCAGAACTCGGCCATGGTGGAAGAACTGGCCGCAGCCGCCAGCTCGCTGCAGGCCCAGGCCCAGGTGATGAACGAGGCGGTGCGCATCTTCCGCCTCGAGCGCCGCAGCGCCATCCCCGCCTGATCAGACCGGCACGCTCGGGCACAGCACCGGCGTGGCATCGATCCGCAGGGTGCGCGTCACCTCCCGGTAGAGCCCGTCGGCAGAGCCGAGCTGACGCACCCGCAGGACCCGTGACGGCTCCAGATCGGCCGGGTTGCCGCCCAGGGCGAGGTCGATGACCACCTCGCCCCCCGCCGGTGTGATGGCGGTGGCCGGCGGATCGGCCCAGTCGACCCCGAAGGCTTCGCCGTTGGGCACCGCAAAACGCAGACGGTAGACGGTGCTGCGGTCGATGCACACCTGGAGGCTCACCACCGGGGTCCCGAACGGCGGTGACGACACGCCGGTCACCGAGCCGATGACCGTATCCGCCGGCAAGGACGGCGGGCGGTTGACCGTTGCATCCACCAGCTGGAACGGCTGGTTGGCGAAAGCCAGCATCGGCACGTCGATCGAACCGGCCAGGGTGTTTGCGCTTTCCGGCACGCTGTAGCGCAGGGCGTAGCGGCCGGGCGTCGACACCCGGACCAACGGCTGGCCGCTGGCATTGACCGCCTGGGACAGCACGATCACACCGTCCGCCACCGACCAGGTGCCGCCGCCGGTGCCCATGTGCCCGGGTGTCAGGCCCAGGATCATGGGGATCTCGCTGGTCTGCCAGCGCGACTCCCGCAACAACGGATCGGCGGGCAGGCCCAGGGTCGGCGCGGCCTTGGCCACCTGCACCGTGGCGCTCACGCTCGCTCCCCCGAAGCCACCCTGCGCCGGCTGGGTGGCGGTGATCACCGCGGTGCCCGCCCCCCTGACCACCAGCTGGCTACCGCTCACCTCCACCACCTGCGGCTGGCTGCTGCTGAAGACGAAGGGGGCCGGGTTGTCGCTGGACGGCGCCACCAGCAGCGACGGCGCGGCGCCGTACACCAGCCCCTGGGGCGGCACCAGCGGGCCGACCACCGGCTGTTGCAGGTTCACCAGCAGGCGCGCGGTGGCGGTGGCGGCGGTGTAGTCGCCGGTGGCCGCCTGGGTGGCGGTGATGACGGCCTCGCCGCTGCCCAGGACGGTGAGCTGGTTGCCCACCACGCTGGCCACGGCCGGGGCGCTGCTGCTGAAGCTGAAGGCCCCCGGGCTGCTGGAGACCGGCGGGGTCAGCGTGACCGGAGCACCCGCCAGACCCACCGGCGGCAGCACCCAGGGCTGCAGCACCGGCACGCCGGCCGCCAGCCGGACCCGGTAACTGGCCCGGGCCAGCGGGAAGAACCCCTGCGGGGCCTGCACCGCAGTGATGATGACCTCCCCCTGGCGCAGCGGCGTGACCAGACCGGAACCCGCCTGCACCGACGCCACCGCCGGGTCGCTGCTGCTGTAGCTGATGGCACCCTTGCTGCCGGCGACGGTGGCGGTCTGGGTGAAGCTGCCGGCATTCCAGACCCGGGACATCTCGGCCTGCCGGAAGGCCAGCTGCGGCACGCTGCCGGCGGTGGCACCCACCACGGCCACCTGGGCCGGCGCCTGCAGCGGCCAGGTCGCTGCGAGCAGGCAGGACAACACCCCTGCAAGCCAGAAAGAACGGACGGTTTTCATGGAGTTCAACGGCCTTTGATGGTGAAGCTGATGCGCATGACGATGACGCCCTGCACGGGGTCGTTGACCGAGGCGAAGTCGGCCTCGTAGGTGAGTTGCTGGCCTGCGCCGGGGTTGGGGATGTTGTCGAGCTGGATCACCACCTGGTTGCCCGAGAGCAGCAGGAAAGGCTGTCCGTTGATGCCCACATTGGCCACCGTGGCCGCGTTCTCCAGCGTGCGCAGGTCGACCAGCCCCTGGGCCGCCAGCTCCAGCGTGAACAGGAGCTGCCCGCCGACGATGGCCACGCCATAACCGGGCGCCACCAGCGAGGTGTCGATGGCCGCCAGGGCCTGGGGCTGCAGGGTGCGGTCGACCCTGGCCAGCACGGTGCGGGGCAGCTGGGCCGGCCGCTGCGACGCCAGCTGCAGGCGCGCCACGCCGGCCTGTGCGCGCAGCGGGGTGCGGGCACAGCTTGCCAAGGCCGGTACGCCAGCCGTGGCGGACCCGCCGACCGGCACCCGCCAGCCCAGCGACAACCGGGTTTCAGCCGGCTGGGGTTGCTGCACCGACCGGGACAGCCCCAGCTGCCATTGGCCCGACTCCCACACCAGCCCGAGGGTGCGGCTGGCGGTGGTCGAGGCGAGGTTCAGGCCGACGCGGCGGCAGCCGTCGAGGTCCTGGAGCCAGCCGAGGCGGCCCACCAGCCGGGTGGAACCGGCATCGGTGCCGTCGGCCATGGGAAAGCGGGTCCGCTCGCGGCCCAAGGCCAGGTCCAGCCGCGCATCGGACACGGGAAACAAGCCGACCGCCAGATCGGTGCCCAGCATCTGTCCGGGCGACAGACGCCGCACATCGGTGCTGGCCTGCAGGATGGCGCCGGTGCGGCTCTGGATCACCACCGGCGCCAGCGCCGGCACCCGGGCACGGGCGCCGTACATGGTCCAGCGGGCGTCGCCCCACAGGCCTTGCGCCGGGCCGTCGCGCACCAGGCTGGCCAGCCAGGCGTCCTGCTGCACCCGCACATCGGCCGGGCCGGACGCAAAGCTGTAGGCGTCGGTGCTTTGCAGCCGGCCCAGCGAGAGGCGACCATGCCAGCCCTCCACCGGGCTGTGCACCAGGTTGCCCACCAGGTCGCGGAAGTCGCCGGTGCGCCCGGCCGCCAGGTTGAAGCCGACCGCCCAACGATCCCCCACCAGCCAGCCCGCGTCCACGCCGAACTGCTGGCGGTAGCGCGACGAATGCACCAGCCGGGCGTCGATGCGGTGGCTTTCGTCTTCGGTGCTGTAGCGGGTGGCCTGGGCGCCGATCTGCCAGGGCCCGAGGTTCAGGGCCGGGAGGCTGCCCGGTTCGGCAGCGGCTGCCACAGCGGTGGCGGTCATGCCCACGGTCAGCGTGAACAGGGCGGCGGCGGAGAAAGGTGTTCTCATGGTCTGACCGGCGGGCGGGCCGGTAGGCTGGTGGGGCCGCAAGGGCAAAGCCCTGGATGCTCGCCGGCCGGCCCAGGTCAAGTCATGCGCCAATCACAACGTATCGACTTCGTTCGTGATTTACCGACCGATGACATTGGTTCGATGCCTTGCGTGATACCGTCCGCAGCCATGCCGAAAACCCTTCGCTACACCCTCATCTCGCTGCGCGAGATGCTGCTGTCCTTCGGGCCGTTTGCCCTGCTGACCGTGGCCCTGCTGGTGGCCGCCTACTGGTGGCTCAACCCGACCCCGCCCAAAACTGTGGTGCTGGCCACCGGCCCGGCGCAGAGCGCCTACGAAACCTTCGGACGGCGTTATGCGGAAGCGCTGGCGCGAGAAGGCATCACGGTTGAACTGCTGCAGACCGAGGGCTCTTCGGACAACCTGGAGCGGCTGCGCCGGGGCGAAGCGGACATCGGCTTCGTGCAGGGCGGCACCGGCAACATTTCAGAGGCCGACACCGAGGACCTCGCGTCGCTGGGCAGCCTGTTCGTCGAACCGCTGTGGGTCTTCTACCGCGAAGAACGGGCGCGCCAGCTGCGCCGCAGCGGCACGCTGGAGACCCTGTCCGACCTGCGGGGCTGGCGGGTGAACGTGGGCACGGCCGGCAGCGGCGTGCCCCGGTTGTTCGAGACCTTGCTGGAGGTCAACCGCATGGCGCCGCGCGACCTGCGGCTGAGCCAGCTGGAACAGACACCGGCCACGGTCGCCTTTCTGGACGGCGAGCTGGACGCGCTGGTGTTTGCCTCGGCACCGGAGTCGCTGATGGTGCAGATGCTGCTGCAGACGCCCGGCGTGCGGCTGATGGACTTCACCCAGAACGAGGCCTATTCGCGCCGCTTCGCCTACCTGACACCGGTGGTCATGCCCCAGGGCATGGTGGACCTCTCGGCCAACATCCCGCCCCGCCGGGTGCGGCTGGTGGCCTCGACCACCAGCCTGCTGGCCCGGGCCGACACCCACCCGGCCGTGCTGCAGCTGTTCTCGCAGACGGCCACCCGGCTGCACGGCAGCGCCGGCTGGTTCAGCAGGGCGCGCGAATACCCCAGCCTGGAGCACAGCGAGATACCGGTGGCCGACGAGGCACAGCGCGCCATCCGGGGCGGGCAGCCCTTCCTGCAGCGCTACCTGCCGTTCTGGCTGGCCAACCTGATCGAGCGCATGTGGCTGGCCATGGGTCTGATCATTGCGCTGGCGCTGCCGCTCTCGCGCATCATCCCGCCGCTCTACACCTTCCGCATCCGCTCGCGGGTGTTCCGCTGGTACGCCGAGCTGCGCGACATCGAGCAACGCCACGAATCGGGCGAGGCGGCCGACCGGCTGCTGGAGCAGATCGACACCATGGAGACCAAGGTGGAGAAGGTGGTGGTGCCCCTGAGCTACACCGACGAGCTCTACGCCCTGCGCAGCAACATCCACCTGGTGCGCAAGAAGCTGTTGCGCAAGGCCGCCTGAACCGGCGCCCGACCTGCGCACGGCCCGGGGCGAGCCTCAGGTCTTGCCGGAGGCCGACGAGTTCCGCAGGGCCTGCTGGGCCACCGCGTCCAGCGCGTCGTCCACCACGCTCTGGCGGGCGATCATGCGCAGCCGGTCCTGATCGATCAGGCGGTCCAGGTTGCGGCGCGTCATCGACACCGACTTGCCGGTGGCCGTGTTGAACAGGTAGAGCGTGCCGTGCGGGCTGGCCCAGGTGATCTGGCAGCGGGTGGTCACGCCGTCCAGCGGCATCTCGAACCAGGCCCCCACCGTCAGCTCCACCGGCAGGCGGCTCTCCATGACACGGGTATCGGGCTGGGCGTCGGGCAGTTCACCCGGCGGCAGCGGCTGGGTGTTTTCGTAGGCCGGCGGCTGGGTCTCGGGCGGCAGGTCGGTCATGAAGCCGGTGTCCTTGGCTTCCTGGCTCTGCATCCACATCGACACGTCTTCCACGTCCTGGCGGCTGGGCGGGTTGTCCTCCGGCACGCCGGGTCGCTGGGTCTTGTAGGCCGCCTCGTGCAGGCCCATCAGCGCCTGGAAGAAACCTTCGGTGGCGGCACGCGGGTAGTCGATGGAATCCAGCCCCTCGCGCAGCGTGCGCAGGATGACCGGGATCACCTTCACCAGCCGGGGGCGGTTCAGGCTGGCCAGCCCCACCTGGCAGGACCACAGCAGATCGATGATGACCTCGGAATAGCGGCGCGAGGCGGCATCGGCCGGCAGCAGCGGCGGGCGGGCCCCTTCTTCGAGCCGGGCCTGGGCCACCACCTGGGCCCACGGGCCGGTCAGGAAGCGGCGGACCACGCCGGGTGCCTTGGGGAAGTCCTTGAGATCGCGGAATTCGTGCACCAGGCGTTCGGCCAGCAGATTGCGCTGCTCCACCCGCACCAGCGTGTTGACCGCCAGGCCGCGCGCCTCCTGGGATGGCTCGACCGCCCGGGTGCTGAAGCGCTGCAGCCGCTCCAGCAGCTCGGGAAAGCGCTCGGGCACATCGTCACCCGAGCGCAGCAGGGCGCGCTGGATGCCTCGGATCTCGGCGGCAAACGGTGCGTAGCCGGATTCGGCCTCGCTCTTGAAACCGAGCGAACGCTCGATGACGGCGTCCAGCAGCCGACGGGCCGGGTTGTGGCGATCGGCAAAGAAACGCGGGTCGGCGCGGGCCAGGTCGATCAGCGCCGGCTTCATGCCGTGCAGGATGTCCCGGATCGGCTGGAGGATGCGCTTGTCGTCGGTGATCTGCCGCATCATGAGCGTCACCACCTCGCTGGCCAGGTTGCGGACCATCGCCTGGTTGACCTGCTGCGGCTCGCTGCCCGACTCTTCCGGGCCCAGGTTGCCCACCAGCAGGCGGTGCAGCTGGTCCAGCGTCAGCAGCGGGTCGCCCGGCATGCTGCGCTCGCCCGGCTTGAGCGTCTTGGTCTCGCCACGGCGCGAGCGCGGGCCCGACACCGAATTCGGGCTGGAGCGGCTCGCGGCGAACGGGCGGGTCACGCCGAAGCCCACCGGCCGCACACCGTTCTCGTCCAGTTTTTCGATCAGTCCGAGGAAGACACCGGCCAGCTGCTCGCCCAGTGCGGCAGCGCCCGCCTTCAGCCAGCGGCCACGCACCGATGCCTCGACACGGTCGGCCTTCATGGCCCTCGACAGGGCACCGATGAACGCCGACGGGCGCAGCGGGTTGGCGTCCGGATTGATCTGCTGCAGGCCCAGCGCACTGCACATGCGGGCGTTGAGTTCGGCGTCGAGGTCTTCGAGCGTCATCTCCACCACTTGCTGGAGCCGGGCGAACTCCACGGTTTCCTGCACCTGGTCGTCGCCCATGAGTTCGAGCTCGTCGAAGCTCACCCGGGGTTTGCCGTCCTGTCCGGCGCCGGCCTGCTGCGGCCGGGTGCTGGCCTCCAGCTCGGCCCGGTAGGCCTCGACCAGCGACTCGCGGTGCCGGTCGGCCTCCAGACGGGCCGTGTTGAGCGCCTTGCGCTCCATGGCACCCGGCTCGGCGGCTTCGAGGTTCTTCAGGGAAACACTGACCTGGTCGAGCCAGCGCGGCAGCCAGTTCGCAGTCTGGGACAGTGCATCCTGGATGTAGACGTCGACTTCAGGCCTGACGGTGGCATTCATGGTGGGGTTTCCCGGGCAATGGCATTGGGCTGACAAATGCCCAGTACCGTATTTTGCCCCGCGAAGGCATTCAATACTCCGTAGGGAGTAGCGGGCGCCGACGGGTCAGGACTTATTCCACAGTCGGGCCCAGCCGTCGTGGCCCAGATCGCGCAGCGTCTTCATGTTGCGCTCGACGATGGCGTCGGCATCACCGGCATCGGTGGCCACGGCGCGTTCCACGCTCTCTTCCCGCAGCAGGTGCAGGATCGGGAAGGGAGAACGGTTGGTCGCGTTGGTGATGTCGTCCGGCTCGGTGCCCTCGAACTGGAACAGCGGGTGGAACGGCGCCACCTGGATCACGCCCTCCAGGTCGTGCTCGGCCACCACATCGTCGACCACGCCCAGAAAGTCGTTGAACTGCCCGAAGTCGGGAAACAGCGCCGGGTGCACCAGCAAGGTGGTGTCGATCTGCTCGGCCGGTGTGGTGGCCAGCAGGTCGAGTTCGCGGTCGAGCTCGTCCAGGAAGGCATCCACATGCCGGGCGCGGCTCACCACCACACGCACCTGGTCGCGCACCCAGACCGCGCGGGCGAACGGGCAGAGGTTCAGGCCGATCACGGCCTTCTCCACCCATTCGCGGGTCTGGGCCAGAACCTGTTCGTCGGTCATCAGGCCAGGCTCTTGAAGCGGGCCCGCTTGGGCTTGGCACCCTCTTCGCCCAGGCGCTTCTTCTTGTCGGCCTCGTACTCCTGGTAGTTGCCGTTGAAGAAGGTCCACTGGCTGTCGCCCTCGGCGGCCAGGATGTGGGTGCAGATGCGGTCCAGGAACCAGCGGTCGTGGCTGACCACCAGGGCGCTGCCGGCAAACTCCAGCAGGGCCTCTTCCAGCGCACGCAGGGTTTCCACGTCCAGATCGTTGGACGGCTCGTCCAGCAGCAGCACGTTGCCGCCTTCGGCCAGCATCTTGGCCAGGTGCAGACGACCCCGCTCGCCGCCCGAGAGGTTCTTCACCAGCTTCTGCTGGTCGCCGCCCGAGAAGTTGAAGCGGCCGCAGTAAGCGCGGCTGGGCATCTGGAACTTGCCCACGGTGATCATGTCCAGGCCGCCCGAGACGTCCTGCCACACCGTCTTGTCGCCCTCCAGGCCTTCACGGGTCTGGTCCACCGCCGCGATCTTGACGGTCTGGCCGATCTTGACCGTGCCGCTGTCCGGCGTCTCCTTGCCGGTGATCAGCTTGAACAGCGTGGACTTGCCGGCACCGTTGGGGCCGATGATGCCCACGATGGCACCCGCCGGCACCGAGAAGCTCAGGTTGTCGATCAGCACCCGGTCACCGAAGGACTTGCTCACGCCCTGGAATTCGATCACCTCATTGCCCAGGCGCTCGGCCACCGGAATGAAGATCTCGTTGGTCTCGTTGCGCTTCTGGTATTCGACGTCGCTCAGCTCCTCGAAGCGGGCCAGACGCGCCTTGCTCTTGGCCTGGCGGCCCTTGGGGTTCTGCCGCACCCACTCCAGTTCCTTCTTCATGGCCTTGGTGCGGGCGTCTTCGGTGCGCTGCTCCTGCTCCAGGCGGGCTTCCTTCTGCTCCAGCCAGGTGGAGTAGTTGCCCTTGTACGGAATGCCCTGGCCACGGTCGAGTTCCAGAATCCACTCGGCCGCGTTGTCCAGGAAGTAGCGGTCGTGGGTGATGGCCACCACGGTGCCGGAGAAGCGCTGCAGGAACACCTCCAGCCAGTCCACCGACTCGGCGTCCAGGTGGTTGGTGGGTTCGTCCAGCAGCAGCATGTCGGGCTTGGACAGCAGCAGGCAGCACAGGGCCACGCGGCGCTTCTCGCCGCCGGACAGCACGCCGATCTTCGCGTCCCAGGGCGGCAGACGCAGGGCGTCGGCGGCGATCTCGAGCTGGTGCTCGGAGTCGGTGCCGGCGGTGGAAATGATGGCTTCGAGCTGGGCCTGCTCGGCGGCCAGGGCGTCGAAGTCGGCGTCTTCCTCGGCGTAGGCGGCGTACACCTCTTCCAGCCGCTTCTGGGCGGCACGCACGCCGCTCATGCTGGCCTCCACCGCCTCGCGCACGGTCTGTTCCGGGTCGAGCTGCGGCTCCTGCGGCAGGTAGCCGATGCGGATGCCCGGCATGGGGATGGCCTCGCCTTCGATCTCCTTGTCGATGCCGGCCATGATCTTGAGCAGCGTCGACTTGCCGGAACCGTTGGTGCCCAGCACACCGATCTTGGCGCCGGGGAAGAACGAGAGCGAGATGTCCTTGAGGATCTGGCGCTTGGGCGGCACGATCTTGCCGACCCGGTTCATGGAAAAGACGTATTGGGCCATGTGAGCCTGTGTGAATGGATGAAAAAAAGGGGGGCGGGCCACCGGCAGCGGCGGCGCAGAACCCCGGATTATCCCCGCATGCCACAATACGGACCTTGCGGGCACATCAGTCGGCCCGCAACCAGCCCTCTGCTGGGGCGCCCCACCCTTCCCCGGGCGGCGCCAGACCCTGAATCCACCGACCCTGCACTGAACGGCCCGCCTCCACGGCAGACCGATGTGGCCGGTGATCCCAGCGCCCTGGACGGGCGCCTCAAACGACATGACATTCGACGAACTGAATCTGGCCCCGGCCATCGTGCAAGCGGTGCGCGAGCAAGGCTACGACACGCCCACCCCCATCCAGGCCGAGGCCATCCCGGCCGTGCTGGCCGGCCGCGACCTGCTCGCCGGCGCCCAGACCGGCACCGGCAAGACCGCTGCCTTCACGCTGCCGCTGCTGCAGCGCCTGTCGACCACGCCGCGCGGCAAGAGCCGCTTCGGCGGCATCGGCATCCGGGCCCTGGTGCTGACCCCCACCCGCGAACTCGCCGCCCAGGTCGAGGAATCGGTCAAGACCTACGGCAAGCACCTGGACCTGACCTCCACCGTGGTGTTCGGCGGTGTGGGCATGAACCCCCAGATCAACGCCATGAAGCGTGGTGTGGACATCCTGGTGGCCACACCGGGCCGCCTGCTCGACCTGCAGCAGCAAGGCTTCCTGGACCTCTCGCAGGTGCAGACCCTGGTGCTCGACGAAGCGGACCGCATGCTCGACATGGGCTTCATCCACGACGTGAAGAAGGTGCTGGCCCTGGTGCCGCGCGACAAGCAGAGCCTGCTCTTCTCGGCCACCTTCAGCGACGAGATCCGTGACCTGGCCAGCGCGCTCCTCAAGGACCCGCTGCACATTCAGGTGACCCCGCGCAACACCACGGTGCAGCGCATCAGCCAGGTCATCCACCCGGTCGGCCGGGGGAAGAAGAAGGCCCTGCTGGTGCACATCATCAACCAGCACAACTGGAGCCAGGTGCTGGTGTTCACCCGCACCAAGTTCGGCGCCAACAATGTGGCCGACTACCTCGAGAAGAACGGCATCAGCGCCATGGCGCTGCACGGCAACAAGAGCCAGGGTGCCCGCACCCAGGCCCTCGCCGGCTTCAAGAGCGGCGACATCCGTGCTCTGGTGGCGACCGACATCGCGGCCCGCGGCATCGACATCGACGAGCTGCCGCACGTGGTCAATTACGAGATCCCCAACGTCTGCGAAGACTATGTGCACCGCATCGGCCGCACCGGCCGCGCCGGCCGCGAGGGCCACGCCGTCAACCTGGTGAGCCTGGACGAAGAAGGCTTCATGATGGAGATCGAGCGCTTCACCAAGCAGCAGATCCCGGTGGAAATCTTCCAGGAGTTCATGCCGGAGCCGGGCGAGAAGGCCGAGCCCATCGCCATGGGTCGCCAGACCATCTGGGGCGGTGCCGGCAAGCCGCCGAGCCGCGACGTGATGGCCGCCGCCGCCAAGGCAGCGCGCCAGGAAATGATGCAGCGCATGCGCGAGAAGAAGGGCGGCGAGGGCCAGGGCCGTGGCGGCCGGGGCGCGCCCCGTCCGGCTGGCGATGAGGCCGACGGCGATGCACCGCGTGAGCCTCGCGAGGCCCGTGAAGCCCGTGAACCGCGCGAGGCCCGGGGCGATGGTCGCCGTCAGGGCGGTCAGCGCCCGCAGCAGGCGAACGGGCAAGGCCAGGGCCAGGGCCGTGGTGGCCGCGGCGGTCAGGGTGGGCCCGGCGGTCAGGGTGGTCAGCGCCCGCCGCGCAGCGATCGGGGTGACCGTGGTGATCGGGGTGACCGAGGTGACCGGGCCGAGCGGGGTGACCGCGAGCCCGGTGCCGAGCGCCAGCCCGGCCCCAACGCCCACCTGGGCAGCCTGCGCATCCGCGAGCCGCGTCCGCGTCCGGCCAACCCGGGCGGTCAGCCCGACCCGCTGCGCACCAGCATCGACGCCATGCGCACCGGCAACCGCCACAACAAGGGCGGCAAGGGTGGTGGAAAAGGCGGACAGCAGGGCGGCCCGGCCGACCCGCTGCGCACCAGCTTCGGCCGCATCCGCTGAAGCCCGGCGGGCCCCTCAGTCGCGCACGAACAGCGTGACCAGGGGTTCGTCCCCCACCTGCCGGCTCCAGTGGCCGTGCACCTGGGGGTCAAAGGTCGCCCCCTGCGGCAGGGTGTCGGCCGAATAGAAGTGATCGCCCGGCCCGAAGCGCCGGGTGCTGCCGTCCTGCAGACCGATCTCCATCACACCGCGCAGCACGAACAGCCACTGCGGCTGCCCGGTGCAATGAAAGTTGCTGCGAAAGCCCACCGGGCTCTCGCGCAGCTGGAGCGCAGAAGCGGGCTGCACGGCAGACAGGCGCGCCGCCGGCGTGCCCTGATCGAGCGCCAGCTCTTCCTCACGGAAACGGGCGCGGCCATCGATATCGGTGAACAGCACGACTTGGCGGAAGGTGGACATGCGGGCTCCTGAAGTGCGCGGGTTGTACCAGAAGCCGCCCGCATGCTGTACCGCCCACGGTCTTTTGGCCAAACTCGGCGCCCATGAAACTCCTGCTCGCTGAAGACGACGCCATGCTGGGCCAGGGCATGGACAAGGGCCTGCGCCAGGCCGGCATGACGGTCGACTGGGTGCGCGACGGCCCCACCGCGCAGGCGGCCCTGCAGACCCAGACTTACGACGTGCTGCTGCTCGACATCGGCCTGCCCGGCCTGGATGGCCTGCAGCTGCTGCAGTGGCTGCGCTCCCGGGAGCTGGAGGTGGCGGTGCTGGTGGTGTCGGCCCGGGACGCGGTGAGCGACCGCATCCTCGGGCTCAACCAGGGCGCCGACGACTACCTGACCAAACCCTTCGATCTGGACGAGCTGGTGGCCCGCGTGCACGCGCTGGCCCGGCGCCGACAAGGTCGGCCACAGCCCGACATGCGGGTCGGGGCGCTGGTGCTCAACCCGGTGCGACGCGAGGTGCTGCTGGGCGATGAGCCGGTGCTGCTGGCGCCGCGCGAATTCGATCTGCTGGCCGCGCTCATGGAGCAGCCCGGCGCAGTGCTCTCGCGGGAGCAACTGGAAAGCCGGCTCTACGGCTGGCAGGGCGAGCCCTCCAGCAACGCGGTGGAGGTGCACCTGCACCACCTGCGGCGCAAGATCGGCAGCGACTGGATCAAGAACGTGCGTGGCGTGGGCTACAAGCTGGTCGAGGTCGCCCCTTGAACTCCATCCGGCAGCGGCTGCTGCTGTGGCAGATCACCGCGCTGGTGGTGACCTCGGTGCTGTGCAGCGCGCTGACCTACCGGCTGGCCTGGGACGCTTTCAACCGCATCCGCGACTACGGCCTGGAGCAGATCGCCTGGTCGGTGGTGCGGCACGGGGTGCAGCCGACGCTGTCGCCCGATGCCGCCCAGCGCCCTTCCGCCCCGGTCGAGCCGGACCCGGCCTCGACCGAGGCGTCAGACGAAGCGTCGACAGAGGCATCGATCGAAGCGGTGGCCGAGGTACCGGCAGAGGTGCCGACCGAAGACCTGGGCCAGTTCGTCAGCCAGATCTGGCTGGAGGACGGGGAGCTGGTGTACTCATCGCTCGACGACATCGGACCGCCGCTGCAGCAGCCGGGCTTCCATCTGGTCCAGTGGCAGGACGAGCCCTGGCGGGTCTACACCGTGGTGGACCGGCACCAGCGGGTGCAGGTGGCGGTGACCTCGGCCGACCGGGCCAGCGATTTCGCCGAACTGCTGCCCTCGCTGGTGGTGCCGCTGTGCCTGCTGGTGCTGGTGCTCACGCTGCTGATCCACACCGCCGTATCGCGGGCGCTGGCGCCCCTGCACGCCCTGGGGCGGCAGATCCGCCAGCACGACAACCTGCAGGAGCTGCCGGCCATCGACACCGGCCGGCTGCCCGAGGAACTGCTGCCGCTGGGCCAGGCGCTCAACCAGCTGCTGGCCCGGGTGGATGCGCTGCTCAGCGGGCAGCGGGCACTGCTGGCCGATGCCGCACACGAACTGAACACGCCATTGGCGGCCATCAAGCTGCAGGCCCAGCTGGCCCGCCGGGCCACCGATGCGCAGCGCGGTCTGGCGCTGGACGAACTGGACCGGGGCATCGCCCGCGCCACTCGGCTGGTGGCCCAGCTGCTGCAGATGGCCCGGCTGGAGCCGGATGTGCGCGAGCAGGAACGCATGCCCCGGACGGTGGCGGTGGACGCGCTGGCCGCGCAGGTGGTGGCGGCGTTTTCAGCACAGGCCGACGCCCGCGGCATGGACCTGGGCCTGGTGCGGCGAGACCGGGCGGTGGTCTGGGCCGATCCGTCGGAAATGCGGGTGTTGCTGGACAACCTGGTGGACAACGCCCTGCGCCATGCCGATGCGGGCTGCCGGGTCGACCTCAACGTGGTGCGCGACCAGGGTCAGGTGTGGCTGGAGGTGCGGGACAACGGACCCGGCATTGCACCGGCCCAGCGCGAACGCGCCCTGCAGCGCTTCGTGCGGCTCAACCCCCAGAGCGGCAATGGCAGCGGGCTCGGACTGGCCATTGCCGCGAGCATCGTCAGCCAGCTGGGCGGGACGCTGGAACTGCTCGACACCCCCGGCGGCGGGCTGACGGTGCGCATCGGCCTGCCCGAGCACACGGAAAAAACCGCCACGGGCGGACCGGTGGCGGTTTCGGATGGATCACCATGACCCGGTCGTGCCGGGTCGGGATCATCACTGGCGCACGACGCCGTCGGCAGCCTGTGCGGTGGACGAAGCGGGCTGGCCAGCCTGCATGGTGTCCTGGGCGGCGTAGCGGCCGGGGAACAGATCGCGCTCGGTGATCGAGACTTCGCTGTTGGCAATGATGTTGCCGGTGCGGCGGGCTTCGGCCAGCTCGGCCAGCACTTCGGCGCGGGTCTTGCCGGTGGTCACGGCGGCGGCAGCCGGGGCGGCCTTGGCAGCCACGGGAGCAGCGGCCTGCTCGTAACGGCCGGGGAACAGCTCGCGCTCGGTCATGTGGACTTCGCTGTTGGCAATGATGTTGCCGGTGGCACGGGCTTCGGCCAGTTCGGCACGGACCTGCTCACGGGTCTTGGCGGCGGTCGGGTCGGCGGCGAATGCGTTGCCAGCGGCCAGGGCAGCGAAGGACAGAGCGATCAGGGAGAGGCGTTGGGCTTTCATGGGGTAACTCCTGTTGGGGTTGAATGACGGAGAAAACAGAGGGATCACTGACTTCGGTGCCGGATCACTGTGCGAAACCTGCATCGATGGGATGGACTGTAAAGTTTCTGATCACGATGAAAAACATCATGTGACTGATTGGTATATTTCTAAATCAGCAACAATCTTTTGGGTTTACCCGTATCTCAGGGCGTTTGGCCGCCCGCAGGAGCCCCCGCACCATGGACCGACTCAGCTCGTTGCGCGCCTTCCAGAAGGTGATCGAAGAAGGTGGTTTTGCCGCCGCCGCCCGTGCCCTGGACCAGTCGCCCGCGGTGGTGACCCGCCTGGTGGCCGATCTGGAAGAACACCTCGGGACCCGCCTGCTGCACCGCACCACCCGGCGGGTGTCCCTCACCGAAGCCGGCGAGGCCTACCTGGAGCGCATCCGCCAGGTGCTGATCGACCTGGACGAAGCCGGTGAGCTGGTGAGTTCGCAGACCCGCGAGCTGGCCGGCGTGCTGCGGGTGCTGGCACCACCGGTGCTGGCCACCCATGTGCTGGCGCCGCTGGTGTCCGGCTTTCGGCAGACTTATCCCAAGATCCGGCTCGACATCGAAGTGGCGTCCCACCGCGAACCCCCGATCGAGGCCTACGACATCACCTTGCTGGGCACCAGCACCGGCTTCGATGCCAACGTGATCGCGCGCAAGGTGATCGCGTCCGAAGCCATCCTGCTGGCCTCGCCGGATTACCTCAAGCGCCGGGGCCAGCCGCAGCGGCCGGAAGACCTGGCCCGGCACGACTGCCTGCGCCTCAAGCCTTCGGTGGGGCGCAGCCGGGTCTGGCGCCTGCTGAACGCAGCCGACGGTGACCGGCCGACCGAGGTGGAGGTGGAGCCGGTGCTGTGGGCCAACCACACCGACACGCTCATGCATGCCGCCCTGGACGGGGCCGGCATCACCGCCACCACCCTGGAGCTGGCGGCACCCATGCTGGCCAGCGGCCGGCTGGTGCGGGTGCTGTCCCCCTGGATCACCGACCGGCTCAACCTGTACGCGGCCCTGCCCAGCCGCAAGTTCATGCCCCGGCGCACCCAGGTGTTCCTGGACTACCTGGTGGCCCAGACCCGGCAGCGGGTCGATCAGGCGCTGCGGCAGGGCGCGCTGCGCTGAAACGGCGGGGCGTTACACACCCTTACCCGACCGGATGGAATGGGACATGCCCGGCCGACGTTGTCCGGAGTACACCCCGTCACAACCCCCAACCACCGGAAGGCTCCCATGAAAACTCCGCTCGGCATGCTGGTCACCGCCCTCGGCAGCACAGTGCTCCCCGCTCCGTCACAGGCCCAGGTGGCCCCGCTGGTCCAGGCCATCGGCGAAGCCGCACAGGACGTGCTCGGCACCGCCCACAGGACCCCCCGCTTCACGGCTGGCAACAGCAGCAGCAATGGCAGCAGCAACGGCGGCTCCAGCGGCGGCTCTAGCGCCAGCGGCGGACGTGGCGGCCAGGGTGGCGGCGGCTTCGGCGGCGGCCGCTCGGGCAACTCGTCGAGCAACTCATCCAGCAATTCCTCCAGCAACTCAAGCTCCAACTCGTCGTCCAATTCGAGCTCCAACAGCAGTTCCAACAGCTCCTCCAACAGCAGTTCGAACAGCAGTTCCAACTCCAGTTCGAACAGCAGCTCCAACCGGGGCACCGCCCGCGGCGACACCGCCGTGCACGGCTTCTTCAAGGGCTGGGAAAACGGGATCTACGGCGCAGCCCGGGCGATCGGCCTGGAGTCGGCGCCGCCAGCGCGGCGGGCCGGCAAGAGCAGCTCGAACAGCAGTTCCAATAGCAGCTCGAACAGCTCGTCCAACTCGAGCTCGAATTCGTCGTCCAATTCGAGTTCCAACTCTTCTTCCAACCGCAGCCAGTGAGGCTGATCAGGAGCCCGCATGTTCGGACGCCCCGCGCCACGGATCGAATTCCTGTGTGCCCCCGAAAACCTGGGCGTCATCGCCGAACCCGTGCCGGCCCGTGACGCCTTGCCCGACTGGTTCCGGCGGCTGCCGGCGGTGGACAAGGAGCGCCTGTCGGTCACCGACAACGCACTCACCGTCAAGCGCTGCATGCCGTTCCTGGACGCCATGAACACCGGTTGGGTGCTGCCGCTGGCGGCCACCGTCCGGATCGAGATCGCCGACGGCGGACAGACCGTCAACAGCGGCTGGGATTTCGACCGCACCATGGTCAGCCAGCACCACCCCTACCAGGTGGCCGGCCATCCGATGTCACCGCGCCCGCCGGGCAAGTTCCACAACCACTGGGCCATCCGCACGCCGCCGGGCTGGAGCTGCCTGTTCGTGCCGCCGCTCAACCGCCCCAATGGTGTGGTGGAGGTGGCCGCCGGCGTGGTCGACACCGACGCCTACCACGCCCTCATCCACTTCCCGTTCTTTGCCATCGGCAGCGACGGCCTGCACACCCTGGAGAAAGGCACACCGCTGGTTCAGGTGATTCCGTTCCGCCGGCAGGACGCGCGGCTCGAAGGTATCGTGCGTGCCGAGACCCCCGCCGAGGCGGCCGAACGGGAGCGTATCCACCGCGCGACCGGTACCGCCGACGGCTGGTACCGCAAAGAGGCCCGCGAACGCCGATGACCCCATGACGCCGGATCACACCCCACCACAGCCAGCCCGGCCCCCTGCCCGGCCCCCTGCCCGTTCCACCGTCCGGCTCACCGCCGTGGTGGTCGGCGTGTCGGCCTGGCTCTCCGGCTGTGCGCTGGTGCCGGCGGGCGGCCTGGACGATGCGGTGCAATCGCTGGGCAACCAGAGCGACTCCGTGGCCCGGGTGCCCAGCCTGCCGGCGGCGGCGCGACCCGCCTGGCGCCCTGGCGACGTGTTCGTGTTCGGGCGCAGCACGGTGCGGCGGATCGTGAGCGGCCAGGGCGATCGCTGGGTATGGCAGACCACCGACGGCCAGAGCTACACCACCACCGGCCACTTCTTTGTGCCGATCGTGGACCAGACGCTGCCGGGCCGCCACATCCGCAGCCGCATCGAGGGGCGGCCGGAGACGCTGTGGCCGCTGCAGACCGGGCGATCGGTCGAGTTCACCGAGCACCGTCACCAGAAGCAGACGGTGTTCGGCATCGAGCAGACGGTGGTGCAGCGCTGGCGCTGCGAGGTGGTCGACACCCGCCATGTGTCGGTGCCGGCGGGCGACTTCGAGGCTTTCCATGTGCGGTGCGCGGCGCGCAGTGTCAGCACCGGGCTGCCCGGCCAGATCATGACCTGGGACTACGCGCCCGCCATCGGCCACTATGTGCAGCGCACCTGGTACGAAGGCGGACGGGTGCGTCAGTCGGTGCTGTCGGCGGCGCTGCCCGGCGAGCTGGCCACCGAGGCGCGGCTGCAGGCGGTGCTGTTACGGCTGCAGAACGACTGATCGGGCGCGTGGCCTGCGTTCAGCGGCACTGCAACGCCGGGCGCGGCAGGCCCCAGCCGTACTGGTCGTCGCGGCCACGCGGACCCAGATCGTTCACCGGGATGGCCGAGCCATCGCGCCACTGACGGGCGGCCGTCCGGCCCTCGGCCAGGCTTTGAGACACCTGGGCCACCAGGTACGGCACCGCAAACGAGGTGCCGTTGCGGCGCTGCAGCTGGCCGTCGGGCTGGGGCACCGACACCCCGACGCCGGGCAGCGCGAAGTCGACCTGCGCGCCCTGCCCGGCACGCCAGTAGAGGCGGCCGTCGGCCGCCAGCGCGGTGACGCCCAGCACCCCGTCCAGCGCGGCCGGGTGCGCGGGCGGCGCGGCCCGGCCTTCATTGCCCACAGCCGCCACCAGCACAGCGCCGCGCGCCTGCGCCTCTCGCACCGCAGCGGCCAGCACCCGGTTGGGCGGGCCGCTCAGGCTCAGCCCGATGACGTCGGTGCCCTGCCCCACCAGCCAGTCGAGGCTGGCGGCGAGGTCGAAGGCATCGGCCGACACCTGCCCGTCGGGCAGGCGGTAAAACGGCACGGCGACCCGGAGCCGGACCGCCGGCAGCAGGCCCTGGAATCCGCCGGAGGGCTGGCCGGCCAGCAGCAGGGCCACGGCCGTTCCGTGGTCTTCATCGGCCGGCGGACGGCCGGGCGGCGCCAGGCGGCGCTGCTGCAGGTCCAGCCCACGCAGGCCCGTCGCCGATCGGGCCACCGGGCCATCGACCAGCCCGACGGTCTGGCCCGCGCCGCATCGGGCCGACGCCGGCCAGCCGATCTGGGCCAGCGGCTCGCAGCCGGGCAGGTCGCAGGCACCGGCCGGCGCCTCGGAGCGGTTGCCCTGCTGCAGGCGGAAGCGGTGGTGCAGATCGAACACCCCCGGGTCGCGTTCCTCGGCCAGCGCCAGCGCGGTGCGGGCGTCCAGCCCGGGGGGCACGCGCAGGCGGACCACCACCAGCCCGAGCTGGCCCAGGCGCTGGGTCTGGACCACCTGCAGGCCCAGCGCCCCGGCGCGCCGCAGGGCCGCTGCCGACGGGTTCACGCCCACCAGCTCCTGGGCCACCGAACGGCCCGGGTCAACCCGGGGTGCCGGCTCCTGGATGCCGGTGTCGCTGTCGGAGCGCCCGTCGCCGCCCCGGGTGCCGGCCGCGCCGGCGCGGCCGCCGCCGGCACCGCCGTCGCCATCGTCACCGCCGTCGTCGCCACCGCCATCCTGGGCCCAGGCCTGGCCGGGGCCGGCCGGCGGGTTGCCGTGCCCCGGGAGCAGCGGCAGACCCGCCCACAGGGCCAGCAGCAGGCACGCCGTGCGCCACGGACGGCCCGACCGGTACAGGCCAGTCCGTCGGGCAGTGATGGGGAAAGACAGAGGCGCAGACATGGTGGGCGAGGTTAGTGCAAACCGGCATGACCCGGCCATGTTCGGGACAACGGCCCCGGGCAGGCGGATATTCCGTGCAGGGCGGAATAATCCGCCGGCCCACTCGTTCTACCTGCATGACCGACGCCGACCCCCGAGCCCAGATCGTCAGCCTGCTGCCCCGGCTGCGGCGGTTCGCCTGCGGGCTCACGCACGACCCGCCGCTGGCCGACGACCTGGTGCAGACCGCCTGCCTGAAGGCCCTGGAGCGCTGGCACCAGTGGCAGCCCGACACCAGTCTGGCGAGCTGGATGTTCCGCATCGTCCAGACCACCTGGATCGACGACTACCGCAGCCGCCAGCGGCGCCCCGAAGACACCGTCATGGACGACCTGCCCGAAGCTGTGGGCGAAGACGGCCGCGAGCTGGTGGAGCGGCGCAGCGAACTGCGCGCGGTCCGCCTGGCCATCGCCGCCCTGCCGGACGACCAGCGGGCCGTGCTGATGCTGGTCACGGTGGACGGGCTGAGCTACCAGGAGGCTGCACAGGCCTTGAACATTCCCCTGGGCACCGTGATGAGCCGACTCTCGCGGGCCCGCATCCGGCTGGCCGACCAGCTGGGTCATGCAGGAAACCGACATGCCGATTGACGACCCGACCCTCATCGCCTACCTCGACGGACAGCTCGACGATGCCGCGTGCGCCCGGCTGGAGGCAGCGCTGCAGACCGACGCCGACGCCAGCGCCCGGCTCGATCGGCTGGCCCGCAGCGCGGATCTGGCCCGCCGGTCGTTCGGCCCGGTGCTGGAAGAACCGGTGCCACCCCGGCTGATCGACGCCATCTGGCGCGCACCCGACCCCCGGCAGCGAGCCGATGCCGGGGCGCGACAGCGTCCGGAACCGGCCTCAAGCGGGTCGGCCGGATGGGGCTGGGTGCGCTCGTGGTGGAACCAGGGCACCCGCTGGCCCGCTGTGGCGGCGGGTGGCGCGCTGGCCTCGTTGGTGGCGGTGCTGACCTGGCCGGCCGGCCCATGGCAGGCCGGCGATGCACCCGAGCGCTGGGCCCTGCAGACCGGCACCACCGTGAGCGATGCGGCACTGCAGCGGGTCCTGGACACGGCCGCCAGCGGCAGCCGGTTGCAGACCCCGCAGGGGATGACCAGCCTGGTGGCGAGTTTTGAGACCGCCGAGGGGCCGTGTCGCGAGATCGGCCGGACCACGGCGGACGGCGGCCAGAGCGAACTGGCCGTGGTCTGCCGCACCGGGTCGGACCGGTGGCAGGTGGTGTTCGCGGAAGCGGGTGCCAGCGCCGGCTACGTGACGGCCAGCAGCCAGCGCCAGGAGCGGGCCGATGCGGTGCTGGAAAAACTCAAGGCCCGCCCGCTGGACGATGCCGCGGAGCAGGCCTTGCTGGGCAGCGGCTGGCGCCGCTGAAGGGGGTCAGCGGACGATGCTGACTTCCACCCGGCGGGCTTCGGCGTTGTTGCCGGTGCCGGTGGTGACCTCGGGCTTGCTGAGCTGCAGGCTCTCGGGCTTGACGCCGGCTGCGGCCAGCACGTCGCGCACGGCCTGGGCACGGCGCTTGGCGAGTTCTTCATTGGCTTCCAGGCTGCCGGTGGCGTCGTGGAAACCGGAGATGGCGAGTGCGCTGCCGGCCTGTGCGGCCGCGATGGCTTCGGCCAGTGCATCGACCGCGCCCGGGGCCAGATCGGCCTGGCCGGTGGCGAAGTAGAACTTCACGACACCGTTCTCGACCACCACGCTGGCGTCTTCCATCACCACGGTGCCGGCCGCGGCGGGCGAAGCAGCGGCGGCCGGGGCGGCCTTGGGTGCACCGGCGCGCTGGATGCCGATGCCCACCACGCTGCCCACCAGCAACACCACGATGGCGATGATCACTGCGAATGCGACGCGCACGTCCTGATCGTTATCCTGCGAGGCCATGAATCGAATCTCCGACAAAGGTGAGGTGAAGTGAGCAAAGCCCTGGATTCTAGCCCGCGCGATGGCGCGGTCATGCTGCAGCAGACGCTGGCGCAGTGGCGCGCCCAGGGCCCGCGCGCGGACCTCTGGCTGTTTGCTTATGCCTCGCTGGTGTGGCGGCCCGAGTTCGAGGTGGCCGAAAGCCGGCCCGCGCGCGTGCACGGCCACCACCGCGCGCTGCAGATGTGGAGCCGCATCAACCGGGGCACCGAAGACTGCCCCGGGCTGGTGTTCGCGCTGCTGCCCGGCGGCTGCTGCGACGGCCTTGTGCTGCGCCTGCCGCACGACGAGGTGGAAGCCCGCATGCCGGCCCTGTGGGCGCGCGAGATGCCCCGCCCGGTCTACGACCCGAAATGGCTGCTGTGCCAGACGCCGCAAGGCCCGGTGCGGGCCCTGGCCTTCACCCTCTCGCGCCGCAGCCCCAGCTACACCGGCGTGCTGCCGCCCGAACGTTACCGGCAGATCTTTTCGCAAAGCTGCGGGCGTTACGGCACCACGCTCGACTATGCCCGCCAGACCCTGCACGGGCTGGCCGAACACGGCATCCACGACCATGCCCTGGAACGGCTGCTGCGCCTGGCGCCCGACCCCACGGGCGCGGCCTGACCCGGGCGCTGCCTATACTGCCGCGCATGAACATCGCCGACCTGCGCAAGAGCTACGAAAAAGCCGAACTCAGCGAGTCCGCCTCGCATGCCGACCCGCTGCAGCAGTTCCAGCAGTGGCTCCAGGAAGCCATCAGCGGCGAACTGCCCGAACCCAACGCCATGACCGTGGCCACCGTGGGCTCCGACCTGCGGCCCAGCACCCGCGTGGTGCTGATCAAGGGCTTCGATGAGCGTGGCATCGTCTGGTACACCAACTTCGAAAGCCGCAAGGGCCGCGAACTGGCGGGCAACCCGTTTGCCGCCCTGCAGTTCCACTGGGTCGAGCTCGAACGCGTGGTGCGCATCGAAGGCCGGGTGGAGAAGGTGAGCGACGAAGAAAGCGACACCTACTTCCACAGCCGCCCGCTGGACAGCCGCATCGGCGCCTGGGCCAGCCCGCAAAGCCAGGTGATCGACAGCCGCACCGTGCTGGTCACCAACGCCGCGAAGTACGGCGCCCAGTTCCTGCTGAACCCGCCCCGCCCGCCGCACTGGGGCGGCTTCCGGCTGATGCCGGACGGCTGGGAGTTCTGGCAGGGTCGCAAGAGCCGTCTGCACGACCGGCTGCGCTACCTCAAGCAGGCCGATGGCGGCTGGCTGCGCGAGCGGCTGGCGCCGTGATCCGGGGTCGACCGGCTCAGACGGTGTCGATGCGCTCGATGCGCTGATCTCTGACGGCAGACAGCTGCGCCGGCGTCACCGCAGCGGGCGCCACCTCTGCCAGCGGCAACAGCACGAAGGCCCGCTCGAACAGGCGGGGGTGCGGCACCGTCAGCCGCGGTGAAAGGATGCGTGCATCGCCGTACAGCAACAGGTCCAGATCGAGCGTGCGCGGGGCATGGCGGTAGGGGCGCTCGCGGCCTTCAGCGGCTTCGATGGCCTGCAGGGTGTCGAGCAGGTCGGGCGCGGTGAGGGTGGTGGCCAGCTCGGCCACGGCATTGATGAAGTCGGGCCCGGTGGCATCGACCGGGGCGGTGCGGTACAGGCTGGACGCCTTCAGCAGCCGCAGGCCCGGGGTGCAGGCCAGGGTCTGCAGGGCGCGCTGCACGGTGGCAGCCGCATCGCCCAGGTTGGCGCCCAGGGCGACGAAAGCCCGCAGCTCAGGGCGCACTGCCGCCATCGGCACCACCGGCACCGCCGGCCGCACCACCACCGCTAGGCTTGCGGCGGCGACGGCGGCGTTTTTTGGCCGGCGCGGCGGGATCGGTCATGGGCTCGGTGCCCTCTTCGTCACGGTCGCTGGCCTCGTCGGCCTCATCGCCCCCCTCGGGCATGTTGTCCGTCCGGGGGGCGGGGGCTGCGGCCGGCAGGCGGTGGGTGCGGCCCGCAGGCGCCGCATCGCCGGGGTGTTCGGCATCGCCCCGGCGCACGCGGCGCGGCTGGGCCTTGCCGCTGGCGCGGCGGTGCTCTTCCAGCATGTCCTGGCGCATGTCGTCGCTGGCGGTGCTGAAGGTCTCCCACCAGTGGGCCAGCTCCTCGTCGACCTCGCCGGTCTGGGCGCGCAAGCGCAGAAAGTCGAAACCGGCCCGGAAGCGCGGCTGCTCCACCAGGGTGAGCGGGGAGCTGCCCACGCGCTTGTCGAAGCGGGGCTGCATCATCCAGATCTCGCGCATGTCGGTGCCCAGCTTGCCGCGACCCGAGACGTCGCCGATGCGGGCCTCGAAGGCGTCATCCACCGCGTCCTGCAGGGCCGCGAACGGCGGCACCGGACGCTGGCCGGGGCGCGGCTGCAGGCGGCGCTCCCAGGCCTGTCGCACGTCGGCCCAGAGCACGCAGGCGAGCAGGAAGCTGGGGGCCACCGGCTTGCCTTCAGAGACGCGGCGGTCGGTGTCCTGCAGGGCTGCCTTCACGAAGGCTTCGTCGGCACGCTGCACCACGATGTCGAGCAGCGGGTAGATGCCGGTGTCCAGGCCGACGCTCTTGAGCTGTGCCACGCTGGCCAGCGCATGGCCGGTCTGCAGCAGCTTGAGCATTTCGTCGAACAGGCGGCTCTGCGGCACATCGGCCAGCAGCGTGCGCGAGGACACCAGCGGGGCCAGGGTCTTGGGATCGAACTGGAAGCCCAGGCCGCTGAGCTTGGCGCTGAAACGCACGGCGCGGATGATGC
>PNMF01000002.1 GCA_013823485.1 Comamonadaceae bacterium
GGCATGTAGACGCGGCCGTCACGCACCCGGCCCCGGCGCACGGTGGCCATGTAGAAGTCGTCCATTTCCTTGAAGCAGGCGGCCTTCTTGGCCACGTCGGCCAGACCGGTGCAGTCGCCGTCGAACTTGCGCAGGTCGGGGGCGATGCCGCCCGAGATGGCCTCCAGCCCGTGGCAGCGGGCGCAGTTCTGGTTGTAGGCCGAGGTGCCGATGCGCAGCGCCTCCTTGTGGGCCGGACCGGTGCTGTAGGGGTTGGCATCCAGCCATTTGCTGCCGAGCTGCGGCAGGGTGCTGGTGTCGACCGCCTGGGGCGTGACATCGCCGTGGGCCCAGGCGTTCTGCAGGGCCAGCCCCAGGAGGGCAGCGGTCAGGCCTCGCAGCAGGCGGGAAGGGGTAAGGGCGTTCATGGGGTGGGGTCTCCGGACGTTCTGACGAGAAAGAAGAAAACGGTCTGACCGGCCCGGGCTGCAAGAAGCAGGCCACCACCCGGACGTTTCAGGCTGGTTCAGATCGACCCCGACACCCCGCCTTGGGTGTTCCAAATTGCACCACCCGACTGCTCGCAACACGGACCGTCTCCGTGGCCGACTCCTTGCTACACCCTGATCACGAGGGAAATGACATCAAAACGTGACAGCCTGCTCCATACCGGGATTGCCCGTGTTGATGGCTGACACACTTATGAAGAGAATGACATGAGCAAAAGCGACCAGGAGTCCCGGCACAGGGACGCTGCCACACCGGCAGACGACGAGCGCTGGGTGGGGGACTACTGGGGTGGTCTGCCACCGGAACCAGGAGACCACATGAGCGCAGCCATCCACCCGCACACAGGGAGCCGTGCGGCCGGGACGGGGGTTGACCACCGCCCGGCAGGGCCGGTTGCGGCCGCACAGCCCGGTCCGGAGGCGGCCGAACTGATCGACCAGTCCCACCGCCGCTCGCAGGCCTTCGGCATCGCCGCCCACGACGAACCCGACTTCTCCAGCCCGCGCAAGGGCGACTTCAGCGATGTGCTGGCCGAGAACCGGTTCCTGTTCCAGCACGCCGCTCCGGTCATGGAGACGCTCTACGACCAGATCGTCAACACCCACAGCATGGTGCTGCTGACCTCGGCCAAGGGCATGGTGCTGCATTCGCTGGGCGACACGGATTTTCTGGAGAAGGCCTCGCGCGTGGCGCTCATGCCCGGCATGGACTGGTCGGAGCGCACCAAGGGCACCAACGCCATCGGCACCGCCCTGACCGAGGAAGAAGCCCTCACTGTCCACGGCAGCCAGCACTACCTGGACGCCAACAAGTTCCTGACCTGCTCGGCTTCGCCCATCTTCGACCCGTATGGCCAGGTGATCGGCGCACTCGACGTGACCGGCGACCACCGCAGCTACCACCAGCACACGCTGGCGCTGGTGCGGATGTCGGCCCAGATGATCGAGAACCACATGTTTGCGGACATCTTCCCGCAGGCCATCCGCATCCACTTCCACACCCGCTCGGAATTCCTGGGCACGCTGGTGGAGGGCATTGCGGTGTTCTCGCAGGAAGGCCGGTTCCTGTCGGCCAACCGCAGCGCGCAGTTCCAGTTCGGTCTGCCCTTCACCGCCCTGAAGGCCCACACCTTCTCGTCGCTCTTCGGCATTCCGGTGTCGGCCCTGATCGACCTGTTCAGCGGCGCCATGACCAACCCCCAGCAGCTGGTCATGCACAACGGGGTGTCGGTCTGGTGCCGGGCCCGCATCAAGGCCACGCAGCCCTGGTCGGCCAGCGCCACCGGCGCACCGGCTCAGGCGGCACCGCAACCGGTCTCGCCGACGGCACCCCAGGGCAACGCTTCCAACACCTCCAACGCTGCAAGCTCTGCCACCGACACCGCTGCCACGCCGCAGGCCACAGCGGCCACTTCGCAGACCACCGCTGCCGCCAGCCCGGCGCGCAAGGCGCAGTTTTCATCGCTGCAGTACCTCAACACCGGCGACCCGCAGCTGGCCTCGGTCATCCACAAGCTGCGCATGGTGTCGGGCCGCGACATCCCGGTGATGATCCTGGGCGAGACCGGCACCGGCAAGGACCTGCTGGCCCAGGCCATCCACGGCGACTCGCCGCGCCACGCCCAGCCCTTCGTGTCGGTGAACTGCGCTTCCATCCCCGAGACGCTGATCGAGTCGGAACTGTTCGGCTACGAGGAAGGCGCCTTCACCGGCGCCCGCAAGAAGGGCGCCATCGGCAAGATCCAGCAGGCCCACGGCGGCACCCTGTTCCTGGACGAGATCGGCGACATGCCCAAGCACCTGCAGGCGCGGCTGCTGCGGGTGCTGCAGGAGCGCAAGGTGAGTCCGCTGGGCGCCGGCAAGGAGGTCGACGTGGACGTGGCCGTGGTGTGTGCCACCCACAAGAACCTCAAGGACATGATTGCCCGCGGCGACTTCCGCGAAGACCTGTACTACCGCCTCAACGGCCTGGTGGTGCGGCTGCCGGCGCTGCGCGAACGCACCGACTTTGAACTGGTGGTGCGCAAGATCCTGGGCACCCTGTGCGAGAACGGCCGTGAGATCGGCATTGCACCCGACGTGATGGCGCTGTTCCAGCGCTACCCCTGGCCGGGCAACTTCCGGCAGCTGCACAACCTGCTGCGCACCGCGGTGGTCATGGTGGGCTGCGAAGGCATGATCTGCCGCGACCACCTGCCCGACGACTTCCTGGAGGAGCTGGCGCAGATCGGCACCGAGGTTGCTGCAACGGCGGCCCCGGCCACCTCGGCCGCCTCGGTCTCCGGCACCGCGACAACCGCCGCGCGCGCAGCACCTGAAGCGCCGTACCCGACGTCGCCGGTGGCGGCTGCCAGCCCCGAAGCCGTGCCGGACACCCGCCCCGCCAGCCCGGAAGTGCACAGCCTGCAGGACGTGGCCCTGCAGGCCATGGCGCAGATGCTGCGGCTGCACAAGGGCAATGTGTCGGCAGCGGCCAAGGCGCTGGGCGTGTCGCGCAACACCATCTACCGCAAGAAGGACCTGCTACCGCCCGACCTGCTCAACTGAGGCGGGCGGGGCCGGCGCGGCCCCGGGTGCGGTGGCCTGGTCCATCCACACCGGCTCCAGTTCGCGCCAGGCCCGCTGGGTGTTGAAGCCCTGGCGCTCGGCGAAACCGGCCCAGCCGGCCCACTCGTCCAGCCTGACCGCCTGCAGCTCGCCAGCGTGCCGGCCGGCGTCCATGGCGGCCAGCACCCGGCTGCGCAGCGTCTGCAGGTAGAGCTGCGTGGCGTCCAGCAGACCGGCATCGCCCACCCGGGAGCCCACCACCCGAAGCGGCTGAAGCCGCTGCAGCCGGTCCAGCGCAGCCAGCCACTGCTCCACGCTGCCCTGGGCCAGCTCCGGCAGGCGCCCCCCATAAGCCAGGCCACCGGCCCACAACACGCGGTGCTGCGGCATCCACAGCACCAGATCGCTGGCGGTGTGGCCCTGTTCGCGATCCAGCACCTGCAAGGTCAGGCGTCCGACGCGCAGCGCGTCACCGGGCTGCAGCCGGACACCGGGCCAGACGATGGTGGTGCCCGCCATGGCCGCGTCGCCGGCCCGCTGGGTGAGCGACTGCAGGCAGTCGGGGCAGCGGGCCACCATGGCCTCGCGGGTGCCGGCATCGGCGGCGATCGGCAGGTCGGCAAACGCCGCATTGGCCAGCACGTTTTCGGCATGGGCATGGGTGTTCACCACCTGCACCACCCGCGCCTTGAACCGGCACCGGATCGAGGCCCGCACCCGCAGGCCGTGCTGCAGGCCGGGCCCGGGGTCGATGACCAGCGCCTCGCCGCTGTCGACCACGACCGAGGTCGGCGCCACATGGCCCGCATTGGCCGGCGACACCTCTTCATTCGCGCCCTCCCACACCCACACGCCGGGGGCCAGTTCGCGCCAGGGCACCGGCTCGGCCCGGTCACACGGCGGAGCCGCCACCGGCCCGGCCTGGGCCTTGAACGCCAGCAGCAACGACAGCAGCAACGACAGCAGCAACGACAGCAGGGGCAGCCTGCCCCACCACCGCACCGCCCTCATGCGGACCCCGCCGCGGCCGCTGCCGGCAGGGGTGCGCGCACCGCCCGGCGCAGCGCGGCCAGCGTGGCCGGCTCGTGCCCGAGATGCCCGGCAAGCGTCAGGCTCAGCTGCACAGGGCCGCCGTGGCGCGCCCCCAAGGCGGCCCAGCGTCGGCTGTTGGCCGGCGGGCAGACCGCATCGAAGGCGCCGTGCACCCAGTGCACCGGCACGCCCCGCTGCGCGAGCACGACGACAGCGCGGTCCAGCGCACCGGCACGCACACCGGCCCGGCCCTGCAGCACCGCCGCCTGAACCCGGAATTTCTGCCAGGCGGCACGGTCGCTGCGCTGGCGCTGCGGCCGGTCCAGCAGGGCCTGCGCGCGGCGCCAGCGGCGCTGCAGGCCGGCCACCTCACGGGCCATCCCGTTCGCCATGGCGTTCGTCTGGGCCGCACCCGCAGCCCGGGCATGGCGCAGGCTGCGGCGCATGCCGTGCAGGGCCAGCACCTGCTCGCGCAGGGCCCAGCCGCGCCAGGCGCGCACCGATGCAACAGACGGTGTTGCAGATTGAAGCAACCGCCCGAGATGGGACAGCGCCTGGACCGTGGTGTGCGCGTCCCGCACCGGTCCGGCGCGACCGACGTTGCCGGCCGGCCTCAGGGTTTTCCCAGGGCGCGTGGACGGCACCAGCACGTTGTCGAGTTCGCGCCGGGTGAGCGCGAAGGCACCCCGGAGCACCAGCCGCTGCACCCTGTCGGTGTAAGTAGCCGCATACAGCAGGGCCAGCACCGTGCCCCATGAGCCGGCCAGCACCGACCAGCGCTGCACCCCCAGGTGCCGGCGCAGGGCTTCCAGCTCGGACACCAGCGTGGCCGCGGTCTGCGAGGCGGTGGCGCCGCGCGGGCGCGACTTTCCGGTGCCGCGCTGGTCCGGCATGAAGGCCTGCTGCGAACCCGGATCGATGGCCTGCCAGAGGCCCGGGTTGCCGCCGGTGCCGGGGCCGCCGTGGATGACCAGCCAGGCCTCGCCCTCCGGGTTTCCCCGCACACGCCAGGCCAGGCGTACGCCACTGCGCAGCGTCAGCTGCCCCGCGTTCAACCCCACAGGCGGGTGGGACGTCACCGATGCGACCGGCCGGGCGCTTGAGGTGGCATCAATATTGCGGTACATGTTCGGGTCTGGCAGCAGTTCGGTTGCCGGATCAGCAGACATGTTTCATGCCAACCCACTCAGGAGACTGAAGATGCAATGGACGACCCCCGCCTTCACCGACATGCGTTTCGGTTTTGAAATCACGATGTACATCGCCAACCGCTGATTGCGGGCGTTGATATCGGAGGCGCACGGGTGCAAACGCGTGCGCTTTTTTGTTGCCTGAGCGGGTCCCTTGCATGGGCCCATTCTGACCGTTGTTCTGACTGCTGACATGCGCATCCGGGTACTGGGTTCTTCGGCCGGCGGGGGCTTCCCCCAATGGAACTGCAACTGCGCCAACTGCGCCGGCGTGCGGGCCGGCACACTGAACGCGAGGCCCCGCACGCAGTCGTCGATTGCGGTCACGGCCGACGGCACCGACTGGCTGCTGGTGAATGCATCGCCCGATGTGCTGCAGCAGATCCGTGACAACCCCGAACTGCAACCGGCCCGCGCAGTGCGCGACACCGGCATTGCCGCCGTGCTGCTGATGGACGCCCAGATCGACCATGTCACCGGCCTGTTGATGCTGCGCGAACGCAGCACGCCGCTGCCGCTGCTGGCCACTCCCGAGGTGCTCTCCGACATCTCGAACGGTTTCCCCATCACACGCATCCTGTCGCATTACTGCGGCATGGCGGCCACCGAACTGCCCATCGACGGCTCTGCGCTGCCGGTGCCCGGTCTGCCCGGCGTCCAGGTGCAGACCGTGGCCCTGGCCTCGCAACCGCCCCCGTATTCCCCTTTCCGCGGCAGGCCGCGCCCCGGCGACAACGTGGGCCTGCTGCTGAGCAACCCGGCCACCGGCGCACGGGTCTTTTATGCGCCCGGCCTGGGCGCGGTGTCGGACGAGCTGCTGGCCCTCATGGCCGGCTGCAGCGTGGTGCTGGTGGACGGCACCTTCTGGACCGAGGACGAAATGATCCGTAACGGCCTGTCGAAAAAACCGGCCGCCGAAATGGGCCACCTGCCGCAGAGCGGGCCGGGCGGCATGGTGGAGGTGCTGGACCGGCTGCCGGCCACGGTGCGCAAGATCCTCATCCACATCAACAACACCAACCCCATGCTGGTCGAAGACTCGCCCGAGCGCGCGCTGCTCACGCAGCACGGCATCGAGGTGGCCTTCGACGGCATGGACATCGCTTTCTGACATCCGACCGTTCATGGACATCGCCCGCACCCCCCTGCCCGACCCGTCGCTGCCGCCCTGGAGCCGCGAGGAGTTCGAGGCACAGCTGCGCGCCAAGGGGCGCGCGTACCACATCCACCACCCGTTCAATGTCCGCATGAACTCGGGCGGCTGCACGCCCGACGAGCTGCGTTGCTGGGTGGCCAACCGCTTTTATTACCAGATCTGCATCCCGCGCAAGGACGCTGCCGTGCTGGCCAACATGCCGGACCGAGAGCACCGCCGCCTGTGGGTCGAGCGCATCCTTGACCACGACGGCCACGGCGACTTCGAGGGATCGAACGCCGGCGGCATCGAGGCCTGGACCCGGCTGGGCGAGGCAGTGGGCATCTCGCGCGAGCAGCTGTGGTCGCTGCAGGGCGTGGTGCCGGCGGTGCGCTTTGCCTGCGACGCCTATGTGAACTTCGCGGCCAGCGCGCCGTGGCAGGAAGCGGTGTGCTCATCGCTCACCGAAATGTTCGCGCCCCAGATCCACAAGGACCGGCTGGCCACCTGGCCCACCCACTACCCGTGGATCGACGCCGATGGCCTGAGCTACTTCCGCAAGCGCATTCCGCTGGCCGGCCGCGACGTCGACCACGGCCTGCGTGTGACGCTCGACCACTTCACCACGCGTGCGGCCCAGCACCGCGCGCTCGACATCCTGCAGTTCAAGCTCGACATCCTCTGGACCATGCTCGACGCCATCGAGAAGGCGTGCCAATGACCATGACTGAACCGACCGAAACGACCGATCTCGCCGATCTGCCCGAACGGCCCCGCCTGTCCCGCCGCTTCCGCCTGCAATACGAAGAAGCGCAGATGCGCCATGTGCTGCTCTACCCCGAGGGCATGGTGCAGCTCAACGACACCGCCGCCGAGATCCTGAAGCGCTGCAAGGGCGAACACACGCTCGACGAGATCGTGGCCGATCTGGAAGCCGCCTTCCGCGTGCAGGGCATCGGCCCGCAGGTGCGCCACCTGCTCGAAGAGGGCGTGCGCCGTGGCTGGATCGAGTGAGGTCATGAACCTCGCGGACCGCCCCGTCGGACAGCCGCTGTGGCTGCTGGCCGAGCTCACCTACAAGTGCCCGCTGCACTGCGTGTTCTGCTACAACCCGACGCAGCATGCGCAGGTGACGAACGAGCTGACCACCGCGCAGTGGGTCGACGTGATGCAGCAGGCGCGCAAGCTGGGCGCGGCCCAGCTGGGGTTCTCCGGCGGCGAGCCGCTGCTGCGCGACGACCTGGAAGAGCTGGTGACCGAGGCGCACCGCCTGGGCTACTACACCAACCTCATCACCTCCGGCGTCGGCCTGACCGAGGCCCGCGCCCAGCGCCTCAAGGACGCCGGGCTGGACCATGTGCAGCTCTCGTTCCAGGACAGCACCCGCGAGCTGAACGACTTCCTGAGCCACACCAAGACCTTCGAGCTGAAGCAGAAGGTGGCGCGCATCATCAAGCAGCACGACTGGCCGATGGTGCTCAACTGCGTGCTGCACCGGCACAACCTGCCGCATGTGGACAAGATCATCGAGATGGCGCTGGCCCTGGACGCCGAATACCTGGAACTGGCCAATACCCAGTACTACGGCTGGGCCTGGGTCAACCGCGACCAGCTCATGCCCACGCGTGAACAGCTGCAGGAAGCCGAAGCCGTGGTCAACCGTTACCGCGACAAGATCGGCAACCGCTGCCGCCTGCTCTTCGTGGTGCCCGACTATTTCGAGGAACGCCCCAAGGCCTGCATGAACGGCTGGGGCGCGGTGTTCCTCTCGGTTGCGCCCGACGGCCTGGCCATGCCGTGCCACAACGCGCGCAACCTGCCCGGACTGGACCTGCCCAACGTCACCAGCACGCCGCTGGCCGACATCTGGCGCAAGAGCCAGGCCTTCAACGCCTACCGCGGCGAAGACTGGATGCAGGAGCCCTGCCGCAGCTGCGACGAGCGCCACAAGGACTTCGGCGGCTGCCGCTGCCAGGCGTTCCAGATCGTCGGCGACGCCGCCGCCACCGACCCGGTGTGCAGCAAGAGCCCGCACCACGGGCAGGTGGTGAAGCTGGTGCAGCAGGCGCCCGCACGGCGCGAGATACCCATCGTCTTCCGCAGCGACGCGAACTCGCGCGACCTGCACCCCACGCCGGCGGACGCACCTTGAACAGCACCGCCCACCATCGCATGCTGGGTGCAGCGGTGGTGCACCGGTTGCCAGGCCTGCAGCGCAGCCCGTTTGCGCTGGAGCGGGCCGAGAACGGTCTGTTCCTGCTCTGGCTGGCCTGGATGGGCGTGCTGCTGCTGGCCACCTTCCTGCTGTGGCGGGCCGGGGCCTGGCACCGGCTGGTGGCCGCCGACCCCACCTTCCTCACCGTGGTCATCACCCTGCTGTTCTTCGGCTGCTCGCTGTGGGCCGGCCGCCGGGCCTGGGTGCTGGGGCAGCAGCGGCAGCAGCTCGATGTGTGGATCGCGCAGGGCGCACCCAGCGGCGCGGGGCCCGACTGGGCCGAGGAATACCGGCGCGGTTGCGCGGCCCCGGGGGCCGACCGCAGCACCTGGATGCAGGTGCTGGGCGAGCGGGCCCATGGCCCGCACGAGATGGCCTGGTGGCTCAACGGCATACAGCTCAAGCTCGGCCTGCTGGGCAAGGTGATCGGGTTCTCGATCCTGGCGCTGCAGCTGGGCGACATGCAGAGCTTCGATGCCAGCCAGTCCAGCCAGCTGCTCAAGAGCCTCACCGGTGGCCTGGGCATCGCCCTGCTGACCACCGTGACCGGCCTCACCGGCAACATCCTGCTGGGGCTGCAGCTGATGCGGCTGGACCGCTTTGCCGACGCGCTGGTGGCCGACACCCTGGCCAGCGCCGACCACCCGGCCCCGAACACACCCGCCACCACCGGAGCAGCGCATGGCCATCGGCCGCCCGGTGCGTGACACCGAGACCGACCCGTTCTACGACATGTTGTTCAACATGTTGATCGCGTTCGTCTTCTGCTTCGTCATCGCCCTGCTGGCCTTCAACCCCAAGTCGCGCAAGGCCGGCGACATTCCGGCCAAGGCCGAATTCATCATCACCATCAGCTGGCCCGACGGCAACCCGAACGACATCGACGCCTGGGTCAACGAGCCCAGCGGCAAGACCCTGTGGTTCCGCCAGCGCGACGCCGGCCTGCTGCACCTCGACCGCGACGACCGGGGTGAGAAGAACAGCAGCGTGCTGGTGAACGGCCGTGTGGTGAGCAGCCCGATCCGCCAGGAGATCGTCACCGTGCGCGGCATCGCGCCCGGCGAGTACGTGGTGAATGCCCACTACTACGACAGCCGCGACCAGCAGCCGGTGGACGTGTCGGTGAGCGTGGTCAAGGTGAACCCGGAGGCGCAGATCGTCTTCACCGGCACGCAGCAGATTCCCCGCAAGGGCGACGAACGCACCCTGGTCCGTTTCACGCTGGACGACAGCGGCAGCGTGACCGACCTCAACACCCGGCCGCTGACCATCGTGCAGCGCACCGGCCTGTGACCCCCATGACATTTCCCTCGGGCACCGCGCCATGATCCCTGCCGTCTCTTCCCAGCTGCTCCTGCTGGTGATCGTGTATGCCCTGCTGGCCTTCCTGTTGCTGGTGCTGTGCCTGGCCACCCGCTGGCGCTGGTGGGTCAAGGCCGGCGGCGTGGTGCTGGTGAGTGGGTTCTACCTGCTGGCCCACGGCACCTTCCTGGGGCTGGCCGGCTGGCCCAGCGACGACCGCCTGCCCGAACGCTTCGTGCTGCTGGCCGCCGTGTTCGACGAACCGAGCCCCGCGCGCGGCCATGCGGGGGCCATCTACATCTGGGTCAACCCCATGAAGGACAACCAGCCGCTGGCCATGCCGCGGGTGCACCGCCTGCCGTACGAGAAGGACCTGCACCGCATCCTGGGCGACGGCATCAAGAAGGCGCGCGACGGCAACACCCAGATGGGCAGCACCGAACCCCTCCGGGGCCAGGGCGGCTTTTCGTGGCTGCGCCCGCCCGGCAACGACAAGCTGCAGATCAAGCTGAGCGATCTGCCGCGCGCCCAGCTCCCCGAAAAATGATGACCCGCCGCACTGCTGCAGGCGCAGCGCTCCTGCTGCTCACCGCCACCCTCCTGACCGGCTGCGGCAAGGCCGATCTCGGGCCGGTGTGGTTCCCGCTGAAGGAAGGCGGCTCCATCACCTACGCCATCACCCAGACCGGCGAGGAAGCGCCGGCGCCCGAAGAGTGGACCCTGAGGGTGACCGCCCCCGCCACGCTGGACCAGGTGCCGGTGGCGGTGCGCCACCATTCGCTCGGGGTGAGCTACTACCTGCGGCACGACGGACAGGGCCTGCGTCGCATGGCCACGCGCATGGACATCGACGACGAACCCACGCCCGAGAAGGAGCCGCTGTGGGTGCTCAAGGCGCCCTACACCGTGGGCACCGAATGGACCACGCCCACCGTGCCCTACCTGATCCTGCGCAAGAACGAACACCCGCGCGAACTGCGCTACAGCCACCGCGCGCTGATGCAGTGGCGCATCGAGGCGGTGGACGACACCGTCACCACCCCCAGCGGCACCCACAGCCCCTGCCTGCGGGTGGTGGGCCGCGCCGAACTCAACCTCTATACCGATCCGGTCAACGGCTTCAGCAACGTGCCCCTGATCAGCCGCGAGTGGTACTGCCAGGGCGTGGGGCTGGTGAAGTTCGAGCGCGAGGAAAAGGTGCCGCCGGGGTTCCTGAGCGGGGGCACGCTGAAGGCGGAGGCGGTGCGTTAGGGGGAATTAGCCAGAACGGCTATTTATCCGCCACAGCTAATTCGCCCTAAACGCAGCAGGAGCCGCTGGTCGGCCGAAACAGCACAAGCTTCCATCAGCGGTACATCACCGCCCCGCCTCGATCCGTATCTGCGTGATCCAGCGCACCCCCGGCGCAAAGTCGTCCCGGTCGGCCGGGCCGTACAAAGGTTCGTCCGGCCGGTCCGGCGGCACGCCGAGGCGGTTGAGGTCGATGGCCTGGGGCTCGCCGACCAGGGCGCTGCCCTCTTCCCGCAGCTTGAACACCATGCCGTTCCAGAGCTTGGCGCCGTATTCGCGCGGCTGCTTGTAAAAGAACAGCAGGTGGTGCTCCAGCCAGGCGAAGTCGCCCGGCTTGACACGGGTCGGGCCGGCGTACGGGTAGGGCACGAAGCAGGTGATCTCGGGCTCGGCCGGCAGGCACTTGAACTCGCGCATCGACAGGAAGTGGTCGCGCATGATGGCCGGGTCCACGCCGACCTTGAAGCCGGCGCCGCCCTGCGGCTGCGCCGTGAATTCGACCCGGCCGATGGCGGTGCGCGCGCCGTCGCGGGTCACGGCCACCAGGGTCTTGGTGCCGCTGTAGTCAAAGGCCTGCGCACCGCCACAGACCCCCATCAGGGCCGTGGCCAGCAGCAGGCCCGCTCTCATGGCTTGATGGTCAGCACCCAGGCCGACAGCAGCTTGAGGTCGGCCTGACCCAGGCTGGCATGCGGCGGCATGGGAATGCGGCCGTACTTGCCCTTGGAGCCGTTCTGGATCGACTGCGCCAGGGTGGCGGCGGCGTCTTTGTCGCCGGCGTATTTCTCGGCAATGGTGGCAAAGGCCGGGCCCACCACCTTCTCGCCATTGGCATGGCAGGAGTAACAGCCGCTGGCCTTGGCCAGCTCGACGGCGGCGGCCGCGTCCAGGGCATGGGCGGGCGCGCTCAGCATCGCGGCGGCCCCGAGTGCGGCGGACAGGAAAAGGGGGAAACGCATGTGATTCATCCGAAAAAAAAGGGTGGCGGGCTTGCGCCGCGCCACCCCTCACCCACACAACTTACTTCATGAGCTTGAAGGTCCAGACGGAACCGCCCTGCTCCAGGAAATTCACCTTCTTGGCGACTTCACCGCCCCACAGGGGAACGGCGCCACCCCAGCCGGAGACCACGCTGACGTACTGCTCGCCGTCCTGCATCCAGGTGATGGGCGGAGCCACCACGCCGGAGCCGGTCTGGAACTGCCACACCACCTTGCCGGTCTTGGCATCGGCGGCCTTCAGGAAGCCCTCGGGCGTGCCCCAGAACACCAGGTCGCCGGCGGTCAGCACACCACCCCACAGCGGAGCGCTGTTCTTGACCTCCCAGGCCACCTTGCCGGTCTTCGGATCGATGGCGCGCAGCGAACCGATGTGGTCGTCAAACAGCGGCTTTATGGTGAAGCCGGCACCCAGGAAGGCCGCGCCTTTCTTGTAGGTGATGGGCTCGTTCCAGATCTCCATGCCCCATTCGTTGGTCGGCACGTAGAACAGGCCGGTCTTCGGGCTGTAGGCCATGGGCATCTGGTTCTTGCCGCCCAGGAAGCCCGGTGCCGAGAACACGCTCTTGCCCTTGGTGCCGTCGCCACCGGCGGCGGTCGGGTCGCCGGGGCGGTTGTCGTCCACGAAGTTCGGGCGGCCGGTCTTGAGGTCGATGCCGGTGGCCCAGGTCACCTTCTTCACGAACGGGAAGGCGTTGACCAGCTTGCCGGTGGTGGCGTCGTTCACATAGAAGAAGCCGTTGCGGTCGGCCTTGGCGCCCATGCGCTTGCCGTCCATGTCGAAGGTGACGAACTCGTTCACGCCGTCATAGTCCCAGCCGTCGTTCGGGGTGTTCTGGTAGTGCCAGACGATCTTGCCGGTCTTGACGTCGATGGCCACGGTGGAGGCCGAGTACAGGTTGTCGCCCTTGCGCACGTGGCTGTTCCACGGGCCCGGGTTGCCGGTGCCGAAGTAGGCCAGGCCGGTCTTGGGGTCGTAGGTGCCGCCAAGCCAGGTGGCCGCGCCGCCGGTCTTCCAGGTCTCACCCGGCCACGATGCGTTGGTGGTGCCGGAGATGCCGTTTTCCTTGCCGTCCTTGTAGCCCATGTGGCCCTCGACGACCGGACGGGTCCAGACCATCTTGCCGGTCTTGGGGTCGCGCGCTTCGACGCGGCCGATCACGCCGAACTCGCCGCCGGACACGCCGGTCAGCAGCAGGCCTTCAGCGATCAGCGGGGCAGCGGTGTAGCTGTAGCCGGCGGAGTAGTCGTCGATCTTCTCGCGCCACACCACCTTGCCGGTGTTCTGATCCAGGGCCACCAGCTGGGCGTCCAGGGTGCCGAAGATCACCAGGTTGTCGTAGAGCGCTGCGCCACGGTTGATCACGTCGCAGCAGGGCATGATGCCTTCGGGCAAGCGGTGCTCGTACTTCCACAGCTTCTGGCCGGTCTTGGCGTCCACCGCGTAGATGCGCGAGTAGGAGGCGGTGACGAACATCTTGCCGTTGTGCACCAGCGGCTGGCTCTGCTGGCCGCGCTGCTTCTCGCCGCCGAACGACATGGACCACACCGGCACCAGCTTGTTGATCGACTTGGCGTTGATGTTGTTGAGCGTGGAATGGCGTTGGCCCTGGGTGCCCAGGCCCCAGCTCAGCACGTTGTCGGGGGTGTTCGCGTCGTTGGCGATCATGGCGTCGGTGACGCCCTGGGCGCTCACCTGGGCGGTGGCGGCCAGCATCAACAGGCTCAATAGGGTGCGTTTCACGGTCGGTCTCCTGCTCTTTGGGGGTTGATGGCGGCGACCACGCCCCTGCGCAGCCGCTGGTGACACCCCGACCCCTTCGGTCCTTGGGTTGCACGCAGTCCCAGGGGCAACATCTGTGCCAGCCGCCGCCCCCCGAAAAACCCTCGTGAAAACCCCTAGAAAACCCCTCCGTCGACGGCCCACACCCGCCGCCTGGAACAGTGCCGGGCGGGGGCACTGTTCATCAACTGTTCATGCGTGTTCAGAAATGAATCAGTGCCCGGTGCAACAGTCCTGAACCGCGCAGTTCAAGGCTGCGACGCCGGGCTCAGCGCGACCGCAGCGCCTGCTGTTCGAAGCGCGGGTACCACTGGGTCAGGCTGCGGTGCAGCTCGGCCGGCTGGGCGGCCCAGCGGGCAAAGCGCGGCGGCACCGGGGTGCGCAGCAGCTCGCTCAGGTCGACCCCGCGCTCGGCGCTCTCGCGCATGAGGGTGGTCATCCAGCGCAGCCAGTCGCGGGTCTGCTGCAGGCCGGACAGGCCGATGTGCACCGGACCGTGGCTGGGCACCACGGTGCGGAACCGGCCCTGGGCATGCCAGCGCTCCAGCTGGTCCAGGCTGGCCAGCCAGGCGTCGAAGTCGGCATGCGGCGTGGTGGGCACCCGGTCGGCAAACACCAGCCCGCCGGCATACAGCACGCCGGTGGTGGCATCCAGCAGCACCAGGTCGTCGGCGGTGTGGCCGCTCAGGCGGTGCAGCTCCAGCGTGTGCCCACCGAGGCGCAGCGTCTGGGGCAGGCGGGCCGGGTCGATCGCCTCGGTGGACGGGGTGGACTCGGTGCCCCTCATCCAGTCGCCACACAGCCGGTACAGGTTGTCGGCATAGGCCCGGCCCTCGGCCTGCATGCCGGCGATGCTGCCGGACAGCGCCGCCGTGGGCACGCCGGCCCAGGCCTGGTGGCCGAAGAAATAGTCGGGGTGCAGGTTCAGGCTCAGCACCCGCTTCACCGGCTGCGGCGTGGCGCGGGCCACCGCCTGCCGCTGCTGTTCGCCGTACAGGCGCGAAGGGCCGGTGTTGATCACCCAGGTGCCCTCGGGCGTGGCGATGAAGGCGGTGTTGATGATGTTGCAGCCGTTGGCGCGGCTGAAGTCGTCCACCGCGCCCTCGATCACCCAGGTGTCGGCCGCCAGTTGCCGCGGCTGCAGGCGGTAGTCGGGCAGGGTGAGGCCGGTCTGGGCCTGGGCCAGCCCGGCCAGCAATGCCAGGCCCAGCACCCCGGTGCGCAGCCTCATGCCGACACCTCGGCCCGGATGCGGTTGCCGTTGTTGTCGCGACCGTGCAGCAGCCAGGTGCCCGCCGCCTCGCGTGGCAGCTCCAGCGTGAGCAGCGGGTTCTCCGACACCGGCTCGTGCAGCGCCAGCCGCAGCCAGGGCTGGCCGCCGGCGTCGTCGAGCTGCAGTTGCTCGATGTAGAAGGCCGGCACCCCGGCCACCAGCCCTGTGTCCATCGGGTGCATCACGCGCAGGCGCAGGCGGCGGCTGCCCTCGATGGCATTCGGGAACACGCGGGCCTGCACCTGGTTCAGGGTGCGGCTCCAGGAGCCGTCGGCCCGGGTGGCGCCGGGCACGGTGCAGCCACCGCCCGCGGCCTGCACCCAGGTGCTGCCCACATGCCATTGACCGTCGCGCGTGCGCACCATGGCCCGCACCGGCGAAGCCTGCTCCATGCGGATGCGGAACGCCAGCACCGGCAGGGCCCGCAGCGGCTCGTAGGTCAGTACCTCGCGCACCGGGTTGCGGTCCACCACCACCTGTATCCGGTCCACCCCGCCACCGGTGCCGGCCAGCGCGCGGGCGTCGACCTGCAGCGGCACGTTCATGGCGTCGTCGGCAAAGGTCGGGCCGCGCACCACCACCTCGGGTGCAAAACGCATCGGCGCCTGCCCGAGGTATTGCTTGCGCAAGGTGGGCCACTGCATGGAACCCAGCGGGTCACCGCCGGTGAGCTCGTCGCTGGCGTGCACGCCGCTGGCCAGCATCACGCTGCCGAGCAGCAGGTGGCGGCGGTTCAGGCGATCCGGTTGACTCGTCATGGCGTTGTCCTCAGCCCCCGCCTTTCTGGCGGATGAAGCCGCGCTGCGGGTCGTAGCCCCACAACGCGAGCGCAAAGAAGGCGGCGCCGCAGCCCAGCACCACCGCCCACGACAGGGCGTTGAGCTGGCCGTACATGGCAAACCGCATGGCCTCCACCGCATGGGTGAAGGGGTTGAACTCGGCCAGCCGCAGCAGCCAGACCGCGCCCGATTCCTCCAGCTTCCACAGCGGGTAGAGCGCCGGGCTGATGAAGAACATGGGGAAGATCACGAAATTCATGGTGCCGGCAAAGTTCTCCAGCTGCTTCACATACACCGACAGCATCAGACCCAGCGCGGCCAGCAGGGCTGCACCGGCGGTCATGCCCAGCAGCAGGCCGGGCAGGTGCAGCAGCGGAATGTCCACACCGAAGGCCCACGCGATCAGCAGGAACACCACCATCTGCAGCACCGACAGCACGGTGCTGGCCAGCAGCTTGAAGCCCAGCAGCCAGCCGCGCGCCAGCGGTGCGGTGAGCAGCAGGCGCATGACGCCCATCTCGCGGTCATACACCATGGAGAGCGAGCTCTGCATGCCGTTGAACAGCGCCACCATGCCCAGCAGGCCGGGCACCATGTAAACCTTGTATTCGATGTAGGTCTCGTAGGGCGGGATGATGGCCACGCCGAACACGTTGTGGAACCCGGCCGAGAACACCACGAACCACAACAGCGGCCGCACCAGGGCCGAACCCAGCCGCGACGGCTGGCGGATGAAGCGCCCGATCTCCCGGCCCACCACGGCGCGCAGGGCGCGCAGCAGGTGCAGGCCCAGCGACGGGCGGGGAAGGGCCAGGTCGACCGGACTCATCGTGCCTTGCATGCGGTCTCCGCTTCATCGACGCCCAGGGTGTCGAGCACTTCCTTGGGGTGCAGCACCCCGTCCAGCGGGGCCACACCGGCCACGCCGTCGCCGTGCGCCACGAACAGCGGCTGGCGCAGCTGGCCGTCCCAGGCGCGGAAGCTCAGGCGCGGTCCCTTGAAGCCGTCGATGTAGCTCTGTCCGGTGCGCAGCCGCTGGATGTGCTGGGCCACCGGTGCACGGGGCGCGTCCACCAGCGCGGCGGCCACCGCCTTGGCGGCCGCCCACGCGGCCCAGTCGTGGCCGAGCATGGGGCGGTTTTCCTGCCTGGCAAAGCGCCGGGTGAGCTGCGGGCCGCCGTTGCGCTCCCACTGCGGATGCCAGGGCTGCACGGTCAGGCCATTGGCGCCCACCACCGGCCGCGGCCATTGGGTGGCATAGGGCAGCAGGCGGGCGAACTCGCCGTTGGCGTCCATGACGGCCACCACCTCGTGCTCGCGTTCGCCGGTGAGCAGGCGGGTGTTGGCGAGGTCGCGGTCGCGCGGGTCTCCGGTGAGCTTGAAGGGCTTCTGTTGCGTCACCTTCAGGCCGTAGCGGCGGGCGCTGCGCTGGAAGGTCTCGGTCTGCAGCGCGTCGGCGGGTTCGGGCCCGTTGAGCAGCAGCACCTTGCGCCAGTTGCGCGCCGCCAGGTACTGGGCCAGCGCGTCCGACAGCATGGCCCGGCTGGGGTAGGTGTGCAGCAGGTGCGGGGCGCACTGGGCGCCGCGCAGGCCGTCGTGGTCCAGCCCGGCGTTGATGACCAGCGCGCCGCCCAGGGCGGCCGGTGCGGCCTGCACCAGCTGGCGCAGCAGCGGCTCGGGCAGGTCGGCCACGATGTGCTGCACCCTGGCCGCCTTGAGCTCGGCCAGCGCCTTGGGCAGGCCGGCGGCGTCGTTGATGAGCAGCTCGCGCACCGGCATCTCCACACCGGCGGCCTCGAGCTCGAAGGCCGAGTCCTCGGCACCCAGCTTCACACCGTCGATGGCCCGACCGGCCGGGTGCCCGGGGTAGGCGCGCTCCATGCGGCGGTTGGCGTAACGGGGGTCGTCGGACAGGCCGATGACCGCCAGCGGCACGGTGACCGGCTTGCCGGCGGCCTGCGCCTGTGCCTGCACCGGCTGCGGAACGAGAGCGAGTGCGAGACCCGACATCAGGGTCGCGCAGAAGAGGGACAACAACAGGGGTGAAGGCATCGGAAGCACACGCATGGACAGGGTCGGCAGCAAATTCGGTGCCAGCGAACCGGGAACGGAAATTGCAGTTCGATGTTCAGCGTGCCAGCGTGCGTCGCATCTCCCTGTAAACCCTGAGACAAGCCCCGCCCGCATGAACCCTCCCCTGCCCTCCCGCCGCCGCTGCCTGGCCTGGGCCGTGGCCGCCGCTGCGGCGGGCCATCTGCCGACGGCGGCTGCACGCAGCGCCGCCCCCTTCCCGAGCCGTCCGATCCAGCTCATCGTGCCGTGGCCGGCCGGTGGTGCCACCGACCTGACGCTGCGGGTGCTGTGCGAAGAAGTGCAGCCCCTGCTCGGCCAGCCGGTGGTGGTGATCAACAAGCCGGGGGCCGGCGGCACCCAGGTGGCCCCCCTGCTCAAGCTCGCCGAGCCCGACGGCCACACCATCGGCCAGGTGCCGGTGACCGTGTACCGCCACGCGCTGATGAACCCGGTGCCCTGGGACCCGGTGGCCGACCTGAGCCCGATCGTGCAGGTCTCGGGCGTGACCTTCGGCGTGCTGGTGCCCACCGCCAGCCCGCTCAGGAACTGGAGCGACCTGATCGCCTGGGCGCTGGCCCGGCCGGGCGAACTCATCGTCGGCAGCACCGGCATCGGCACCACCGCCCACCTGGCCATGGAAGACCTGCTCATGCGCCACGGCATCCGGTATGTGCACGTGCCGTACCGGGGCACCGCCGACCAGATGCTGGCCGTGGCCGGCGCACAGGTGATGGCGGGCGTGAACTCCACCGGTTTCGTGCCCTGGCTGGAACAGGGCAAGGTGCGGCTGCTGGCCACCTTCGATGCGGCGCGCAACCCGCGCTGGCCCGATGTGCCCACGCTGCGCGAGCTCGGTTACGAGCACGCGGTGCACAGCTCGCCCTGGGGCCTGGCCGCGCCACGCGGCACACCGGCCGAGGTGGTGCAGCGCCTGCACGACAGCTTTGCCCGTGCCATGACCGGCGAGCGCCATCTGCGCGAGCTGGCCCGTTACGATCAGACGCTGGAATACCTCAACACCCGGGACTACCGGCAGGCCCTGATCGAGACGGTGGAGCGCGAACGGCGCCTGCTGGCCCGCATGAACCTGCTGGCCCGACCCGCCAGTGCGCCCTCTGGTTCATGACCGACACCGCCGACCCGACCCCGAACCCGCTGCTGCAGACCCAGGGCCTGCGCAAGTCCTATGGCAGCAAGCCCGCGCTCAAGGGCATCGACCTGGCCCTCTTCCCCGGTCAGATGGTGGCGCTGCTCGGCCCCAACGGCGCCGGCAAGAGCACCCTGCTGTCGCTGCTGACCGGCCTGTTCACCCCGGACGAAGGCCGCATCACGGTACTGGGCCACGACATGCGCCAGCACCCCAGCCGGGCCCTGGCCGGACTCGGCGTGGTGTTCCAGCAGAGCGCACTCGACCTCGACCTGACGGTGGCCGCCAACCTGCGGTTCCACACCGACCTGCACGGCATGCCCCGGGCGCAGGCGCGCGAACGCATCGACCACGGGCTGGCGCTGCTGGGCCTGCAGGAACAGGCCGGCGCCGTGGTGCGCAGCCTCTCGGGCGGCAACCGGCGCAAGGTGGAGCTGGTGCGCTCGCTGCTGCACCGCCCGCGCGTGCTGCTGATGGACGAGGCCACGGTGGGCCTGGACCCTGCCTCACGCCAGCAGCTGCTCGATGCCGTGCGCGCGCTGTGCACCCGCGACGGCATGGCGGTGCTGTGGGCCACCCACCTGATCGAGGAGGCCCGCGCCGCCGACCGACTCCTGCTGCTGCACCAGGGCCAGGTGCGGTTCGACGGCAGCACCACCGAATTCATGGCCGCCGCCGAGGGCGGCGATTTCCAGGCCGAGGTGCTGCGGCAGCTCGGCCGCCACGGAGACTGACATGACCACCCCGCGTTCCGTCACCCTGCCGGGCGACATCACCCTGGCCTGGATGGAGGCCTTCAACGCCGGATCGGTGTCCGGCATCACCGGGCTGTACGACCCGCAGGCGGTGCTCTGGGGCACCACCGCGACCGACCTGATCGACACCCCGGCCGGCCTGATCGCGTACTTCGAACGCGTGCTGGCCCTGCAGCCGGCGCCCAGCGTCAAGCTCGGGCCCAACCGCCTGCGCGTGCTCGACGACATGGCCCTGGTCAGCGGACACTACGAACTGCAGCTCGGCCACCAGCGCCTGCCGGCGCGTTACAGCATGGCGCTCAAGCGCAGCGCCGGCCGCTGGCTGATCGTCGACCACCACTCCTCGCTGCTGCCCGCCAGCTGAGGCCCGCCGGCTCAGACCCGCTGGCGCAGCTCGGTCTTGAGCACCTTGCCGTAGTGGTTCTTGGGCAGGGCATCGAGCACCACATAGCGCTTGGGCCGCTTGAAGCGCGCCATCTGCGCCAGGCAGTGGGCGTCCAGCGCGGCCACATCGGGGTTGGTACCGGGCAGACCGACCACGAAGGCCACCACCACCTCGCCCCATTCGGCATCGGGCGCGCCGACCACCGCCACCTCGGCCACGCCGGGCGCGGTCAGCAGCACCTCCTCCACTTCGCGCGGGTAGATGTTGCTGCCGCCGCTGATGATGAGGTCCTTGCTGCGGTCCTTCAGGGTCAGAAAGCCGTCGGCGTCCAGCACGCCCATGTCGCCGGTGTGCAGCCAACCGTCGCGCACCGTGGCGGCGGTGGCCTCGGGGTTGCGCCAATAACCGGCCATGACCGTGTCGCCCTTGACCAGCACCTCGCCCAGTTCACCGGCCGGCAGCGGCCGGCCCTGCGCGTCGGCCACGCGCACCTGCACCGGCGTCTGCGCCACGCCGACCGAGGCGATGCGCTCAGCCCAGCGCGGGTGGTCCACATCGGCCAGCATGGCGCGCGACAGGGCGGTGATGGTCATGGGCGTTTCGCCCTGGCCGTAGATCTGCACGAAGCGCGGCCCCATGACCTCCAGCGCACGGCGGATGTCGGCCGCATACATGGGCGCGCCGCCGTAGACGATGGTCTTGAAGCTGCGCGCCGCGTCCGTCGGCGCCAGGCCCTCGGCCTGCGCCTGCTCCACCAGCCGGCGCACGATGGTGGGCGCCGCAAAGGTGGTCAGCGGGCCGTGGTGGCGGCCCAGGGCGAACATCTCGGCCGGGTCCACGCCGCCCGACTCGGGCACCACGTGGCGGGCACCGGCCATGAGGTGCGGCACCGCGTACAGACCGGCGCCGTGCGAGAGCGGCGCGGCATAGAGCATGGCGTCGTGCGGGTCGACCGGGTCGACATCGATGCCGTAGGTCAGGCCCATGGTCATGAGGTTGCGGTGGGTCAGCACCACGCCCTTGGGCCGGCCGGTGGTGCCGCTGGTGTAGAACAGCCAGGCCGGGTGGTCCGGGTCGGCATCGAACGGCTCGGGCAGCACGGTGCCGGGCGCGGCCTCGGCGAGCAGTGCGTCGGCCTGCGGGCTGTCCACATCGATCTGCACCGACACGCCCGCCAGCGGGCCGGTGGCCACGTCGGCGCTGGTGAAGGCCCAGGCCGCTTCGGCATTGCCGGCGATCCAGTCCACCTCGCGCGGGTGCAGCTTGGCGTTCACCGGCACCGCCACCAGCCCGGCCCACCACAGCCCCCAGAGCAGCTCCAGGTAACGCGGGTGGTTGCGCAGGAACAGCAGCACCCGGTCGCCGGGTTGCAGGCCGGCTTCGCGCAGGCGCATGGACAGCGCAGCACTGCGCGCAGCCCACATGCCGTGGGTCGCCCACGGCTTGGGGCCTGAAAAGATGGCGGGAGTGTCCGGGCGGAGCTGCGCCTGGCGCAGCAGCAGGTGGGCAAGGCTCATGGGGCGGCAGTGTGTCACGCGGCGGTTGGCACCGCTGTCGCCGGAGCGGCCGGTCAACCCGGCAGGAACACCGGTGCAGCGCCCGGGCCGGTCGCCACTTCGCGCACCGGCGCACCGTACAGGGCCTGCAGGTGGGCGGCATCCACCACTTCGCGCACCGGGCCGCCGGCCAGCACCCGGCCCTCGCGCAGCAGCACGGCACGGTGGGCCACGCGCAGCGCCTGGTTCGGATCGTGGGTGGTGAACAGCACCGCCAGCCCGCGAGCGGCCAGCGTGTCGATGGCGCGCAGCACCACGCCCTGGTTGCCGAAGTCCAGGCTGGCGGTGGGTTCGTCCAGCAGCACCGCCTGCGGCTGCTGCGCCAGCGCGCGGGCGATCAGCACCAGCTGGCGCTCGCCGCCGCTCATGCGGTGCACCGAGCGGTCGGCCAGGTGTTCCATGCCGACCTGCTGCAGGGCCTGCAGCGCCATCTCGCGGTCACGCGTGCCGGGTCGGCCCAGCAGACCCAGGTGGGCGGTGCGCCCCAGCATGACCATCTGCAGGGCGCTCAGGCCGAAGGTGCTGACCTGGCCCTGCGGCACATAGCCCAGCGCCCGTGCGCGCTCGGGCAGCGGCCAGGTCGAGAGGTCGCGCCCGTGCAGCCGGACCTGCCCGGCCTGCGGCGGCAGCAGGCCCAGCAGGGTCTTGAGCCAGGTGGTCTTGCCGCTGCCGTTGGGGCCGAGCAGGGCCAGCACCTCGCCCGGCGCCACGGCCAGGGTCAGGCCCTGCCCCACCGGGTGGCCGGGGTAGCCGATGGCCAGGTTGACAGCGTCCAGCACCTCAGCCCCAGCCTGCCTGCGAACGGCGCAGCAGCACGATGAAGAACGGCGAGCCGACCAGCGCGGTCAGGATGCCGAGCGGGATCTCGACCGGCGCCAGCGTGCGGGCCAGCGTGTCGATGAACAGCAGGAAGCCGCCACCCAGGCAGGCACAGGCCGGCAGCAGCCGCACAAAGGAAGGCCCGACCAGAAACCGCGCCAGGTGCGGCACCACCAGCCCGACCCAGCCCACGATGCCGGCCGCCGCCACGCTGGCCGACGTCACCAGCGTGGCCGCCATGACGATGGCGGCGCGCAGCACCACGGTGCGGGCCCCCAGCGCGCGGGCCTCTTCGTCGGGCAGGGACATCACGTCCAGCCGCCAGCGCAGCGCCAGCAGCAGCGCGGTGCCCACACCCACCGGCACCAGCAGCGCCGGCAGGTCGGCCGCGTGCGCGGCGGCCAGGCTGCCCAGCAGCCAGAAGGTCATGGCCGGGAGCTGGTTGTAGGGGTCGGCCAGGCTCTTGACCAGCCCGATGCCGGCCCCCAGCAAAGAGCCCACCACCACACCGGCCAGCAGCAGCACCAGCACCGGATCGCCGTGCCGCACCCGGCTGCCCACCAGGTAGACCAGCGCCACCGCCAGCAGGCCGCCGGCGAACGCCGCCGCCTGAATGCCCAGCAGCCCGATGGAGGCATAAATGCCCAGCACTGCGCCGAGGGCCGAGCCGGCCGACGCGCCCAGGATGTCGGGCGAAACCAGCGGGTTGCGGAACAACCCCTGGAAGGCGGCCCCGGCCAGCGCCAGCGCAGCGCCCACCGCCACCGCCGCCAGCACACGCGGGCCGCGGATCTGCCACAGCACCGTCTGCAGGGCTTCGCTGCCCTGTCCGGTGAGGCTGGCCAGCAGGTCCAGCGGGCTCACCGCCGTGCGGCCCACACACAGGGCCAGCAGCACCATGAGCAGCAGCACCAGCACGGCCCAGGCGCCACCGCCGCGCAGGCCGCCACCCTCCACCGCGCGCCAGGGGGTTGCCATGTCAGTCGCGTCCGGCCAGCACCCGCTGCACCTGGGCCGGACTCAGGTCCACCTGGTAGAACAGGCGGTAGAAGTCGCGCGCGATGGTGCGCAGGTCCTCCGGGAACTGCGCCGGCAGCGCCTTCTGGCCGATCCACCACAGGCCGGGCAGCCGGTTCACACCGGGCGGGAAATCGACCCAGCCGAACGGCAGCTTGGGAGAGAGGTGCACGCGGCCGGTCTTCACCGCGCTCACGCTGCGCCACAGCGGGTTGTTGCGCACCGACTGCGCGAAGGTCTGGTCGATGGTGATGATCACCTCGGGGTCCCAGGCCAGCACCTGCTCCAGCGGCACCCGCGCCAGCCCGCCCTGCAGGCCCTGCGCCACATGGCCCAGGCCCATGGCGTCGAACATTTCCACATTGATGGAGCCGCCCAGCCCGGTCTCCAGGCCCAGCGGCCCGCGCGCAAAGTAGACCCGCGGCCGCTGCTCGCGCGGCACCCGGGCCACCCGCTCGCGCACGGTGCGCAGGGTGGTCTCGGCGTAGCGGGCCAGCGCCTCGGCGCGGGCGGTGCGGCCGGTCAGCCGCCCGAGGATGCGGTAGCTGTCGGCCACGGCCTCCAGCCGGCCATCCAGCAGCGCGTAGGGAATGCGGGTCTGCGACTGCACCCGGTCGGCCAGCTCCACGAAGGTGGGCCGCACCGAGCCGGTGTCGACGATCAGGTCGGGCTGCAGGCCGATGACGGTTTCCAGGTTGGCGCTGTTGCCCCGCCCGGTGAGCCGCCCGATCTCGGGCCGGCTGCCCACACCGGGCAGCAGGAACTCGATTTCCTCAGGCCGGTTGGCGCGCGGCCAGCCCAGCAGGGCATCGGGCGCCAGTGTGTAGACGGCAATGGCCGCCGGTGGCCCGGCCGGGAAGATGCGCCGCACCCGGGCCGGGGCCGGCACCGGCCGCCCGGCGCTGTCGGTCACCGGCTGCGGGCGTTCGGTCGGCGTGGTCTCGGTCTGTGCCCAGGCGGGCAACGCCGGCGTCAGGGCCAGTGCAGCGCCGGCCTGCAACCAGCGGCGGCGACCCGGCTCAGGGTGCGCCGAAGCCATACCGGGCAAACACCGCCTGGGCCGGCGGCTGCAACAAGGCCTGTGCGAAAGCGGCCGCTGCGGGGGGCGCGTCGCGCTTCACGGTGAGGCCATAGGCGGCACCGACCTGCAGCGACGGCGGCACCGCCACCACCTTCAGGCGCGGCAGCTGGCGCTGCGCGGCCACAGCATTGGTGCAGTAGGTCAGGAAGACATCGGCCTGGCGCTGATCCATCACCCATTCGTAGGTGCCGCGGCCGGCTGGCGGGCGCGGCGAGTTCGGCCCGCCGGTGAGCTGCAGCGCCTTGCGGTCCAGCGTGGCATAGGCGCCGGGCTGCAGCGCATCGGCGCGGCGGAACAGCTCCCAGGCGTAGTCACCCGACGGATCGGCCTTGGGCGTGGAGGTGCCCAGCTTCACCTTCGGATCGAGCAGCGTGGCCAGCAGCTGCTGCGGCGTGGTGGACACCTCGGCCTGGGTCAGGGCGCAGAGGCTGTTGCGCACGAACACCTGCGGCGCCTGCCAGCCGCCACCGGCGGCCAGCCGCTGCGGATGCTGGGTGTCGGCCGAGGCGAACACCTGCGCTGCCTCGCCCTTCTCGATGCGCTCGCGCAGCAGCCCCGAAGCCGCAAACGTGAGCTGCAGCTTCTGGCCGGTGCGCGCCTCGTGATCGCGCGCGATGTCGGTCAGCACCTCGCGCAGGCTGCCGGCGGCGTAAACGGAAACGGGTTCAGCAGACATCGGCGGTGCGGCATATGGCGACGACGAGGCACACCCGGCGAGCAGGAGGGGAAGCCCCATCCAGAACGCCACGGATCGGGCTCCGCCCGTCCGTCGGCGTTGCCCCCTTGAGGGGGTGACGCGCCGAAGGCGCGGCGCGGGGGTGGTCATTTCGAATTCGGGAAGAAGAGCTGTTCGCCACCGATCTTGTAGGCCGCGATGGATGCCTGACCGGCCGGGCCGGTGACCCAGTCGACAAACTTCTGGCCTTCGGCGGTCTTGACCTGCGGGTGCTTGGCGGCGCTCACCAGCATCACGCCGTACTGGTTGAACAGTCGCTTGTCGCCCTCCACCAGGATGGCCAGATCGGCGCGGTTCTTGAAGTTCAGCCAGGTGCCACGGTCGGCCAGCACATAGGCGCCCTGGGCGGCGCTGGCCGCGATGTTCAGGGCCGGGCCCATGCCGCAGCCACATTCCTTGTAGCCGCTGCCCTTGTTCGCATCGGTGTCGGTCATCTTCCAGAAGCGCAGTTCGGCGGCGTGGGTGCCGCTCTTGTCGCCGCGCGAGATGAAGGGCGCGTTGGCGGTGGCCACCTTTTTCAGTGCGGCCACGATGTCGCTGCCCTTGGTGCCGGCCGGGTCGGCCTTGGGGCCGATCAGCACGAAGTCGTTGTACATGACCTCCTGGCGCCTGGCCGCAAAGCCGTCGGCCACGAACTTCTCTTCGGCCACCTTGTCGTGCACGAACAGCACATCGGCATCACCCCGGCGGGCCATGTCGATGGCCTGACCGGTGCCCAGGGCCACCACCTTCACGTCGATGCCGGTGGCCTTCTTGAAATCGGGCAGCAGGTGGCCGAACAGGCCCGATTGCTCGGTGGAGGTGGTGGACGCGATCACGATGCTGGCCTGGGCCAGCGCCGCTGCGCTGCCCAGCAGGGCGGAGGTGCCGACGACGGCAGCGATGACGAGTTGCTTGAAACGGATCACAGGGCTTCTCCTTGAACAAAAAGATGGGCCTGCGGGCAGGTGGCGCGCAGGAGGTCGTGGTTGAAAAAATCGTGCACCGGCAGGTCGGCCAGCAGCCGCCCCTGCTCCAGGTAGACCACGCGGCTGGCCAGGCGCTTGACCTGACCGAGGTTGTGGCTGCTGAACACCAGCGTGGGCGCGCGCCCGCTGGCGGTGGTGGCCTGGGTGAAGGCGGCGATCAGGGCTTCGACCTCGCGCTTGGCGTGCGGGTCGAGGCTGGCGGTGGGCTCGTCGAGCAGCCAGACATCGGGCTGCAGGGCCCAGGCGCGGGCCAGCGCCAGCCGCTGCTGCTGCCCGCCGGAAAGCGCGCGGGCGTTGCGGTCGGCGATGTCGGCCAGTTCCACCTTGGCCAGCGCCTGCAGGGCCCGCGCGCGGGTCTCGCGCCAGGGCACGCCCTGCATCCACAGCCCCAGCGCGATGTTGCGGCGCGCACTCAGGCGCAGCATGTGCGGCCGCTGGAACAGCATGGCCACCTGGCGCTGGTCGGGTGTGTGGATTTCGCCGGCCGCCACCGGCTGCAGCCGGTGCAGCGTGCGCAGCAGGGTGCTCTTGCCGCTGCCGTTGGCTCCCACCAGCGCCACCCGCTCGCCCTCGGCGATGCGCAGGAAGATGTGGTCGAGCGCCGGGCGCCGGCCCGCCGAGCCGAGCTGCACCCGGACCCCGCGCAGGTCGAAACACACCGGGGGTACGGCCGAGGCAGCGGCCTGGGCCAGGTCCTGGGGCATGGCCTTCATGCCGGCACCGCCAGCGGCATCAGGCCGTCGGCCCGCTCGCGCCAGCGGCGCAGCGCCGACACCAGCGCATTGAGCAGCAGCACCACCGTCATCAGCACCAGCCCCAGACCGAGCGCCAGCGGCAGGTCGCCCTTGCTGGTTTCCAGGGCGATGGCGGTGGTCATGACGCGGGTGAAACCCTCGATGTTGCCGCCCACGATCATGACCGCACCCACCTCGGAAATGGCGCGGCCGAAGGCGGTGATCAGCACGGTCAGCAGCGCATAACGCTCGTCCCAGGCCAGCAGCAGGCTGCGCAGGCCGGTGCCCGCGCCCAGCGAGCGCAGCTGCTCGCCGTGCTGGCGCTCCGCGTCTTCCACCGCCTGCCGGGTGAGCGCCGTCACCAGCGGCAGCACCAGCACCGCCTGGGCCAGCACCATGGCCTGGAAGCTGAACAGCCAGCCCAGAAAGCCCAGCGGCCCGGAGCGCGACAGCAGCAGATAGATCACCAGACCGACCACCACCGCCGGCACCGCCAGAAAGGTGTTGAGCACGGTCAGCACCGTGTCGCGGCCGCGGAAGCGCACCACCCCCAGCCAGGCGCCCAGCACGATGCCGGCGCTGCAGGCCAGCAGGCAGGCCGTGGCGCTGACGGCCAGCGACCGCAGGACCACCGTCCAGAGCACCGGGTCGCCGGAAAGGATGAGGCCGAACGCCGTGCTGACGCTGCCCGTGAAGCTGTTCATGTTGCGGCGCAGCTTAATCGGGCGCGGGCGCGTTGCAGCTACGTGGATTCGCGGTATGAAGTCATCAACATACGTTACCGGGTACCCCCAACACCGCTTGATGCACACTGCACAGCCATGCGAAGCATCGAGCTCTCCTACACCATCGGCCAACCCCGCAGCGCCGGCCCCGGCGCGTCTGCCTTGCTGCGCAATCCCATGATGGATGTGCTGCACGCGGTGCGCACCCAGGGCTCGATATCGGCAGCCGCGCGCAGCATCGGCCTGTCGTACCGGCATGTGTGGGGACAGTTGCGGGACTGGGAGGTCGAGCTCGGTCAGCCCCTGATCTTCTGGGAGCGCGGGCAGGCTGCGCGCCTCACGCCCTTCGGTGAACGGCTGCTGACGGCAGAGCGGCTGGCGCAGGCGCGGCTGGGTCCGCAGCTGGAGCACCTGCGGGCCGAGATCGAGCGTGCCTTTGCCCGCGTGCTCGACGGCGAGGGCGAGACCGACGCCGGCCAGCAGGACCTGATCACCCTGTACGCCAGCCACGACCTCGCCCTGTCGGTGCTGCAGGAACACACCGCCCAGGCCAGCGACCGGCTGCACCTGGACATCCGCTTCTGCGGCAGCGTGGACGCCATCCGGGCGCTCAACGAAGGCCGCTGTTCGCTGGCCGCTTTCCACACCCAGCCGTTCGCGGCCGCCGGCAGCCTGAGCGCCCGCACCTACCGGCCCATGCTCAAGCCGGGCCTGCACAAGATCATCGGGTTCGCCCGGCGCTCGCAGGGCCTGATAGTCGCCCCGGGCAACCCGCTGCGGCTGCGCGACATGGACGACGTGGCCCGGCTGCAGGCCCGGTTCGTGAACCGGGCGCTGGGCACCGGCACCCGCCTGCTGGTCGACGAGCTGCTGTTGCAGTCACAGCTGCTGGAGGCCGATGTGGACGGCTACCACCGCACCGAAGGCTCGCACGCTGCGGTGGCCATGGCGGTGGTCGGCGGCACGGCCGATGTGGGCGTGGGCACCGAATACGCCGCGCGCCAGCACGGGCTGGACTTCATTCCGCTGGTGCAGGAGCGTTACCTGCTGGTGTGCCTGAAGACCTCGCTGGAAACCCCGGCCATGCAGCGGCTGCTGCAGCACCTGACCAGCGCGGCCTGGGCGCAGCGCCTGCTCACCCTGCCCGGCTACGCGCCGGACCACTGCGGCGAGGTCGCCTCCATGAAGCGCCTGCTGCCCTGGTGGACCTGAAATCGGCGCGCCGGGCCGCACTGGTCAGAAGGCTTCCTCCTCGGCCTCCAGGTAGGCCAGGCTGATGTATTTGCCGATGTTGTTCTCGAAGCCCTGCATGCCCGCAGCGCGGCTGGCCACCCGCGGGTCGCGCAGCACGGCGGCGCGGGCGGCCTCCATGGTGGCGCCGTCCTTCACCGCCTGCACACAGGGCTCGTAGATGCCGGCCATGAAGGCGCCGTAGTCCTTCAGCAGCTCTCTGGAATGCAGCCCGTGGCCCGGCAGCCAGACCTGCTCGCCGGCGGCCTTCTGCAGCGCCGCGTAGTACCGGAAGGTGCCGACATACGAGCCCTCGTCCATGTTGGCGATGCGGTTGTTCATGGCCACATCGCCCACATAGGTCACCCGGTCCTGCACCACCTCCATGCACAGGTCGGACGGGGTGTGGGCGGTGCCGTAGTGGTGCAGCCGGATCTGCACGTCGCCATAGTCGAACGACTGTCCGTGCTCCACCGTGCGGTTGGGCACCACCACCTGCGTGCCCAGCGTGGCGCCCTGGGTCCAGCGCTCCATCATGCTGCGCCAGCCGCTGCCCTCGGTGCCGGCGATCTGTTCGCGCGTGTGCGCCAGGGCATGGATCGGCAGGTCGCGGCCGAAGGCGTTCACGAAGGCGTGGTTGCCCAGCCAGTGATCGCCGTGGTAGTGGCTGTTGAAGATGGCCACCACCGGCTGCGGCGTGACGGTGCGGATCATGCGGATCGCCATTTCGCCGATCTGCAGCGAGCAGCCGGAGTCGAGCATGACCACGCCGCGCTGCGTCACCACGAACACGATGTTGGCCATCAGGCCCTGGTTGGCGGCGGTGGGGAAACCGTCGCGCGCGTGGATCAGCCAGACATGCTCGGACACCCGCTGCGGCGGCACGTCCGGCACCTTCGGACCGGCCATGAAGTCGTGCGCCTGCTGGGCGAACAGCCGCACCTCGGGCACGGCCGACAGGCCCAGGGCGCCCAGCGCCGACCCGCCGGCCAGGCTCAGGAAGCGGCGACGCGGCGGCAGGGCAGGAGGAAGGATCGGGGGCATGGCGTCTCCATCAATAAGTGATTGCTTATTGATGGATCATAGCCGGCGAGCGATCTCTCCCACCAGTTGCCGCGCCAGGCTGAGCTTGTCGGCCCGGGGCAGCTCGGTGCTGCCCTGCGCGTCGACCAGCAGCAGGGCGTTGTCGTCGCGGCCGAAGGTGTCGGGGCCGATGTTGCCCACCAGCAGCGGCACGCCCTTGCGTTCGCGCTTGGCCTGGGCATGGGCCAGCAGGTCGTGGCTTTCGGCGGCAAAGCCCACGCAGTAGAGCGCGCCGTTGCGCGCACGCTCGCTGGCGGCCACGCCGGCCAGGATGTCGGGGTTCTCGACGAACGCCAGCGTGGGGACCGCGCCCGAACCGTCTTTCTTGATCTTCTGGTCGGCGGCGCTGGCTGGCCGCCAGTCGGCCACGGCGGCGGCCGACACGAACACATCGGCCTGCGGCACGGCAGCCTGCACGGCGGCCTGCATCTCCAGGGCCGACTTCACGTCGATGCGGCGCACACCGCGGGGCGTGGGCAGACCGACCGGGCCGGCCACCAGCGTGACCTCGGCACCGGCTTCGTGCGCGGCGCGGGCAATGGCAAAACCCATCTTGCCGCTGGAGAGGTTGGTCAGGCCCCGCACCGGGTCGATGGCCTCGAAGGTCGGGCCGGCGCTCACCAGCAGATGGCGACCCTGGAGCGGCTTCGGCTGGAAGTGGCGCTGCACTTCATAGAGCAGCTCTTCGGGTTCGAGCATGCGGCCGTCACCGGTCTCGCCGCAGGCCTGGTCGCCCGCGCCCACGCCCAGCACCACGGCGCCGTCGGCCTGCAGCTGCGCCACGTTGCGCTGCGTGGCCGGGTGGGCCCACATCTCGCGGTTCATGGCCGGGGCCAGCAGCAGCGGCACCCGCTCGATCGGCCGGGCCAGGCACAGCAGCGAAAGCAGGTCGTCGGCGCGGCCCTGCGCCAGCCGGGCCATGAAATCGGCGCTGGCCGGCGCCACCACCACCGCATCGGCCTCGCGGCCCAGGTTGATGTGCGGCATGTGGTTGGGCTGGCGTTCGTCCCACTGGTCGGTGTACACCGGCCGGCCGGAAAGCGCCTGCATCGTGGCCACGGTGATGAAGCGGGTGGCCGACTCGGTCATGACCACCTGCACGGTGGCACCGGCCTTGGTCAGGCCACGGCAGAACTCGGCGGCCTTGTAGCAGGCGATACCGCCCGAAAGGCCCAGAACCACGTGTTTTCCACTCAGATCGTTCATGCCGCGCAATGTAGCAGGGGCGGTCCGGGGCGGGCAGGTGCCCTGGGGGCCCCCCCTATAATTCCCATTTCCACCTCCTGCGAGCAAGCGGCTCGCCCGAGTCATGACCAAATTCGTGTTCGTCACCGGCGGTGTGGTGTCCTCCCTGGGCAAGGGCATTGCTTCTGCTTCCCTCGCCGCGCTGCTTGAATCGCGCGGCCTCAACGTCACCCTCATCAAGCTCGACCCGTACATCAACGTGGACCCGGGCACCATGTCGCCCTTCCAGCACGGCGAGGTGTTCGTCACCGACGACGGCGCAGAAACCGACCTCGACCTGGGCCACTACGAGCGTTTCATCGAAACGCGGATGAAGAAGAGCAACAACTTCACCACCGGCAAGATCTACCAGTCGGTGCTGGAGAAGGAACGCCGGGGCGACTACCTCGGCAAGACGGTGCAGGTGATTCCGCACGTCACCAACGAGATCCAGGAATTCATCCAGCGCGGCGCCGGCATCGGCACGCCCGATGCGGTGGACGTGGCCATCGTCGAGATCGGCGGCACCGTGGGCGACATCGAGTCGCTGCCTTTCCTGGAAGCGGTGCGCCAGATGAGCCTGCGCATGGGCCCCAACAACTCGGCTTTCGTGCACCTGAGCTACGTGCCCTGGATCGCTGCGGCCGGCGAGCTCAAGACCAAGCCCACCCAGCACACGGCCCAGAAGCTGCGCGAGATCGGCATCCAGGCCGACGCCCTGCTCTGCCGCGCCGACCGCCGCATTCCGGACGAAGAGCGCGCCAAGATCAGCCTGTTCTCCAACGTGCCCGAGTGGGGCGTGATCAGCATGTGGGACGTGGACACCATCTACAAGGTCCCGCGCATGCTGCACGAGCAGGGCCTGGACGGCCTGATCTGCGACAAGCTGCGCCTGAACACGCCGCCGGCCAACCTCAAGCGCTGGGACGCCCTGGTGCACGAGGTGGAGCACCCGCAGGCCACGGTGAGCATCGCCATGGTGGGCAAATACGTCGACCTGTCGGACAGCTACAAGTCGCTCAACGAGGCGCTGCGCCACGCCGGCATGAAGAACCATGCCAAGGTCAAGATCGAGTACATCGACTCCGAAACCCTGACCCCGGACAACGTGGCCGGCGTGCTGGGCGCGTTCGACGCCATCCTGGTGCCCGGCGGCTTCGGCAAGCGCGGCACCGAGGGCAAGATCTGCGCGGCGCGTTATGCCCGCGAACACCAGGTGCCCTACCTCGGCATCTGCCTGGGCATGCAGGTGGCCACCATCGAATACGCCCGCCATGTGGCCGGCCTGAAGGGCGCCAACAGCACCGAGTTCGACCCCGACACGCCGCACCCGGTGATCGCCCTGATCACCGAATGGAAGGACGCCGACGGCAGCATCCAGCAGCGCGACGCCAGCTCCAACCTCGGCGGCACCATGCGCCTGGGCGCGCAGAGCTCCGATGTGGCGCCGGGCACCATCGCCCACAGCATCTACGGCCCGGTGGTCACCGAGCGGCACCGCCACCGCTACGAGGCCAACGTGAACTACCTCGACCAGCTGCGCCAGGCCGGCCTGGTCATTTCCGCACTCACCCAGCGCGAGCAGCTGACCGAAATCGTCGAGCTGCCGCAGAGCGTGCACCCCTGGTATGTGGGCGTGCAGTTCCACCCCGAGTTCAAGTCCACCCCCTGGGACGGTCACCCGCTGTTCAACGCCTATGTGCGTCAGGCGCTGACCCACCAGAAGCCCTGATGCCGGAGGCCAGCCCATGAAGCTCTGCGGATTCGACGTCGGCCTGGACCGGCCCTTCTTCCTGATCGCAGGCCCCTGCGTCATCGAGTCCGAGCAGCTGCAGATGGACGTGGCCGGCCAGCTGCGCGACATCACGGCGAAGCTGGGCATTCCGTTCATCTTCAAGAGCAGCTTCGACAAGGCCAACCGCAGCAGCGGCACCAGCTTCCGGGGCCCGGGCCGCGAGAAGGGCCTGGAGATCCTGGGTCGCATCCGCCGCGAGCTCGGCGTGCCGGTGCTGACCGACGTGCATTCCGAAGACGACATTGCCGAGGCCGCCGCGGTGTGCGACGTGCTGCAGACCCCGGCCTTCCTGTGCCGCCAGACCGACTTCATCCACGCGGTGGCCCGCAGCGGCAAGCCGGTGAACATCAAGAAGGGGCAGTTCCTGGCGCCGCACGACATGAAGAACGTGATCGACAAGGCCCGCGCCGCCGCGCGCGAGGCGGGCCTGGACGAAGACCGCTTCATGGCCTGCGAACGCGGCGCCAGCTTCGGCTACAACAACCTGGTGAGCGACATGCGCTCGCTGGCCATCATGCGCGAGACCGCCGCCCCGGTGGTGTTCGACGCCACCCACAGCGTGCAGCTGCCCGGTGGCCAGGGCACCAGCAGCGGTGGCCAGCGCGAGATGGTGCCGGTGCTGGCCCGCGCCGCCGTGGCGGTGGGCGTGGCCGGCCTGTTCATGGAAACCCATCCCGACCCGGCCAAGGCCCTGTCCGACGGCCCCAACGCCGTGCCCCTGAAGCACATGCCGGCCCTGCTCGAGACCCTGATGGCCCTGGACGCCGTGACCAAGCGCAACGGCTTCCTGGAAAACGATTTCAACCACTGACCCACCGCCCACCATGCCCGCCTACCTGATTGCCGACGTCACCGTCACCAACGAAGAACAGATGAAGGTCTACCGTGAATGGAGCACCCGCGCCATGCAGGAGCACGGCGCCGAGGTGCTGGCCCGTGGCGGCCGCACCGAGCAGCTTGAGGGCGGCTGGGCGCCGCAGCGCATCGTGGTGCTGAAGTTCAAGGACCTGGCCGCCGCACGCGCCTACTACGACTCCGAAACCTACACCCGCGCCCGCGAGGCCCGCGAAGGCGCCGGCTCGATCCGCATGATCGCGGTCGAAGGCGTCTGATCCCGTTTTTTCATTTCCCGAGGCAGAGAACCCCATGAGTGCAATCGTTGACATCGTTGGCCGCGAAGTGCTGGACAGCCGCGGCAATCCCACCGTCGAGTGCGACGTGCTGCTGGAATCCGGCGTGATGGGCCGGGCCGCTGTTCCGTCCGGCGCCTCCACCGGCAGCCGCGAAGCCATCGAGCTGCGCGACGGCGACAAGGGCCGTTACCTCGGCAAGGGCGTGCTGCGCGCGGTGGAGAACATCAACACCGAGATCAGCGAGGCCGTGCTGGGCCTGGACGCCTCCGAGCAGGCCTTCCTGGACAAGACCCTGATCGACCTGGACGGCACCGACAACAAGGGCCGCCTGGGCGCCAACGCCATGCTGGCCGTCTCGATGGCCGTGGCCCGCGCCGCCGCCGAAGAAGCCGGCCTGCCGCTGTACCGCTACTTCGGCGGCATGAACGCGGTGCAGATGCCGGTGCCCATGATGAACGTGGTGAATGGCGGCGCGCACGCCAACAACAACCTGGACCTGCAGGAACTCATGATCATCCCGGTGGGCGCACCGAGCTTCCGTGAAGCCCTGCGCTGGGGTGCCGAGGTGTTCCATGCTCTGAAGAAGATCATCCACGACAAGGGCATGAGCATTGCCGTGGGCGACGAAGGCGGCTTTGCCCCCAACGTGCCCAGCCACGAAGCGGCGCTGCAGATGATCCTGGAGGCCATCGACAAGGCCGGCTACACCGCCGGCGAGCAGATCGCCCTGGGCCTGGACTGCGCCGCCAGCGAGTTCTACAAGGACGGCAAGTACCACCTGGAAGGCGAAGGCCTGCAGCTCACCGCCGAAGAGTGGACCAACATCCTGGCCACCTGGTGCGACAAGTACCCGATCATCAGCATCGAGGACGGCATGGCCGAAGGCGACTGGGACGGCTGGAAACACCTGACCGAGCGCCTGGGCAAGAAGGTGCAGCTGGTGGGCGATGACCTGTTCGTCACCAACACCAAGATCCTGCAGGAAGGCATCGACAAGGACATCGCCAACTCGATCCTGATCAAGATCAACCAGATCGGCACCCTGACCGAGACCTTCGCCGCCATCGAGATGGCCAAGCGCGCCGGCTACACCGCCGTCATCAGCCACCGCTCGGGCGAGACCGAGGACAACACCATCGCCGACATCGCGGTCGGCACCAATGCCGGCCAGATCAAGACCGGCTCGCTCTCGCGTTCGGACCGCATGGCCAAGTACAACCAGCTGCTGCGCATCGAGGAAGACCTGGGCGACGTGGCGGTGTACCCGGGCCGCGCGGCCTTCTACAACCTGCGCTGAACCCGCCCATGGCCAGCCGCCTCATCCCTGCCCTGCTGGTCGGCCTGCTGCTGATGCTGCACGCCCAGCTGTGGCTGGGCCGGGGCAGCGTGCCGCGGGTGGCCGAGATGAAGCGCGAGCTGGCCGCGCAGCTGGAAGCCAACGAACAGGCCGAGCAGCGCAACGACCAGATCGCCAGCGAGGTGCGCGACCTCCAGGAAGGTCTGGACATGGTCGAGGAGCTGGCCCGCCAGGACCTCGGCATGGTGCGGCCCAACGAGATCTTCGTGCAGGTCGCGGTGCCGGGCCAGAAGCCGCGCTGACGGTCCATGGCCCGCCCGTTGGCCATGCTGGTGGCCCTGCTGGGCGGCGAGTCCAGCGGCAAGTCCACCCTCTCACTGGAACTGACCACAGCGCTGCAGGCCCACGGCCTGCGCGTGGCGCTGGTGCCCGAACACCTGCGGGCCTGGTGCACGGCCGCTGGCCGCGCGCCGCTGGCGCACGAGCAGGCAGACATCGCAGCCGAACAGGACCGGCAGATCGCCACCGCCCTGCAGGGCGGGGCCGATGTGGTGGTGGCCGACACCACCGGCCTGGTGGTCGCGGCCTACAGCGCCCATTACTTTGCCGACGACACGCTCTGGCCCGACGCTCTGCAGCGGCACCGCCGGGCCGATCTGACCCTGCTGATGGGGCTGGACCTGCCCTGGCAGCCCGACGGCCTGTTCCGCGACAGCCCGGCGGTGCGCGACGCCATCGACCGCCGGCTGCGCGGTGCGCTGCAGGGCGCGGGCCTGCCCTTCACCCCGGTCTACGGACGCGGGCCGCAGCGGCTGGCACAGGCCCTGCGGGCGGTGCAAGGCCGGATCGGATCGCGGTTGGACGTGCCGCTGATGGCCGCCGACGCGCTGCTGGAGCAGGGCAGCGGCCGCTGGAACTGCGACAACTGCAGCGACCCCGACTGCGAGCACCGGCTGTTCAGCGGCCTGGTGCGGCAGCGCCAGGCCGGAACGGACTGAAGCCGGTTCAGTGGGTCTGGCGGTTGACCGGTGGCTGCTGGTCGGCCTGCAGGAACACCTGGGCCGCATCGACCGGATCAAAACGGTACTGGGCGCCGCAGAAGTCGCAGCCCACCTCGACCCCGCCCTGCTCGGCAATGATGGACTCCACCTCGTCGCGGCCCAGGCTGCGCAGCATGCTGCTGACCCGCTCGCGCGAGCAGGTGCAGGCAAAGCGCGGGCCCTGCTCGCCACTCAGCGGCTCGAAGCGGCGCACATCCTCTTCCCAGAACAGGCGGTGCAGGATGGTGTCGGCGTCCAGCGTGAGCAGCTCTTCGCGCTTCAGGCTGGCGGCCAGGATGGCGATGCGGTTGTAGTCCTCGTTGCGGCCGATGTGGTCCTCGTCGCTGCGGGCCACGCCGCTGCCGGCCAGGTTGGCCTCGCCCTGCAGCGGCAGGCGCTGGATCAGCAGGCCGGCGGCCACCTGGTCGTTGGCGGCCAGCACCAGCCGGGTGTCGAGCTGTTCGCTCTGCAGCATGTAGTGCTCGATCACCTCGCTGATGCGCTCCAGCTTCTCGTGGCGGTCGCCGAACAGCGGCACCACGCCCTGGTAGGGCTGCTGGCCCGGCAGGCGGTCCTTCGGGTCCAGCGTGATGGCGCAGCGCCCCTGGTTGGTGACGTTCACCATGTGCGAGAGCGGCGCGTCCGGCGCCACTTCGCCCATGACGGTGGCGGTGGACCGCAGGGCCAGATCGGGCTGCACCTCGGCCACGGCGAGCTTGACCGGGCCGTCGCCCATGATCTGCAGCGTGAGCGAGCCGTTGAACTTGATGTTGGCCTGCATGAGTGCGGCCGCGGCGGTCATTTCGCCCAGCAGCTCGGTGACGGCGGCGGGGTAACCGCCGGCTTCCGCGCGGCGGCGCAGGATGTCTTGCCAGGCGTCGGTCAGGCGGACCAGCATGCCGCGGACCGGCAGGCCTTCAAAAACGAATTTGTGGAGTTCGGACACGGGGGGCTTTCAGAGGGCAACGCGGGCAGGTCGGGGTCAGCCGATCTTTTTCAAGCCCTGGCGGTAACGGCGCGCGTTCTCGATGTAGTGCTCGGCGCTGCGGCGCAGGCCGGCGATCTGCTCGGGCGTGAGCGTCTTGATGGCGCGCGCCGGGCTGCCGATGATCATGGAGCCGTCCGGGAATTCCTTGCCCTCGGTCACCAGGGCGCCGGCGCCCACCAGGCAATGTTTGCCGATCTTCGCGCCATTGAGCACCACCGCGCCGATGCCGATGAGCGACTCGTCGCCGATGGTGCAGCCGTGCAGCATGACCTGGTGGCCCACGGTCACATGGCGGCCGATGGTGAGCGGGAAACCCACATCGGCGTGCAGCACGCTGCCGTCCTGCACATTGCTGCCCTCGCCCACCGCGATGGTCTCGGTGTCGCCCCGGATGGTCACGCCGAACCAGACGCTGCTGTCCTCGGCCAGGGTCACGCTGCCCATGACCTGGGCGTTCTCGGCCACCCAGGCGCTGGCGGCGAGCTGGGGCGCGGTTCCGTCGAGTTCATAGATCGCCATGCGGTGCCTCCGGGGGTATGAAAACTAGAATTGTAGGGATGGCCCACGACCCCACCGCCCACCCCGACAACGGCCTGCGCGCCGCTGCCCTTCAGGCCCTGCTGCTGGCCGACCCGGTGGCCAAGGTGGCGGCCACCCACGCGTTGTGGCAGCGGCTGGCCGGGCTGCACGAAGCCGGTGCAGCCGACGCGGTGCTGGCGCGCGAGGCGGGCCTGGCACTGACCGAATCGCCAGTGCCGCTGCCGGGCCGCCCGGAACAACCCCGGCTGGTGCCGCCGGCCGATGTGCCCCACCGCACGCCGTTCACACGCGAGGGGCTGGCCGCGCAGCTGCACGCCATTGCCCACATCGAGTTCAACGCCATCAACCTGGCGCTGGACGCGGTCTGGCGCTTCGCCGGCATGCCGGCCGACTACTACCGCGACTGGCTGCGCGTGGCCGACGAGGAAGCGACGCATTTCGGCCTGCTGGCCGAGCACCTGGCCTCGCTGGGCCATGCCTATGGCGACTTCACCGCGCACGACGGCCTGTGGACCATGTGCGTGCGCACGCAGCACGACATCACCGCCCGCATGGCCCTGGTGCCCCGCACGCTCGAAGCGAGGGGGCTGGACGCCACCCCGCTGATCCAGCGCCGGCTGCGCCAGGTGGGCACGCCCGAGGCGCTGCGGGCGGTGGACATCCTGGACATCATCCTGCGCGACGAGATCGGCCATGTCGCCATCGGCAACCGCTGGTACGGCTGGCTCTGTGCCCGGGACGGGCTTGACCCGCTCGCCCACTACCGGGTGCTGGCGCGCCAGCACGCCGCACCCCGGCCACGCCCGCCCTTCAATGACGCCGCACGGCGCGCCGCCGGCTTCTCGGATGCCGAGCTGGCCAGCCTGACCGAGATCTGAGCCACACCCCGGCCTTCAAGGCAGGGGGTATTTCACATCCGGGGGTCCTGTTTCAACTTACCCCCACCCGTAATGCATCCAGATGGTGCAGATGGGCGTAGCATGGGCTGGACAAGGGAACGAGGCGAAGGAAACATGGCCAAAAGCGTCAGGCTCGACGAATACCTCGGGCAGGCATTCGATCGCACCCCGGTCTCGATGATCGTGGTCAATCAGGCCGGAGAAATCACCCGCGCCAATCACCTGGCGGAAAAGACCTTTGGTTACGGCAGCGACGAGCTGATCGGCCAACGGGTCGAAGTGCTCGTGCCCGAGCGCTACCGGCATGCCCACCCGGGCTACCGCCAGGGCTTCCTGGCCGAGACCTCGGCCCGGCCGATGGGCGCCGGGCGCGACCTGGCGGGGCGCCGCAAGGACGGCAGCGAATTCCCGGTGGAGATCGGCATCAATCCGGTGGAGACCGGCGAAGGCACCATGATCCTGTCGGTCATCCTGGACCTGTCGGAGCGCAAGCAGAGCGAGCGCCGCATCCAGGATGCCCTGGCCCAGAAGGACCTGCTGCTGCGCGAGGTGCACCACCGGGTCAAGAACAACCTGCAGGTGATCCACAGCCTGCTCGACCTGCAGGCCATGCGGCTGCAGGACCGCGACGTGGTCGATGCGCTGCGCGACAGCCAGAACCGGGTCCGGTCGATGTCGCTGATCCACCAGACCCTCTACCAGTCGGAGAGCGTGGCCCAGGTCGACTTCGCCCGCTTCCTGGACGAACTGGTGCGCGGCCTGACCGATTCCTACCGATCGGTGGCCGGGCAGGTGCGGATCGGGGTCAAGGCCAGCGGCATCGCGCTGCCGATCAACGAGGCGATTCCCTGCGGTCTCATCATCAACGAGCTGGTCAGCAATGCCCTCAAGCATGGCTTCACCGATGGCCGTGGCGGCCTGATCGAGGTTGCGATGAGCGAGCCCTCGCCCGGCGACATGGTGCTGGCGGTCAGCAACGACGGCGCCCCCATTGCGCACGACCAGAACCTGCTGCAGACCCAGACCCTGGGACTGCAGCTGGTGCACCTGCTCACCCGCCAGATCGGGGGCGTGCTGGACATCCACCGCAGCAACCCGGTGCGCTTCGAACTGCGCTTCCAGGTGGAGCCGGTGGCATGAGGAGTCCGGCGAAGATCCTGATCGTGGAGGACGAGGGCATCGTCGCCTTCAACCTGCAGCAGCGCCTGCAGCACATGGGTTACCAGGTGGCCGGTGTGGCCGAGTCGGGCCGGGAATGCCTCTCGCTGGTCGATGCGCAGCGACCCGATCTGGTGCTGATGGACATCCACATCAAGGGCGAGATGGACGGCATCGATGTCGCCGATGCCCTGGGTCAGCTGCCCCGTGGCGCGGTGCCGGTGATCTACCTCACCGCGTACTCGGAAGACGCCACCCTGGAGCGCGCCCGTCAGACCCATCCGTACGGCTACCTGATCAAGCCGTTCTCGGAGCGCGAACTGCACGCCACCATCCAGATGGCGCTGGAGCGGCACCAGATGCAGCGCGCCTTCAGCGAGAACCAGCACCTGCTGGCGCAGGCCCTGCAGTCGGCCAACATGGGCAGCCTGGAGTGCGACCCGGAGGCCGGCACGGTGCGGACCGCCGGCGCCAGCGCACGCCGCCTCGGGGTGGCGGAACACGCTGCCGTGCCCCTGGCCAGGGTGCTGGAAGCCGTGGTCGATGAAGACCGCCCCGCCGTCACCCGCTGCCTGCTCGGCCGGGTGGCCGGCCGCTTCAGCCAGGAGTTCCGCACCCGGATGCCGGGCGAGGACCTGCGCTGGCTGCGCATGGACGGCGCCACCCTGGACGACGGGCGCACCAGCTGCGTGGTGCAGGACATCACCCAGGCCAAGCAAGCGGCGGAAGCCCTGCAGCTGGCGAACGAGGTGCTGGAGGCCCGGGTGCAGGAGCGCACCCGCGAGCTGCAGCAAAGCATGAAGGAGCTTGAAGCCTTCAACCACACGGTGGCGCACGACCTGCGCGCACCGCTGCGGGCGATCTCCGGCATGAGCCTGATCCTGACCGAAGAACACGCCCCGGCGCTGGGCCAGGAAGGCGTGGCGATGCTGGACCGCATCACCACCTCGGTGCGCCACATGGGCAGCCTGATCGATGCGCTGCTCAACATGTCGCGGCTCTCCCGCCAGGACATCCGCCTCTCGCGGCTGGACCTGTCCGAACTGGCGCTGGAGGTGCTGAAGACCCTGCGCGATGCCGAGCCGCTGCGGGCCTGCGAGCTGCAGGTGCAGTCCGGCATCCGGGTGGTGGCCGATCTGGCGCTCATGCGCAGCGTGATGGACAACCTGCTGCGCAACGCCTGGAAGTTCAGCGGGCGCGAAGCGGTGATCCGCATCGAGGTGGGCAGCGAGACCCTGGACGGGGAAACCGTGCACTTCGTGCGCGACCACGGCTGCGGCTTCGATTCGGCCAAGGCGTCGCGGCTGTTCGATCCGTTCTGCCGGCTGCACACCGAACGCGACTACGCCGGCACCGGCCTGGGTCTGAGCATCGTGCACCGCATCGTCACCCGCCACGGCGGGCGGGTGTGGGCCGAGAGCGCGCCCGGACAGGGGGCCACCTTCCGCTTCACGCTCGGACCGGCGCGCGGGAGCGACAATCGGGAATGACCGATTCCCGCTTCGCCTCCCTCCCCCTGCACCCCGACCTGCTCGGCGCCCTGACCCGACTGGGCTACGAACAGATGACGCCGATCCAGGCCGCGGCCCTGCCGCCCGCCCTGCTCGGCCGCGACCTGATCGCCCGGGCCCAGACCGGCAGCGGCAAGACCGCCGCCTTCGCCCTGACCCTGCTGACCCAGCTCAACCCGCGCCATTTCGGCGTGCAGTCGCTGGTGCTCTGCCCCACCCGCGAACTGGCCGATCAGGTGGCCACCGAGATCCGCCGGCTCGCTGCTGCCTCCGACAACATCAAGGTGGTCACCCTGTGCGGTGGCGTGCCGTTGCGCGGCCAGCTGGCCACGCTGGAGCACGGCGCTCATGTGGTGGTGGGCACGCCCGGCCGTGTGCTGGACCACCTGCAGCGCCAGAGCCTGCAGCTCGACGGGCTGCGCACCCTGGTGCTGGACGAAGCCGATCGCATGCTCGACATGGGTTTTGCCGACGACATCGCCGCCGTGGTGCGCAGCTGCCCCGCCCAGCGCCAGACCCTGCTGTTCTCGGCCACCTACCCGGACGACATCGCGAAACTCTCGGCCCGCATCCTGCGCGACCCGCTGACCGTGGCGGTGGCCGACGCGCCGCAGGCCGGCCGCATCGAGCAGCGCTGGTACCAGGTGACCGAAAAGGAACGCCTGCACACGGTGGGCCGGCTGCTGATGCACCTGCGTCCGGCCAGCACCATGGCCTTCTGCAACACCAAGGTCCAGTGCAACGACCTGGTGGAGGTGCTGCGGGCCCAGGGCATCGGCGCGCTGGCGCTGCACGGCGACCTGGAGCAGCGCGACCGCGACCAGGTGCTGGTGCGGTTTGCCAACCGCAGCTGCCCGGTGCTGGTGGCCACCGACGTGGCCGCCCGCGGGCTGGACATCCCCAGCCTGGCCGCCGTCATCAATGTGGACACCACGGCGGACGCCGAAGTGCATGTGCACCGCATCGGCCGCACCGGCCGGGCCGGCGAGGACGGGCTGGCGCTGAACCTGGCCAGCCTGGACGAGATGGGCCGGGTCGGCCGCATCGAACAGCTCACCGGGCAGGAGGCCCAGTGGTTCCCGCTGGACAGCCTCAAGGACAGCGGCCAGGGCCCGCTGCTCGCGCCCATGTCCACCCTGCACATCCAGGGCGGGCGCAAGGAAAAGATCCGCGCCGGCGACGTGCTGGGCGCGCTCACCGCCGACCTCGGATACACCCGCGAACAGGTGGGCAAGATCAGCATCAACGACTGGTCGACCTATGTGGCGCTGGAGCGCAGCGTGGCCGCCGAGGCGGCACGCCGGCTGGCCGGCACCCGCATCAAGGGCCGCAGCGTGAAGGTGCGGCTGATCGGCGACCTGGAAGTGTCGGACAATGCCGGCCCATGAACGACAGCACCCTGAACCCCTCCGCCGCCCCTGCCCCGCAGGACAACCGACCCGCCCTGCCCGACCGCCTGAGCATCGACCCGCGCAGCCCGCACCATGTGGCCGCCGTGTTCGAGCACGACATCGGCATCGTCTTCAATGGCAAGGAACGCTTCGACGTGACCGAATACTGCGTCAGCGGCGGCTGGATCAAGGTGCCTTCGGGCAAGACGCTGGACCGCAAGGGCCAGCCGCTGCTGATCCAGCTCAAGGGCCGGGTCGAGGCCTTCTACAAGTAAGGCCCCGGGGCCGCATCACCCGCGCGGGTGGTGCCGCGCCACCAGCGTCTTGAGGCGCTCGCGCGCCACGTGGGTGTAGATGGTGGTGGTGGAAATGTCGGCATGCCCCAGCAGCAGCTGCACCGCCCGCAAATCCGCGCCGTGGTTGAGCAGGTGGGTGGCAAACGCATGGCGCAGCGTGTGCGGCGACAGGTGCACCGTGATGCCGGCCTGCTGCGCATAGCGGCGCACCAGCTGCCAGAACATCACCCGGGTCATGGCCTCGCCGGCCCGGGTGCCCCGCGAGGTCACGAACAGGTCGTCCCCGGCCTGGCCCGCGAGAATCGCCGGCCGGCCTTCCGCCAGCCAGCGCTGCAGCCACTGCCCGGCCACCTGACCGAACGGCACCAGCCGTTCCTTGTTGCCCTTGCCGGTGACCCGCAGCACCCCTTCCGACAACGACACATGCCAGGCCTTGAGCGTGACCAGCTCGCTCACCCGCAGGCCGCTGGCGTACATCAGCTCCAGCATGGCGCGGTCGCGCAGGCCCAGCGGCGTGCCGGTGTCGGGCGCCGCCAGCAGGGCTTCGACCTGCGGCTCGGTCAGGGTCGAGGGCACGCGCAGCGCCTGCTTCGCGGGCATGAGGCGCAGCGTGGGGTCGGTGTCGATGAAGCGTTCGCGCAGGGCCCAGCGGAAGTAGCGCCGGAACACGGTGAGCCGCCGGTTGGCGGTGCTGGCCCGGGTCTGCGCGTGCCGGGCGGCAAAGTAGGCGTTGATGTCGGCTTCGGTGGTCTGCAGCAGGGGCTTGCCCTGCTGCGCCAGCCATTCACCCAGCAGGACCAGGTCCCGCCGGTAGGCCTCCAGCGTGTTGCGCGAGAGGCCTTCCTCGAGCCAGAGGGCGTCGACGAAGGCCCCGGCCAGGTCCTGCGGACTGGCGAATGCGCCGGATGCGCCGCAGGCCTGGGGGGTCATCAGTCGAGCTTGAGCTTCTGCTTGTCGACCACCTGCTTGTAGACGCCGAACTCGGCCTTGATCTGCTCGGCGAACTGGGCCGGGGTGTTGGCCACCACCAGCGAACCGGTGTCCTCGATGCGCTTCTTCACGGCCGGGTCGGCCACGGCCTGCAGGGCGGCGGCGTGGATCTTGTCGACCACGTCCTTGGGCATGCCCTTGGGGCCGATCAGGCCGTAATAGGCCATGCGGTTGACCGCCTCCAGACCGACTTCCTTGAAGGTCGGGACGTTGGGCATGGAAGCCACGCGCTCGGGTGCGGCCACCACGATGGCGATCAGACGGCCGTCGCGGATGAAGGGCAGCGCCGAGGGCAGGTTGTCAAAAATGATCGGCACCTGGCCGCCCACCGTGTCGTTCAGGGCCGGGCCGGCGCCACGGTACGGAATGTGGGTGATGAAGGTCCCGGTCAGGCTCTTGAACAGCTCGGTCTGCAGGTGGCCGATGCCGCCGGTGCCCGAGGTGGCGTAGCTGTACTTGCCGGGGCTCTTCTTGATCTCGGCCAGGAAGCCCTTGTAGTCGCGCGCCGGGAAGCTGGGGTGCACCGCGATCACGTTGGGGGTGGCCGCGATGTTGATGATCGGCGTGAAATCGGTGAGGGTGTTGTACGGAATCTTGGGGTTGATCGCCGGGTTGGCGGCCGTGGTGGACACGGTGGCCATGCCGATGATGTGGCCGTCCGCCACGGCACGTGCCAGCTCCGAGGCACCGACCACACCGCCGCCACCGGCCTTGTTCTCGACGATCACCGACTGGCCCAGCGCCTTGCCCAGCGGTTCGGACATGACGCGGGCAATGATGTCGGTGGTGCCGCCCGGTGCAAACGGCACCTGCAGGCGGATCGGCTTGTTCGGGAAGGCCTGGGCCCAGACGGCGGCGCTCGGGGCGGCCAGGCCGGCCAGCAGGGCGGCGGTCGTCAGGACATGGCGTCGGTTCAGCATGAGAGGTCTCCAGTGGGTGGGTGTGAAAAGACGGCTGGCAACGTTGGCCGGCACGGATCGGGTGACCCCAGAATGTACCAACCGGTTCCCGTATTCCGATCCGCAGGACCACCTACGGGGAAAACCCCGAGACGCCCCCGCGCAGCCGCTATGCTCGCCCGGTGAACCACGCCCAGCTGCTCTTCCCCGACTTCGCGCTCATCCTGTGCGGCTTCCTGCTGTGCCGCTTCACCGCCCTGGACCGCAAGGTCTGGGAGCCGGTGGAGGCGCTGGTGTACTACTTCCTGTTCCCGGTGCTGCTGTTCCAGGCCATCGTGCGGCATCCGCTGGACCTGGGGGCGGCCTCGCACCTCATGGGCGCCGGCGTCACGCTGGGCCTGTGCGGCATCGCGCTGGCCTATTCGCTGCCCTACTGGCCCTGGCTCGGGCGGCGGCTGGACACCCGGCTGCACGCGGCCAGCGCGCAGGTGGGCTTCCGGTTCAACTCCTTCATTGCGCTGGCCCTGGCCGACCGGCTCGCGGGCGCACAGGGGGTGCAGATGATCGCGGTGATCATCGGCGTGTGCGTGCCGCTGTTCAATGTGGCGGCGGTCTGGCCCATGGCCCGGCATGCCGGCCGCGGGTTCGTGCGCGAGCTGCTGCGCAACCCGCTGATCATCGGCACCACCAGCGGGCTGCTGTTCAACCTGCTGGGCGGCTCGATACCGGTGTGGCTGGAGCCCACGGTCACCCGCATCGGTCAGGCCTCGCTGGCCCTGGGGCTGATGGCCGCCGGCGCCGGCCTGCAGTTCGGCCTGCTGGCCAGCGCCAAGACGCTGGGCGGCCTGGTGCTGGCGGTGAAGCACCTGGGCATGCCGCTGATGGCCTTCGGCATCGCCCGGCTGTTCGGTCTGGACCCGCTGCAGACCACGGTGCTGCTCATGTTCTCGGCCGTGCCCACCGCCTCCAGCTGCTATGTGCTGGCGGCCCGCATGGGCTACAACGGCCCGTATGTGGCGGGGCTGGTCACGCTCTCGACCTTGCTGGGCATGGCCAGCCTGCCGCTGGCCCTGGGCGTGCTCGGCGGGCGCTGAACCCGAGGTCAGCGCGCGGTCACCAAGTCCATGCGGCGCTGCAGGCGCGCGGCCTCTGGGCCGTCGCCGGCCTGCAGTGCACGCTGGCGCTGCACGCCCAGCCAGGCCAGCAAGGGCCGGCGCCAGCCCTGGGCGGATGCGGTGTCGACCGCCTGTGCCACGTCGGCCGGCGTGATCTGGCCGGTCTGCAGCCGCACACCGGCCGCCACCAGCCGGGAGAACGGGTCGGCCACATCGGCCAGCGGCTGGCGCTGGGCCGGCGGCAGCAGGGCACGGTCGGCCTCGGTGGCCTGCCCTTTCAGGTAACGGGCATAGGCCTGGTCGGCCGGCGCGGCATCGGCGGCCAGCGGCTCGAAGGCCGGGCAATCGCCCGCTTGCAGCGCGGCGACCCGGGTGGCGCAGTGGTGCAGCTCGGCGCGCGCCAGCAGGGCCGGCTGGCCGGTGGATCGCAGTTCGCGGCGGACCCGCTGCATCTCGGCGTCGGCCACCCGCTCGTTGCCCTGCAGCCAGGCCTCGGCGGCGCGGTCCAGCGAGATGCGGGCGGCCATCTGCCAGTCGGGCGGTGGCGGGGTGCTGCTGCAGCCGGCCAGCAAGGTGGCCATCAGCCCGGCGGCCATCAACCCCGTAAACAGGCGGGCAGCGGTCCGGTTCATGGCAGCTTCACCTCGGCATCGCGGGCAAAGGGCCAGCGGCGGTTCAGGTCGAGGATGAGGCCGTCGACCCGGCGCAGGCTGGCCTCCACCTCGGCGCGCAGGGCAGTCAGGTCGGTGGTGGCCTCGCGGGTGTTGGCGGCCACGCCCTGGGCTTCCACCAGCACCGCGTCGAGTTTCTGCAGGCTGCCCCGGGTGTCGGCCAGCAAGGCGTCGAGCTGGCGCACGGTGGCGCGAACATCACCCACCAGGCCGGCGGGCCGGCCGTCCGGGCCGGTGGGCTGGCCCTGGCCGAACACCTGCCGGTCGGCGTTGGCCACCAGCGAATCCAGCCGGGCCAGCAGCGCGTTGCTGCGCTCGATGGCCTGCAGCAGGCGGCGCGCGTCGGCCTCGTTGCCGGTGACCATGCCGGCCATGCCCTGCGGCCCGGCCAGGCGTCCGGTGGCCACCTCCACATGGTCGAGCGAACGGGCCAGCGCGGCGTCGCTGCGGGTCAGGGCGTTCAGGTTGCCGAGCAGGTCGCGCACGGCGGCGGTGAGCTGGGGAATTTCGGCGGCGGCGTCGCCGCGCAGCACGCTGCGCTCGGCACCGTCGGGCAGGGGCGGGTCGTCCAGCACGCCGCTGTAGGCGCGCAGCCGGGTGCCGCCGACCAGGCTGCGTTCCAGCGTGAAGATGCTGGAGGTGCGCAGCCAGCGCGCGTCGGCCCGGGGCACGTCGACCAGGATGCGGGCGCGGCCGTCGTCGGCCAGTTCGATGCGCGCCACCCGGCCGATGGCGAAGCCGGCAAAGGTCATGTCCATGCCGACCGACACGCCCTCGGAATCGTCGGCCACCAGCACCACGCGCTGGGTCGGCTCGAACACGCCCCGGGCGTGCAGCACATACGCCACCGAACCCAGCAGCAGGGTCAGCAGGAGGGCGATCAGCGCCCCCGCCTTGAAGGCGAGGTGGCGCACCGGCGGGTCGGTATCGGGCGGCAGGACGGGGGTCATGGGCAATGGGATGGAGGCGTCAGGCGTAGTTGCCCAGCAGGGAGCCGACCTCGATCAGCAGCAGCGCCGAGAACAGGCGCGCGAAGGAGGCCATGTCGCTCTGGCGGCGAAAGCGGCCGGCGGCGTCGGGGCGGGCAGCAGCGGCCAGCGGCACCACCGCCACCGCCAGCGCGAACAGGCCGGTCTTGAGCGCAAAGATCAGGCCCACCGCCGGGCTGAAGATGCCGCCCACCGCATGGGTGTAGGCCGGCAGGCCCCACGGCGAGAAGCCGTAGACGGTGAGGTAGGCCAGCACCAGGGCGGTCACGCCGGCCAGCCCGGCCAGCAGCAGCACCGCCAGGCCGCTGGCCAGCGCGCGCGGAAACAGGGCCAGCGCCACGGCGGCGAGCGCGTCGGGGGCGTCGGGGGCGGTGGCCACCGGGCGGCGCCGGGCCAGCAGGGCACGCACCTGCTGGGCATCGGGCATGGCGTGGCGCAAAGCCACGAACAGCGCGGCATACAGCGGTATGAGTTCCAGCACCAGGGTCCGCACCAGCACCTCGATGGCGTATTGCGACAGGCCGTAGCTGGCGGCCGTGGCCACCACGATGCGGATCAGCACCAGGCTGACCAGCGCCGACAGCACCAGAAACCAGCTCAGCAGCGGCAAGGTGGCGCGCACCAGCTGGTGCATGACGGCCTGGCGGGTGTCCTGCCGCCGGTAGCTGGAAACCGACAGCGACAGCACCGCCATGAGTGCGCCGAGCCGGACCAGGTGCAGCAGGCCGCCGGCCAGCCGCAGCAGGCCCCGGCCGGCCGGCTGCGGATCGAACGGAAGGGGCAACCGGTCCATGCGGCGGATGATAGTGGCGGGCCGTGCAACAGCCTGTAAGGCCTTGTGGAACGCCCCGAGGGCTGGTGAAAACGCGCATGGCCGAAAAGCCGTCCTGCGGGTCGAATTCAACGCCTGCACAGAACCTCAGGACCCGCCCCGCCATGTCCCACCACCTCGACCCCGTGATCCGCCGCCAGACCATTGCCGACGCCCTGCACCGCACCGCCCTGCGCCTGCCCGACAAGACCGCCATCGTCTGCGGCGATGTGTGCTGGACCTATGCCGACTTCAATGCGCTGGTCACGCGGCTGGCGGCCGGGCTGGCGCACATCGGCGTGGCCGAGGGCGACAAGGTGGCCGTGCTGGCCCGCAACTCGCACGCCTTTGCCGCCCTGCGCTTTGCCATTGCACGCCGGGGCGCGGTGCTGGTGCCGATCAACTTCATGCTCAAGGCCGACGAGGTGGCCTACATCCTGCGCCACGCCGGTGCCCGCACGCTGGCCACCGACAGCGGTCTGGCCGACCTGGCCCGGGCCGCAGCAGCGCTCGACACCCGGGTCGAGCAGTTCATCTGGATGCCGGGCGAAGACCCGACCGAACCGGTGGAGCGCATGCACCGCTTCGACCACCTCGCTGCCTGCGCCGACCCGCTGCCGCCGGTGCAGCTGGCCAGCACCGACCTGGCGCAGATCGTCTACACCAGCGGCACCGAGTCCAGCCCCAAGGGCGCCATGCTCACCCACGACGCGGTGCTGTGGCAGTACGTGAGCTGCGTCATCAATGCCGAGATCGCCGAGGCCGATGTGGCCCTGCACGCCCTGCCGCTGTACCACTGCGCCCAGCTCGACGTGTTCTTCGGCCCGGCCATCTATGTGGGCAGCACCAACATCATCACCGGCAAGCCGGTGCCGGACCACCTGCTCAAGCTGCTGGAGCAGCACCGCATCACCAGCTTCTTTGCGCCGCCCACGGTGTGGATCGGGCTGCTGCGCTCGCCGGCCTTCGACCCGGCCCGGCTGACCCGGCTGGCCAAGGGCTACTACGGCGCGTCCATCATGCCGGTGGAGGTGCTCAAGGAACTCGCCTCGCGACTGCCTTCGGTGCGGCTGTGGAACCTGTACGGACAGACCGAGATCGCGCCGCTGGCCACCATGCTCGGCCCGCAGGACCAGCTGCGCAAGCCGGGCTCCTGCGGCAAGGCGGTGCTCAATGTCGAGACCCGGGTGGTGAACGACCAGATGGACGATGTGGCGGTGGGCGAGGTCGGCGAGATCGTGCACCGCTCGCCGCACCTGATGCTGGGCTACTTCAACGACCCCGAGCGAACCCGCGCGGCCTTCGAGGGCGACTGGTTCCACAGCGGCGATCTGGCGGTGGTGGACGAGGAAGGCTTCATCACCGTGGTCGACCGCAAGAAGGACATGATCAAGACCGGCGGCGAGAACGTGGCCAGCCGCGAGGTCGAGGAAATGATCTACCGCCTGGGCGCGGTGAGCGAGGTGGCGGTGATCGGCCTGGCCGATCCGAAATGGGTCGAGGCGGTGACGGCGGTGATCGTGGTCAAGGCCGGTCAGCACCTCACCGAGGACGAGGTGATCGCGCACTGCAATGCCCACATGGCCTCGTTCAAGTCGCCCAAGCGCGTGGTGTTCACCGACGCCCTGCCCAAGAACCCCAGCGGCAAGCTGCTCAAGCGCGAGCTGCGGCTGCGTTACGCGCAGGCCTGAGCGACCAGGCCACCTGCTCGCGCACCACCTCGCTGGGGTGGTCGGCCCAGGCCTGCAGCGCGGCGCGGGCGGCGTCGGCCTCGGCGGCCGGCAAGCCGGCATGCAGCGCGTTGCCCAGCGCCAGCGCGATGTTGCGCAGCCAGCGCGCATGGCCGATGCGGCGGATGGCGCTGCCCTCGGTGCGGCGCAGGAATTCGGCCTCGGTCCAGGCCATCAGTTCGGTGAGTGCGGAGCCGCCGAGCCCGGCGCGTTCGTCGAAGTCGGGCAGCGGCGAGCGTTGTGCGAACTTGTTCCAGGGGCAGACCAGCTGGCAGTCGTCGCAGCCGTAAATGCGGTTGCCCAGCAGCGGCCGCAGCTCGGTCGGTATAGGGCCGTCGTGTTCGATGGTCAGGTAGCTGATGCAGCGGCGCGCGTCCAGCCGGTACGGGGCGGTGATGGCCTGGGTGGGGCAGGCATCGATGCAGGCGCTGCAGCGGCCGCAGTGGTCGCTCACCGGCTCGGTGGGGGGCAGTGCCATGTCGGTGAAGATCTCGCCCAGGAAAAACATCGAGCCGGCTTCGCGGTCCAGCACCAGGGTGTGCTTGCCGCGCCAGCCCAGGCCGCTGCGGGTGGCCAGCTCGGCTTCCAGAACCGGGGCCGAATCGGTGAACACGCGGTGGCCAAAGGGGCCGATGTCGGCCGCCATGCGGTCGGCCAGCTTCTGCAGGCGCTGGCGGAACACCTTGTGGTAGTCCCGGCCACGGGCATAGACCGAGATCACCGCTTCCCCGGGGCGCTGCAGCCGCTGCAGTTCGCGCCCGGTCCAGTCGGGCGGGGTGTCGGCCGGCAGGTAGTGCATGCGGGCGGTGATGACGCTCAGCGTGCCCGGCACCAGCTCGGCCGGACGGGCGCGGGTCAGGCCGTGGCGGGCCATGTAGTCCATGCCGCCATGGCAGCCGGCCTCCAGCCAGGCCAGCAGGCCGGGCTCGGCCGAGCGCAGGTCGACACCCGTCACACCGATTTGGGAGAATGCGAGCTCTTGCCCCCAGGCGCGTATGCGGGAGACCAGTTGAGCGACATCCAGACCCGTGTTCATGCGGCACCGATTGTAGGAAGCGGTGTCTGGCATGGCCGCTGGCCCCACGAGGAGGCCACGCAAGCCTGCGCACAGCGGCTGGCGGCCTGCCCCGCCGTGGCCCATGCCACGCTGGCGTTGCAGGGCGATCTGGGTGCCGGCAAGACCACCTTCGTGCGCCACCTGCTGCGGGCCCTGGGCGTGCGCGGACGCATCAAGAGCCCCACCTACGCAGTGGTCGAGCCGCACACCGCGATCGACTGTCCGCTCATGCCGCCGGGCGAGGCGCTGTCGATCTGGCACTTCGACTTCTACCGTTTCACCGACCCGCGCGAGTGGGAAGACGCCGGCTTCCGCGAACTTTTCGGGAGCCCCGGCCTCAAGCTGGTGGAATGGCCGGAGCGCGCCGCCGGTTTCATGCCCGCCCTCGATCTGACGCTGGACATCGACCCCGACCCCATGAACACCGACCCCGAACACGACGGTTCGCGCCTGGTGCGCGCCACCGCCCACACACCGGCCGGGCAGCGGCTGCTGGAGGCCATCGCCGGATGACCCGCCTGCCCGATTCCGCCCGGCGCAGCCTGCTCAAGGTCGGCTCGCTGGTGCTGCTGCTGGGGCCGCACCACATTGCGCGCGGGGCCAGCGTGCTGGCGGTGCGCATCTGGCCGGCCGACGACTACACCCGGGTGACCATCGAGTCCGATGCCAAGCTGGTCTCGCGCTCCAGCTTTGTGGACAACCCGCCCCGGCTGGCGGTGGACATCGAGGGCCTGGACCTGCTGCCCGGCCTGCGCGATCTGGTGGCCCAGCTGCGCTCGGACGACCCCAACATCGGCGGCATCCGGGTGGCGCAGTTCGCACCCAACGTGGTGCGGCTGGTGATCGACCTCAAGCAGGCCATGAAGCCCGAGGTGTTCAACCTCGATCCGGTGGCGGCCTACCAGCACCGGCTGGTGCTGGACCTGCGGCCGGTCAACCCGCCCGACCCGCTGGAGCAGCTGATTGCGCAGCGCATGCGCGACCTCGATGAAGCCAGCGCCCGCGCCGCCCGCCTGCTCGGGCTGGAGACCCAGGGCAGCGGCGTGACCGTGACGCCCGAGACCGCCGGCCGTTCCGACCCGCTGGGCGACCTGATCGCCCGCCAGGACTCGCCCGGCGGCGCCACACGCAGCCCCCCGCCGGCCCGCAGCGAACCCCCCGTGGCCGCCGCACCGGTGCCGCCCGCCAGCCGGCCCGCCGCACCCTCGGCCAAGGCCCGCGAACGCGCCCGCACCGAACGCCTGATCGTCATCGCCCTGGACCCCGGCCACGGCGGCGAAGACCCCGGTGCCATCGGCCCCGGCGGCACACACGAAAAAAAGGTGGTGCTGCAGATTGCGCAGAAGCTGCGCGACCGCATCAACGCCACCACCGTCAACGGCAACCCGATGCGCGCCTTCATGACCCGCGACGCCGACTTCTTCGTGCCGCTGCAGGTGCGGGTGGCCAAGGCACAGCGGGTGCAGGCCGACCTGTTCATCAGCATCCACGCCGACGCCTTCTACAGCCCCCGGCCGCAGGGCGCGAGCATCTATGCCCTGAGCACGCGGGGCGCCAGCAGCGCGACCGCGCGCTGGATGGCCAACAAGGAAAACGCCGCCGACCTGGTGGGCGGCATCAATGTGCGCTCGCAGGACGCGGCGGTGCAGCGTGCCCTGCTCGACATGAGCACCACCGCCCAGATCAACGACAGCCTCAAGCTCGGCAGCTCGATGCTGGGCGAGGTGAAACGGGTGGGCCGGCTGCACAAGCCCCGGGTCGAGCAGGCCAACTTTGCGGTGCTGCGCGCCCCCGACATTCCCAGCGTGCTGGTAGAGACCGCCTTCATCAGCAACCCCGACGAAGAAAAACGCCTGAACGACCCGAAGTACCAGAACGACCTGGCCGACGCCCTGATGCGCGGCATCGTCCGGTACTTTGAAGCCAACCCGCCGCTGGCGCGCAACCGCCAGATCTGACCCCCGACCCTGCCCACTGACCCGACATGGCCCACCAATACACCGCCGACATCCTCTGGGAGCGCGGCGACCAGACCTTCACCGACAACCGCTACAGCCGCCGCCACACCATCCGCCTGGACGGCGGGCTGGAGGTGGCCGGCTCCTCATCGCCGCTGGTAGTGCCGCTGCCGTACTCCGACCCGGCCGCCATGGACCCGGAAGAGGCCTTCGTCGCCTCGCTCTCGAGCTGCCACATGCTGTGGTTCTTCTCCATTGCGGTGCGCGCCGGCTTCTGCGTCGACCGTTATGCCGACCATGCCGTGGGCGTGATGGCCGCCAACGAGAAGCGCAAGTTCTGGGTCTCGAAGGTCACGCTGCACCCCGCCGTCACCTTCTCGGGCCGGCAGCCCACCGCCGACGAGCTGGCCGACATGCACCACCTGGCCCACGAAGAATGCTTCATCGCCAATTCGGTGAAGACGCAGGTGGTGGTGGAGCCGCAGACCGCAGGAGCCTGACCATGCCGCTGTCCCTCCACGACATGGGCTACGAGCCCGACGACCTGAAGGTGACCATCTCGGAGATGCTGGTGGCCACCGCCGACCATTCCGACGAATCCCTGGACCGCAACATCACCGAGGTGCTGCGCACCCTGCGTGAACGCATGAAGATGGACGTGGTTTTCTGCTCGGAGTTTGTCGATGGCCAGCGCGTGTTCCGCCAGGTGGCGGCCGACGAAGCGCGACCGGTGATCAGCGCCGGCCAGTCGGACCGGCTCGAAGAGAGCTGGTGCCACCATGTGGTGGAAGGGCGGCTGCCCGGCTTCCTGCCGGACGCCTCGCAGCACCCGCTGTCACGGGCATTGGCGGCCTCGCTGCCGTTCGGCATCGGCACCCACATCAGCACACCCATCGTGCTGAGCAACGGTCAGGTTTACGGCACCCTGTGCAGCTTCACTTTCAGCCCGCAGGACAACCCGAACCCGGACGATCTGAAGACACTTCAGATGACGGCTCGCCTGACCGCCATGCGCATCGAGGCCGGACGGACGCCCACGGCCTGAGCCGTCACACCGGGTAGATCAGCGAGTTCAGCACCATCTCGCTGTCGTACACGCAACGCCGGTCCTGCAGCCGCAGGCCTTCGGGGGTGTGCACGAAGGCGTCGATGTAGCGGCCCACCTGGAACACCTCGCTGGTGCCGCCGGGCCGGGTGCGGAACACCGCATAGCTGGTTTCGGCCCGCACCGGATCGTCCGGCGTGCCGGCACCCGCCTGGGTGATGCGCGCGCAACCCACCACATGGCGGGTGTAGTAAGGCGCGTGGTAGATGGTGGTGGTGGCGCCGACCACGCGGTCGCGCATCATGGCCTGGCTTTCCAGGTGGATCAGGCACAGCGGCAGGCCACGGTCGAAGTTCTCGCGGCCCTGCACCCGGTAACGGGCATCGGCCAGGAACAGCTCGGGCCATTCGGCGAAGCGGCGGTCGTCCAGCACGGCAGCGTAGTCGGCATTGAAGGCGTCGATCTGCTGCCGCAGGGCCAGGGTCTCGGGGGTCGTCAACGGCATGGTCAGACCCCCATGGCACGCCGCCAGTAGGCGTACATGGAGCGGATCAGGGTTTCGGTGACCATGTGCTCGGTGGGCGGACCGCCCACGTCGTCGGTCTTGCCGCCGAGCTCGACCAGGGTGGACCCGCCCTCGCCCCACTGGCGGAAACCGTCCTGGCTGAACTCGATCACCTCGCCGTCGTCGGCGCTCACGAAGCCGGCCGGGCCGAACAGGTTGGCCTGGCGCAGGCGGCGGGTGGTCATCTCCTCGGTGTCATCGGCAAAGCCGAAATGGGTCCAGACAAAGTCGAACTCGCCCGGGCCGCGCGGCACGATGTGGCGGGTGGAGAGCGAGTTGACCTGCTGCTGCACGATCAGGCCGGGGAACAGGGTGATCATGGTCACGGTGGGCGTGATGGCGGTACCGGGGTTGGACGGGTCGTCGATGGTCCACCAGGGCTCGGGCACCACATCGAGCAGGCGCGGGTCGCCGAGCTGCATGTCGGCCTTGAAGCTGGTCACGCCCTCGGTGACCGCCCGGTTGGCGCCGCCGTCGTTGCGGCGCGAGAGCATGACCGCGTGGCGGCCGTGCGTGTCCATCACCATGCGGCTTTTCTGGTCGGCACGCCACAGCCCGAAGGTGACGAACCAGGTGTGCAGCAGACCCGGGTGGTACGGGTCCTTGATGTTTTCCATCATCAGCTTCCAGTTGCCCGGAATGCGCTGGCGGTTGGTGCCCAGCAGGCGCAGTTCACGCCCCTGGAAGATGCGGTTCAGCCAGGGCATGACGCTGCTGCCCAGGTAGTCTTCCAGCGGCTCGGCGTCTTCGCTGAAGGTGGCGAACACCAGGCCGTGCAGCACCGCCACGCGCAGTTGGGTCAGGCCGTTCTTCGAGAGGTCGAAGTCGGCCGGCATACCGCCGTGCACGCATTCACCGTCGGGGCCGTCGGCCTTCACACCGTCCTTGAACGGCAGACCTGCCAGGTCGCCGTTGAGCTTGTAGGTCCACTGGTGGTAGGGGCAGACGAAGCTGCGCGCGTTGCCGGTCTGGCCGTCCATGGGCGGCTGGCAGAAACGCACGCCCCGGTGGGCGCAGCGGTTCTCGACCACGCGGATGCCGTGGTCGGTGTCGCGGTCGCGCGGGGCCACGCGGTCGCGCACCATGATCACCTGCCGTTCGCCGACCCAGCTCAGCTTGTAGTCACCGGTCTTGGGGATCTCGATGGCCAGGCCGATGTAGTTCCAGTGCGGTCCGTAGAACAGCCGCTCCAGCTCCTGCTGGTAGAGCGACGGGTCGGTGTAGGCCCAGAAGGGGATGCGGCTGGTGCCCGGATCGGGCCAGCGGACGAGGGGTTGGGGTGCGTTCATGTGGCCTCCGTTGTCAGGGGGTCGCCGGGCTCGTGCGGGCCTTCCAGGCGCCCCACAGCGCAATGATTCCCGGAATCAGGATGAGTGCCCAGATGATCTTGCTCAGGTTGGCCTTGACCCAGGGCAGGTTGCCGAACCAGTAACCGGCCAGCGTGAGGCCCACCACCCAGATGAGCGCGCCGATCACGTTGAAGGCGGTGAATCGGGTGCGGTTCATCTCGGCCACACCGGCCACGAAGGGCGCGAAGGTGCGGATGAAGGGCATGAAGCGCGCCAGGATGATGGTGATGCCCCCGTGGCGCTCGTAGAACGCGTGGGCCTGGTTGAAGGCGTTGCGGTTGAACAGCCGCGAGTTCTCCCACTGGAACACCTTCGGCCCGAAATGGCGGCCGATGGTGTAGTTGGTCTGGTCGCCCAGGATGGCGGCCGCCACCAGCAGGGCCATGACCAGCGGCAGGTTCATCAGCCCGGCGCCGCACAGCGTGCCCACCACGAACAGCAGCGAGTCGCCCGGCAGGAACGGCATGACCACCACGCCGGTCTCGGTGAAGATGATGAGGAACAGCAGCGCATACACCCAGGCGCCGTAGTTCTGCACAAAGGTCTGCAGATGCTGGTCCACATGCAGGATGAAATCGATCAGAAAGGTGATGAGCTCCATGGCCGGCGATTATCGGCGCCGCCTTCCTACAATTTGCCGATGACCCACCCGCCCACCGCCGCCCCCCGCCCGATCCGCGAGCTGCCCGACGAACTCATCAGCCAGATTGCGGCCGGCGAGGTGGTGGAGCGGCCCGCCTCGGTGGTGCGCGAACTGGTGGACAACGCGCTGGACGCCGGCGCACGCCAGATCACGGTGCGGCTGCAGGCCGGCGGTGTCCGCCTGATCAGCGTGGAAGACGACGGCCACGGCATTCCCCGCCACGACCTGCCGCAGGCGCTCAAGCGCCATGCCACCAGCAAGATCGCCAGCCTGTCCGACCTGGAGTCGGTGGGCACCATGGGTTTCCGGGGCGAGGCCCTGGCCGCCATCGCCTCGGTCGCCGAGGTGTCGCTGCTGACCCGGGTCGACACCGACGGGGCTTCGCACGGCTGGCTGCTGGACGCCCGCAGCGGCGAGCTGGCGCCGACCGCCCGCCAGCGCGGCACCACGGTGGAGGTGCGCGAGCTGTTCTTTGCCACGCCGGCGCGGCGCAAGTTCCTCAAGACCGACGCCACCGAACTCGCGCACTGTGTCGAATCGGTGCGCCGCCATGCGCTGGCCCGGCCCGACGTGGGCTTTGCCATCTGGCACGACGGCCGCCTGGTGGCCCAGTGGCGAGCCGCCACCGGCGATCTGACCCGGACCGCACAGGACCCGCCGGACACCTTGGCGGCATTGCGGCAGCGGCTGGCCGACGTGCTGGGCGGCGACTTCGTGGAACAGGCGGTGCCGGTGGCCTGGCCGGCCGAGCCGGGGCCCTCCACCGCGGTGCGGGTCTGGGGCCTGGCCGGCGTGCCCGACGCCGCCCGCTCGCGCGCCGACCTTCAATTCACCTATGTGAACGGCCGCTATGTGCGCGACAAGGTGATCCAGCACGCGGTGCGCAGCGCCTATGAAGACGTGCTGCACGGTCACCGGCACCCGGTGTTCGCGCTCTACATCGAACTCGACCCGACCCGTGTGGATGTGAATGTGCACCCGACCAAGATCGAGGTGCGCTTCCGGGACAGCCGCGAGGTGCACCACGCGGTCCACCAGGGCATCAAGACGGCGCTGGCGGCGCCCCGCGCAGGGCAGGCGCCGGCCACCGCTGCC
>PNMF01000003.1 GCA_013823485.1 Comamonadaceae bacterium
CCTGCAGGGCTGCACCCACCGCGTGGTGGCCGACCGCATCGAGGCCGGCACCTTCCTGTGCGCCGTCGCGGCCACCGGGGGCGATGTGGTGCTGCGCCACGGCCGCGCCGACCACCTCGACGCGGTGATCGACAAGCTGCTGGAGGCGGGGGCCGAGATCGAGGCGGGCCGCAATGCCGCCGGCGACTTCATCCGCATCCGCGCCAGCGGACGGCTCAAGGCCCAGAGCTTCCGCACCACCGAGTACCCCGGTTTCCCGACCGACATGCAGGCCCAGTTCATGGCGCTCAACTGCATTTCGCAGGGCACCAGCAAGGTTACCGAAACCATCTTCGAGAACCGCTTCATGCACGTGAACGAGCTGGTCCGCCTGGGTGCCCACATCCAGACCGATGGCAAGGTGGCGGTCATCGAGGGCGTTGAGCGCCTGTCGGGCGCCACCGTCATGGCCACCGACCTGCGTGCCTCGGCCAGCCTGGTGATCGCCGGTCTGGTGGCCGAGGGCGAGACCGTGGTCGACCGCATCTACCACCTCGACCGGGGCTACGACCAGATGGAGTCCAAGCTGCGGGCCATCGGGGCCGACATCGAACGCATTTCATGAACGACACCATCACCCTGGCCCTGTCCAAGGGCCGCATCTTCGACGAGACCCTGCCGCTGCTGAAGGCGGCCGGCATCGAGGTGCTGGAAGATCCCGAGAAGTCGCGCAAGCTGATCCTGCCCACCAACCAGCCCGGCGTGCGCGTGGTGCTGGTGCGGGCCACCGATGTGCCCACCTATGTGGAGCACGGTGGTGCCGATCTGGGTGTGACCGGCAAGGACACCCTGATCGAGCATGGCGGCCAGGGCCTGTACCAGCCGCTCGACCTGCGCATTGCGCGCTGCCGCGTGAGCGTGGCGGTGCGCGCCGACTTCGACTACGCCACGGCCGTGCGGCAGGGCTCGCGCCTGCGCGTGGCCACCAAGTACACCACCATCGCCCGCGATTTTTTCGCCACCAAGGGCGTGCATGTGGACCTGATCAAGCTGTACGGCAGCATGGAGCTCGCCCCCCTGACCGGGCTGGCCGATGCCATCGTCGACCTGGTCTCCACCGGCAACACCCTCAAGGCCAACCAGCTGGTCGAGGTGGAACGCATCATGGACATCAGTTCGCGGCTGGTGGTCAACCAGGCGTCCCTCAAGCTCAAGCAGGCCCGCCTGCGGCCGCTGCTCGACGCCTTTGCCGCTGCCACCGCGCAGGAGCCCCGCACATGAACGCCCCCGCACCGTTGCAGGCGCAGCCGCTGCGCCTGTCCACCACCCAGTCGGACTTCGAGGCCGCCTTCGCCAGGCGCCTGCACTGGTCGGCCGAGACCGACGGTGCCATCGAGCAGCGCGTGGCCGACATCCTGGCCGACGTCCGCCAGCGTGGCGATGCCGCCGTGCTGGACTACACCGCCCGGTTCGATGATCTGCAGGCCGACAGCCTGAAGGCGCTGGAGCTGACCCAGGTCGAGCTGCGTACCGCGTTCGAGAGCCTGCCGGCCGCCCAGCGCCAGGCCCTGGAAGCCGCCGCCCGCCGGGTGCGCAGCTACCACGAAGCCCAGAAGCGGGCCAGCGGCGAAAGCTGGACCTACCGCGACGAAGACGGCACCCTGCTCGGCCAGAAGGTCACGCCGCTGGACCGCGTCGGCATCTATGTGCCGGGCGGCAAGGCGGCCTACCCGTCGAGCGTGCTCATGAACGCCATCCCTGCCCATGTGGCCGGCGTGGCCGAGATCATCATGGTGGTGCCCACGCCGCGCGGCGAGCGCAACCCGCTGGTGCTGGCCGCCGCGCATGTGGCCGGCGTCTCGCGTGCCTTCACCATCGGTGGCGCGCAGGCCGTGGCAGCACTGGCCTACGGCACCGCCACCGTGCCCAAGGTCGACAAGATCACCGGCCCCGGCAACGCCTACGTGGCCAGCGCCAAGAAACATGTGTTCGGCACCGTGGGCATCGACATGATTGCCGGCCCCAGCGAGATCCTGGTGCTGGCCGACGGCACCACCCCCGCCGAGTGGGTGGCCATGGACCTGTTCAGCCAGGCCGAGCACGACGAGCTGGCCCAGAGCATCCTGCTGTGCCCGGACGCCGCCTACATCGACGCGGTGCAGGCCGCCATCGACCGGCTGCTGCCGACCATGCCGCGCGCGTCCATCATCGCCCGCAGCCTGAACGACCGGGGTGCGCTCATCCACACCCGCAGCATGGACGAGGCCTGTGCCATCAGCAACCGCATTGCGCCGGAACACCTGGAGGTCTCCAGCCGCGATCCGAACCGCTGGGAGCCGATGCTCAAGCACGCTGGCGCCATTTTCCTGGGGGCCTACACCAGCGAGAGCCTGGGCGACTACTGCGCCGGTCCGAACCATGTGCTGCCCACCAGCGGCACCGCCCGCTTCAGTTCGCCGCTGGGCGTCTACGACTTCCAGAAACGCAGCAGCCTGATCGAAGTGAGCGCGGCTGGCGCCCAGTCGCTGGGCCGCGTGGCCGCCGAGCTGGCCTACGGCGAAGGTCTGCAGGCCCATGCCCGCGCCGCCGAACTGCGGCTGGACCCGGTGCCGCCGATGCGGGGTGGCGCATGAGCGCGCGGCCCGATCCGCTGGGCATGATCCGGCAGGATGTGCAGTCCATGCACGCCTACGCGGTGCAGGACGCCGCCGGCATGGTCAAGCTCGACGCCATGGAGAACCCGTACCGCCTGCCGGCCCCGCTGCAGCAGGCCCTGGGCGAACGGCTGGGCGCCGTCGCCCTGAACCGTTACCCCGGCCCCCGGGTCGACGACCTCAAGGCCGCGCTGTCGGCCCACGTCGACCTGCCGCCGGGCTTCGGCCTGATGCTGGGCAATGGCTCGGACGAGCTCATCTCCCTGCTGGCCATGGCCTGCGACCGACCCGGCGCCAGCATCCTGGCGCCCGAGCCCGGCTTCGTGATGTACGCCATGAGCGCCCGCCTGCAGGGCCTGGCCTTTCACGGCGTGCCCCTGACGGCCGATTTCCAGCTCGACGAGGCCGCCATGGTGGCGGCTCTGCGCCAGCACCGCCCGGCCATCACCTACCTGGCCTACCCCAACAACCCCACCGCCAACCTGTGGGACGCCGGCACGGTCCGCCGGCTGATCGACGAAGCCGCACAGTTCGGTGGTCTGGTGGTCATGGACGAGGCCTACCAGCCGTTCTCCAGTTCGACCTGGCTGGACGCCATGCGCGCCGAGCCCGAGGCCCATGCCCACGTGCTGCTGATGCGCACCCTCTCGAAATTCGGCCTGGCCGGTGTGCGCATCGGCTACATGGTGGGGGCTGCCCGTCTGGTGGCTGAGGTCGACAAGCTGCGCCCGCCCTACAACATCAGCGTGCTCAACGCCGAATGCGCGCTGTTCGCGCTGGAACACCAGGCGGTGTTCGCCGAGCAGGCGGCCGAAATCCGCCGCGAACGCACCGCGCTGATCAGCGCGCTGGCCGCCCTGCCGGGCGTCGAGCCCTTCCCCAGCGAAGGCAACATGGTGCTGGTGCGTGTGCCCGACGCCCAGCGGGCCTTCGACGGTCTCAAGACCGGCGGTCTGCTGGTCAAGAATGTTTCTAAAATGCACCCGTTGCTGGCCCGGTGCCTGCGGCTGACGGTGGGAACCCCCGCCGAGAACGCCCAGCTGCTGCGCGCCTTCCCCACCGTCCTATGACCTCCACGCCCCCTGCCTTCCCCGCACCGCGTCCCGGTGACCGCACCGCCGATGTGCAGCGCAATACCAGCGAGACGCAGATCGGTGTGCGCATCAACCTCGACGGCACCGGCGTGTCGGTGCTGTCCACCGGCATCGGCTTCTTCGACCACATGCTCGACCAGATCGCCCGTCACGGGCTGATCGATCTGCAGATCCAGGCCGTGGGCGACCTGCACATCGACGGTCATCACACGGTCGAAGACGTGGGCATCACCCTCGGGCAGGCGTTTGCCAAGGCGGTGGGCGACAAGAAAGGCATCCGCCGTTATGGCCACGCCTATGTGCCGCTGGACGAAGCCCTGTCGCGCGTCGTCATCGACTTTTCCGGGCGCCCGGGTCTGCACATGCGGGTGCCGTTCAAGAGCGGAATGGTCGGCGCCTTCGACACCCAGCTGGCCTACGAGTTTTTCCAGGGTTTCGTCAACCACGCCGGCGTGACCCTGCACATCGACAACCTGCACGGCGAAAACGCCCACCACCAGGCCGAAACCGTGTTCAAGGCTTTCGCCCGCGCGGTGCGCATGGCCATCGAGCGCGACCCGCGCATGGGTGACGTGATTCCCTCCACCAAGGGCTCGCTCTGAGCACACCGGCGCGATGAAATCCCAGACAGTGGCCGTGGTCGACTACGGCAGCGGCAACCTGCGCTCGGTTTCGCAGGCGGTCATCCATGCGGCCCGGGACAGCGGTGTGGAGGTGGTCGTCACCTCCGACCCGGCTGCCGTCATGGCGGCCAGCAGGGTGGTGCTGCCCGGTCAGGGCCACATGGCCGACTGCATGCGCGAACTGGCCGGCTCGGGCCTGCTGGACGCGGTGCTGCACGCCGCAGCGAACAAGCCGCTGTTCGGGGTCTGTGTGGGCATGCAGATGCTGCTGGACCGCAGCGAGGAAGGCCCCACCGATGGTCTGGGCCTGATCCCGGGGGACGTGGTGCGTTTTCAGCTGGAAGGTCGCCTGCAGCCCGACGGCAGCCGCTTCAAGGTGCCGCAGATGGGCTGGAACCAGGTGTTCCACGCCCTGCCGGGCCGTGATGCGCATCCGTTGTGGCAGGGCATCCCCGACGGGGCCCACTTCTATTTCGTCCACAGCTTCCATGCCCGGGCGACCGACGCCGCCCATGTGGCCGGCGAGACCGACTACGGTGGCCGATTTGCATCCGCCATCGCACGGGATAACATTTTCGCCACCCAGTTCCACCCGGAAAAAAGCGCGGCCCAAGGTCTGGCGCTCTACCGCAACTTCCTCACCTGGCAACCCTGAGCGCCCACGCGCCTGCCCATCATGCTGCTGATTCCTGCCATTGATCTGAAAGACGGCCAGTGTGTTCGCCTCAAACAGGGCGACATGGACCAATCGACGGTGTTCGGCGAAGACCCGGCAGCCATGGCCCGGAGCTGGGTCAACCGGGGCGCCCGCCGGGTGCACCTGGTGGACCTCAACGGCGCCTTTGCCGGCAAGCCGAAGAACGAGCAGGCCATCCGCGCCATCCTCAAGGAGATCGGCTCCGAGGTGGACGTGCAGCTGGGCGGCGGCATCCGCGACCTCGACACCGTCGAGCGCTACCTGGATGCCGGCCTGCGCTACGTGATCATCGGCACCGCCGCGGTCAAGAACCCGGGCTTCCTGCAGGACGCCTGCACCGCGTTCGGCGGCCACATCATCGTGGGCCTGGACGCCCGGGACGGCAAGGTGGCCACCGACGGCTGGAGCAAGCTCACCGGCCATGAGGTGACCGATCTGGCCAGGAAGTTCGAGGACTACGGCGTCGAGTCGATCATCTACACCGACATCGGCCGCGACGGCATGCTCAGCGGCATCAACATCGAGGCCACCGTCAAGCTGGCCCAGTCCCTCACCATCCCGATCATCGCGTCCGGCGGCCTGTCCAACATCGACGACATCCACAAGCTCTGTGCGGTGGAGGACGAAGGCATCGAGGGCGTCATCTGCGGCCGCTCCATCTACAGCGGCGATCTGGACTTCGAGGCCGCCCAGAAGCTGGCCGACGAGCTCAACGGATGACCGATGCTCGCTAAACGCATCATTCCCTGCCTGGACGTCACCGGCGGCCGGGTGGTCAAGGGCGTCAACTTCGTCGAACTGCGCGACGCGGGCGACCCGGTGGAGATCGCTGCCCGGTACAACGAGCAGGGCGCCGACGAGCTCACCTTTCTCGACATCACCGCCACCTCCGACGGCCGCGACCTGATCCTGCCCATCATCGAGGCGGTCGCGTCCCAGGTGTTCATTCCGCTCACCGTGGGTGGCGGCGTGCGCACCGTGGAAGACGTGCGCCGGTTGCTCAATGCCGGTGCCGACAAGACCAGCTTCAATTCAGCGGCCATCGCCAACCCGCCGGTCATCCGCGAGGCGGCCGACAAGTACGGCTCGCAGTGCATCGTGGTCGCCATCGACGCCAAACGCCGCCAGGGCGACGACCTGCTTGCCCGCGGCGAGGGCTGGGACGTCTACAGCCATGGCGGGCGCAGGAACACCGGTCTGGACGCCGTGGCCTGGGCCCGGCAGATGGCCGAGTTCGGGGCTGGCGAGATCCTGCTCACCAGCATGGACCGGGACGGCACCAAGTCCGGCTTCGATTTGGCCCTGACCCGCGCGGTGGCCGACGCGGTCCCGGTGCCGGTGATCGCGTCCGGTGGCGTCGGCCACCTCGATCACCTGGCCGACGGTGTGCAGCAGGGCGGGGCCGATGCCGTGCTGGCCGCCAGCATCTTTCATTACGGCGAATACACCGTGGCACAGGCCAAGGCGCGCATGGCCGAGCGCGGCATTCCGGTGAGGCTCTGATGGACTGGCTCGACGCCGTGAAATGGGACGATCAGGGCCTGGTGCCGGTGATCGCGCAGGAAGCCGCCACCGGCGACGTGCTCATGTTCGCCTGGATGAACCGCGAGGCCCTGGCGAAAACCGCCGAGCTGGGCCGTGCCGTGTACTTCAGCCGCTCGCGCGGCAAGCTGTGGTTCAAGGGCGAGGAGTCCGGCCATGTGCAGACGGTGCACGACATCCGTCTGGACTGCGACAACGACGTGGTCCTGCTCAAGGTGACGCAGCTCGGGCACGAGCCCGGCATTGCCTGCCACACCGGCCGGCACAGCTGCTTCTTCCAGCGCTACGAGGCGGGTGCCTGGCACACCGCCGAACCGGTCCTGAAGGACCCGTCCTCCATCTACAAGTGACCTCATGGCCCTGACCGACGACCTGGAGCGGCTGGCTGCCGTCATCGAATCCCGCAAGCCGGCCAACGGCGGCGACCCGGACAAGAGCTATGTGGCCCGGCTGCTCCACAAGGGGCCCGATGCCTTCCTGAAGAAGGTGGGCGAGGAAGCGACCGAGCTGGTCATGGCCGCCAAGGACCTCGACCACGGCGGCGACCGCAGCAAGCTGGTCAACGAAACCGCCGACCTGTGGTTCCACTGCATGATCGCGCTGGCCCACCACGGGCTGGGCCCGGCCGATGTGGTGGCCGAGCTGGTGCGCCGCGAAGGCCTGAGCGGCCTGGAAGAAAAGGCCCTGCGCAAGGCGCAGGCCCGTGAAGCCGGCGAGTGACCGTCCGCCCCACCCGGAGCCGCCCATGAACGAACACGACACCGCCCCGTCCACCACCGACAACGAACGGGCGCAGTCGCTCAAGTCGGTCGGCTGGCTGAGCTACCTGCTGCACCTGATCGTCGCCGTGGGCGCCGTCATCCCCGGCACCCAGCCCGGCGTGGCGCTGCTGATCGTCGCCCTCATCATCGATCTGGTGAAGCGGGACGACGCCCAGGGCACCTGGCAGGCCAGCCATTTCAGCTGGCGCATCCGCACCGTCATCTGGGCAGCGGTGCTGTACCTGCTCACCGCGCCGCTATGGCTGGCCTTCCTGATCCCGGGCATGCTGGCCTGGGCAGCCATCTCCGTCTGGTTTCTCTACCGCATCATCAAGGGCATGGTGGCCATGAACGCCAGCCAGCCCCTTCCGACATGAGCACCCACGACCCGAACTGCATCTTCTGCAAGATCGTTGCCGGCCAGATCCCCAGCCGCAAGGTCTACGAGGACGAGGACATTCTGGCCTTTCACGACATCCAGCCCTGGGCGCCGGTACACTTCCTGCTCGTTCCCAAGCGGCATATCGCGTCCATGGCCCAGGTCGGGCCCGACGATGCTGCCCTGATGGGCCGAATGATGACGTTGATCCCGCGACTGGCGGCCGAACAGGGTTGCAACCCGTACCCTGACGGCGGCTTTCGCATCGTGTGCAACACCGGTGCGGAAGGCGGGCAGGAGGTGCACCACCTCCACATTCATGTCATGGGCGGTCCGCGCCCCTGGTCGCGAGGCTGACGCGAGCGGGGCCTGCAGTCTCCACGCCAGCCGGGCCAAGCCCCTGGTGTCATCAGTTCCAACCCACCCCGGGCGTAGAATCCGGCGCCATGCGCGCTGCGCCCTGAATTCATCATCTGGAGATTTCCATGGGTACCTTTTCCGTCTGGCACTGGCTGATCGTTCTGGCCATCGTGGTTCTGGTGTTCGGCACCAAAAAGCTCAAGAACCTGGGCTCCGACCTGGGCGGCGCCGTCAAGGGTTTCAAGGACGGCATGAAAGAGGGCGGTCAGTCTGCCGAGGCAGCCCCTGCCCAGCAGGTGACCCAGAACACCGGCGCCGAGAAGGCCACCATCGACGTCGAAGCCAAGCAGAAAAGCTGATGGCCCGCCCACGCCGGCATGCCAGACCCGTCCGGGTCGCGTGTGCCGCCGGCGTGACCGTTCTGCTCTTCCGACTGCCGACACATGATTGATCTGGGCATCTCCAAGCTCGCCCTCATCGGGGCGGTGGCGCTGATCGTGATCGGCCCTGAAAAATTGCCGCGCGTGGCACGCACCGTCGGCACGTTGTTGGGCAAGGCCCAGCGGTACGTGGCCGACGTCAAGGCAGAGGTCAACCGGTCCATGGAGCTCGAAGAGCTTCGCAAGATGAAGGACTCGGTCGAGAACGCTGCACGCGACGTTCAGGGTTCGGTCAATGCCACCACCCAGGATTTCGAGAGATCCTGGTCGGAGGCAACGGCCGGACTCGACATGAACGAGCCGCTGTCCGAGCCCGGTTCGTCGATCCACGACCCGTCGTACCCGACCTACCGGCACCCCCGCAAGAACTGGCGGGTCAAGCAGAAGGCCATGCCGCAATGGTTCAAGGCCCGTGCCGGCGTGCGTACCCGCACCCAGTCCGGCGCAGCCCGCGTGGCCCGGTTCCGGCCCCGTTCCACCTCCGCCCCACGCTGATGTCCGATTCCCCGAATTCCACCGACGAACTCGCCGGGACCGAACAGCCTTTCGTCCAGCACCTGGTCGAACTGCGCGACCGCCTGCTGTATGGCGTGATCGGGCTGGCCCTGTGCATGGTGGCCCTGGCCATCTGGCCCGGCCCCGGCGGCCTGATCGACCTGATCGCCGTGCCGATCAAGGCCCACATGCCCCCCGATGCCAAGCTGATTGCGGTCGGCGTGTTCTCGCCGTTCTTCGTGCCCCTGAAGGTGCTGGCCATGGCCGCCTTCCTGATCTCGTTGCCCTGGTGGATGTACCAGGCGTGGGCCTTCGTGGCCCCCGGGCTTTACAGCCACGAGAAGCGCTTTGCCATTCCACTGATCGTGCTGGGCAGTCTGCTGGCCTATGTCGGCATCGCCTTCGTCCAGTTCTTCGTTCTGGACAAGATGTTCGGGTTCATCCAGCAGTTCACGCCGGCCAGCGTGGCGGCCACCCCCGACATTGCCTCTTATGTGGAGGCGATCCTGTCGCTCTACCTGGCCTTCGGCCTGGCTTTCCAGGTGCCGATCGTGGTGATCCTGCTGGTCAAGCTTGGCATGGTGTCGATCCAGAAGTTGAAGGACTTCCGGGGCTACTTCATCGTCATCGCGTTCATCATTGCCGCCGTCGTCACACCGCCCGACGTCATCTCCCAGCTGGCGCTGGCCGTGCCCATGTGCATCCTGTATGAGCTGGGTATCTGGGGCGCGCGCTGGTTCGTCAAGCCGAAACCGGAATCGGCGGAAGACGACTGATCAGCGCGGCACCGGGTTGCGCGGCACGTTGCGCTGACCGGGAACCACCTCGATCTGGAGCACGTTTTCGCGCCGTTGCACATCGACCGTGGCCTTTTTCCCGGGTGGCAAGGAAGCCACGGCAGACAGCAGGTCCGGTACGGTCCGGACCTGGCGGCCGGCCACGGCGGTCACCACATCGCCGGGCCGCATGCCGGCCTGGGCCGCCGGCCCGTTCTGCAGCACGCCGGTGATGATCACGCCCTGACCCGAGCGCACGCCGAAGCTCTCGGCCAGCTCCGGGCTCAGCTCCTGCGGCTCCACGCCGATCCAGCCCCGAGTGACCTTGCCGTCTTTCACGATCGCTTCCATGACGGTGCGTGCGGTCGAGGTCGGGATGGCAAAACCGATGCCCATGGAGCCACCCGAACGCGAATAGATCGCGGTGTTGATGCCCATCAGGTGCCCGCTGGTGTCCACCAGCGCGCCACCGGAATTGCCCGGGTTGATCGCGGCGTCCGTCTGGATGAAGTTCTCGAAGGTGTTGATGCCGAGCTGGGTGCGGCCCAGCGCGCTGACGATGCCGCTGGTCACGGTCTGACCCACGCCGAAGGGGTTGCCGATGGCCAGCACCTGATCCCCGATCTGCAGCTCGTCCGACTGGCCCAGCGTGATCACCGGCAGGTCGGTCAGACCGATCTTGAGGATGGCCAGGTCGGTCTCGGGATCGGTGCCGATCACCTGCGCAATGGTCTGCCGACCGTCATTCAGGATGACCTGGATCTCGTCGGCTTCCTCGATCACGTGGTTGTTGGTCAGGATGTAGCCGGCCGGACTGACGATGACCCCCGACCCCAGGCCCGACTGGGGCTGCGAGGGCGCCTGGTCACCGAAGAAGAACCGGAACCACGGGTCGTTGGCGTGCGGGTTGTCGGTGGGCGCCTTGCTGGTGTTGATGCTGACCACGGCCGGGGAAGCCAGCTTGGCCGCCTCGCGGAAGCTGCCGGTGCCGCCCCCGGTGCTGGCGCCCGCCGGGGCCTCGAACACCGGTATGACCGACAGTCCGCGCTGGCTGGACCGGCCGAGCCACTGGGGTTGCAGGGTGGCCACAACAAACAGAATGCCCACCAGCACGGTGACGGTTTGCGCAAACAGGAGCCAGAGTCGTTTCATGCCGGTATTCTCCCGTATCCGCCGGTACCGGACCGGCGTCCGGCTGCATCCCGACCCGACATGACCCCATCCATTCCGCGCGAACAACTCACCCAGGCTTTTGACGGGCTGCTCGAGCCGGGACGCTTCAAGGATTACGGACCCAACGGATTGCAGGTCGAAGGCCGGCCCGAGGTTCGCCGGATCGTGTCGGGCGTGACCGCCAGCCGGGCGCTGATCCAGGCCGCGGTGGACGACGGGGCCGATGCGATCTTTGTGCACCACGGCCTCTTCTGGCGCGGACAGGATGGCCGGGTCACCGGCTGGATGAAGCAGCGCCTCGCTTTGCTGTTGAAGCACGACATCAATCTCTGGGCATACCACCTGCCGCTGGACGCCCATCCGGAGCTGGGCAACAACGCCCAGCTTGCCCGGGTGCTCGGCATCGAGCCGGAGCCCGGACCCGCAGGGCGGTTCGGCGATCAGCAGCTCGGGCTGATCGGCCAGCGGACCGCGCCGTCCGCCCGAGTACTGGCCGATCATGTTGCGGCCTGTCTGGACCGGCCGGTCACCCTGGTGGCCGAACCGGACCGGCCGGTGCAGCGCATCGCACTGTGCACCGGGGGTGCCCAGGGTTACTTCGAGGCGGCCATCGCGGCCGGTGCCGATGCCTTCATCACCGGCGAGATCTCCGAGCCCCAGGCGCACTACGCCCGCGAATGCGGTGTCGCCTACCTCGCCTGCGGGCACCATGCGACCGAGCGCTACGGCGCGCCGGCCGTGGCAGGGCAGGTGGCCCGCTCACTGGGGCTGGAACACCGGTTCATCGACATCCCCAATCCGGCCTGACCACCATGCCCGCGCCCCTGCTGATTTCCATGGGTGACCCGGCCGGCATCGGCCCGGAGATCATTGCCCGCGCATGGCAGCAACGCCCGGATCTGCTGGCCGACGCCGTGGTCTGCGGGGATGTCGGCGTCATGAAGCGCGCCATGGCCTTGGTCGCGGGGGATCGGGCCGCTCCACCCGCCGTCGCCGGCGTGGACGCCATCGCTGACGCCGCTTCGGCGCTGGCCGCGCCCGGCGCCCTGCCGGTGTGGCAGGCATGCGAGCCATTGGCCGATTTCCCGGTGCGGCAGGTCAGTGCGGCGGCGGGTCGGGCGGCGGCGGATTGTGTGGTGGCAGCCGCCACTGCAGTGCTGCAAGGGCATGGACGTGCCCTGGTCACCGCCCCCTTGCACAAGGAAGCCCTGGCGGCTGCCGGCATCGCGCATCCCGGGCACACCGAACTGCTGCAGTCGCTCGCCGCACGGCATGCTGGCTGCTCGATCGACGACATGCCGGTGCGGATGATGCTCAGTTGTCCCGGTCTGAGCGTCGTGCTGGTCAGCATCCATGTGGCGCTGCGGCAGGCCATCGAGCTGCTCACCCCCGGCCAGCTGGAGACGACCATCCGCATCGCCCATGCCCATTTCCGGCGCAGCGGTCTGGCCCGGCCGCGCGTGGCGGTGGCGGGCCTGAACCCGCATGCCGGGGAAGGTGGCCTGTTCGGCCGCGAAGACCTGGATGTGATCGCGCCGGTGGTTCAAGCCCTCCGGGCAGAAGGCATGGATGTCAGCGGGCCCCACCCGCCCGACACCGTCTTCATGCGGGCGCGCCAGGGCGCGTTCGACGTGGTGGTGGCCCAGTACCACGACCAGGGCCTCATTCCGGTCAAGCTGCTGGGGCTGGACGATGGCGTCAACACCACCCTGGGCCTGCCGTTGGTGCGCACCAGTCCGGACCACGGCACAGCCTTCGACATTGCCTGGGAAGGCCGTGCCAGTGCGGCCAGCCTGCTGGCCGCCGTGGAGGCGGCCCGGGCTTTCAGCGGCGGAGCCTGAGGCCCCGGCCGCGGGTGCTCACTTCTTCAGGCTGTCGCGGATCTCGCGCAGCAGGGCGATGTCTTCCGGCGTGGTCGGCTCGGCAGCGGGGGCCGGCGGGGCTTCGCGCTTGAGCCGGTTGATCTGCTTGACCATCATGAAGATGATGAACGCCATGATGGTGAAGTTGATCGCCACCGTGATGAAGCTGCCGTAGGCAAACACCGGAACGCCGGCCGCCTTCATGGCCGCCAGCGTGCGCGCCGTTCCCTCCGGCACCTGGGCCAGTGGCACGAACAGGTTGCTGAAGTCCAGCTTGCCGAAGATGGCGCCCACCAGCGGCATGATCACGTCGTCCACCATGGAGGTGACGATCTTCCCGAAAGCGCCCCCGATGATCACGCCGACGGCCAGATCGATCACGTTGCCCTTGACCGCAAATTCCTTGAATTCCTGAAGCATTCCCATGGTTTTTCCTCCTCGTTGGACGACCCCGGCGCCGGTGCCGTGTCTGATTCATTCTCACATAGCCCGACGACACCGAATGGGGCCGCGAGCGCTCGCCGGCGGGCCTGTGCCGGTACCTTAGTAAGGCACCCAGGCAAGCCGGGGCGCCAGCGGGTGTCCAGTACAATGCCGGGTTGTCCCCAATGTCCCCGACCGTTCCCTGAAAGAATCCCATGAGTGAAGCTACTGCCAACAAAGGCTCCGGCGCCGTGGATAGCAGCCGCCGTACCTGGCTCATCACCTCCTGCGCCATGGGTGGCGTGGGTGCTGCAGCCGTCGCCGTTCCCTTCGTGAGCACCTTCCAGCCGTCCGAGCGGGCCAAGGCCGCCGGTGCTGCGGTCGAGGTGGATGTGTCCGGCATTGCCCCGGGCGAGAAGGTGGTGGTCGAGTGGCGGGGCAAACCCGTCTGGATCATGCGCCGCACCCCGGAACAGCTGGCCACCCTGGAAGCCATTGAGGGCGAACTGGCCGACCCGAATTCCGACCGGACCGCGGTCCCGACCCCCGAATACGCCAAGAACCGCCACCGTTCGATCAAGCCCGAATTCCTGGTGACCGTCGGCATCTGCACCCACCTGGGCTGCTCGCCTGCCGACAAGCTCACCCCGGGCCCGCAGCCCTCGCTGCCGGACAACTGGAAGGGCGGCTTCCTCTGCGCCTGCCACGGCTCCACCTTCGACGTGGCCGGCCGGGTGTTCAAGAACAAGCCTGCTCCCGACAACCTGGAGGTGCCGCCGCACCACTTCGTGTCGGACACCGTGCTGCTTGTCGGTGAAGAGAAGACGGCCTGATCGGGCCCATTGCCATCCTGCACAGTCCCCTGAATCCAGAGGCATCCCATGGCTCAATTCAAAGAAATCTCCCCTGACGCCCCCGTGGGCGAGAAGGCGCTGAACTGGATCGACAACCGGTTCCCGCTCTCCAAGCTCTACAACGAGCACCTGGCCGAGTACTACGCGCCGAAGAACTTCAACTTCTGGTACTTCTTCGGTTCGCTGGCGCTGCTGGTGCTGGTGATCCAGATCGTCACCGGCATCTTCCTGGTGATGCACTACAAGCCGGACGCCAACCTGGCTTTCGCCTCGGTGGAATACATCATGCGTGATGTGCCCTGGGGCTGGCTGATCCGCTACATGCACTCCACCGGCGCCTCCGCCTTCTTCGTGGTGGTGTACCTGCACATGTTCCGTGGCCTCATCTACGGCAGCTACCGCAAGCCGCGCGAGCTGGTCTGGGTGTTCGGCTGCGCGATCTTCCTGTGCCTGATGGCAGAGGCCTTCATGGGCTACCTGCTGCCGTGGGGCCAGATGTCCTACTGGGGCGCCCAGGTGATCGTGAACCTGTTCTCCGCCGTTCCCTTCATCGGTCCTGATCTGGCTCTGCTGATCCGTGGCGACTTCGTGGTGGGCGACGCCACCCTGAACCGCTTCTTCAGCTTCCACGTCATTGCCGTGCCGCTGGTGCTGCTGGGTCTGGTGGTGGCGCACATCATCGCGCTGCACGAAGTGGGCTCCAACAACCCCGACGGCGTCGAGATCAAGGCCAACAAGGACGCCACCGGCAAGCCGGTGGACGGCATCCCGTTCCACCCGTACTACACCGTCCACGATATCCTGGGCGTGTCGGTGTTCCTGATGCTCTTCTCGGCCGTGGTGTTCTTCGCCCCCGAGTTCGGCGGCTATTTCCTGGAGTACAACAACTTCATCCCGGCCGACCCGCTGACCACCCCGCTGCACATCGCACCGGTCTGGTACTTCACCCCGTACTACTCCATGCTGCGCGCCATCACCGCCGAGATGATGTATGTGCTGGTGGCCTGTGTGGTGCTGGGCGCTGTGCTGGGTGTGCTCAAGGCCCGGATCGCTGCAGCCCTCAAGGGCGGCATCGTTGTGGGTGCCGTGGCGCTGAGCGCTGCCATGCTGTCGATCGACGCCAAGTTCTGGGGCGTGGTCGTGATGGGTGGCGCCGTGGTCATCCTGTTCTTCCTGCCCTGGCTGGACAACAGCCCGGTCAAGTCGATCCGCTACCGCCCCACCTGGAACAAGTGGCTGTACGCAGTGTTCGTGGTGAACTTCCTGGTCCTGGGCTACCTGGGCGTGCTGCCGCCGTCGCCGATCGGCGAGCGCGTGTCGCAGGTGGGCACCCTGTTCTACTTCGGCTTCTTCCTGCTGATGCCGTGGTGGAGCCGTCTGGGCGACTTCAAGCCGGTGCCCAGCCGCGTCACCTTCCAGCCCCACTGAACGCCCAGAGAGCCTTTCGGAGAGTCAACCCCATGAAAAAAATCCTTCTGGGCCTCATGCTGTCGTTCGGTCTGTCGGGCGCGGCGCTGGCCGCCGGCCCGTCCATTCCGTACGACCAGGCGCCCAAGCGCACCAACGACATGGCCGCCCTGCAGAACGGCGCCAAGCTGTTCGTCAACTACTGCCTGAACTGCCATTCGGCCGCCTTCATGCGGTACAACCGCCTGCGCGACATTGGCCTGAACGACAAGCAGATTGCTGAAAACCTGACCTTCACCACCGACAAGATCGGTGACACCATGAAGGCCAACATCAGCCCGGCCGATGCCAAGGCCTGGTTCGGCAAGGTGCCGCCCGACCTGACGCTGGTGGCGCGTTCGCGCTCCAGCCGCGCAGGTCCCGGCTCGGACTACATCTACACCCTGCTGCGCACCTACTACCGCGACGAGACCAAGCCCACCGGCTGGAACAACAAGGCCTACCCCAACATCGGTATGCCGAACCCGCTGTGGCAGCTGCAGGGCGAGCAGGCTCCGGTGTACGAGAAGGTCATGAGCCACGGCCAGGAGGTCGAGGTGCTGAAGGGCTGGACCCAGACCAAGCCGGGCACCATGACCCCCGCCGAGTACGACCAGGCCGTGGGCGATCTGGTGGCCTACCTGCAGTGGATGGCGGAGCCGGCACAAAACAGCCGCGTCCGCATCGGCGTCTGGGTGCTCATCTTCCTGGCCGCATTCACGGTGGTGGCCTGGCGTCTGAATGCCGTCTTCTGGAAAGACATCAAATAACCATCCCGCTGACCCCTGTCGGCTCCCGGGGAGCGACAGGGTTTCTGACCACAGTGGTTTGCGGTGCCTGATGGGCACGTCGGCAAGCCACTGTTTTTTGCTTTGAGGAGCCTCCCCCCATGATGGTCTTGTACTCGGGTACCACTTGCCCTTATTCGCACCGCTGCCGATTCGTCCTGTTCGAGAAGGGCATGGACTTCGAGATCCGCGATGTGGACCTCTACAACAAGCCCGAGGACATCAGTGTCATGAACCCGTACGGTCAGGTGCCGATCCTGGTCGAGCGCGATCTGATCCTGTACGAGTCCAACATCATCAACGAGTACATCGACGAGCGTTTCCCGCATCCGCAGCTGATGCCCGGCGACCCGGTGGACCGTGCCCGGGTGCGGCTCTTCCTGCTCAACTTCGAGAAGGAGCTGTTCACCCATGTCTCCACCCTCGAGTCGCGCACCAGCAAGGGCAACGAGAAGGCGCTGGAAAAGGCCCGTTCACACATCCGCGACCGCCTGACCCAGCTGGCCCCGGTGTTCATGAAGAACAAGTTCATGCTGGGTGACAACTTCTCCATGCTCGACGTCGCCATTGCACCGCTGCTCTGGCGCCTGGACTTCTACGGCATCGAGCTGAGCAAGAACGCTGCTCCGCTGCTCAAGTACGCCGAACGCATCTTCTCGCGCCCTGCCTACATCGAGGCGCTGACCCCGTCCGAAAAGGTCATGCGCAAGTAAACGGCCGGCCCATGAGCAGCGAAGCGCCCATCTCGTCCACCCGCCCGTACCTGATCCGCGCGCTCCACGAGTGGTGCGCGGACAACGGCCTGTCGCCCTACATTGCGGTGCAGGTCGATGCTTCGGTTCAGGTGCCGATGGAGTTCGTGAAGAACGGCGAGATCGTGCTGGATGTGAGCATGGACGCGACGAGCGGGCTCCGACTCGGTAACGAATACATCGAGTTCAAGGCCCGTTTCGCAGGGGTGGCCCGGGAAATCATCATTCCCGTCACCCATGTGATCGCCATCTATGCCCGCGAGAACGGTCAGGGAATGGCCTTCCCCGCGCCGGCGCCGGTCGCGGCCCCCCTGGTGGTGCAGCCGCCGACCATTGCGCCGCCGGCCTCTGCCGGTGCTACCGGTGTCAGCGGTGCTGATGGCGGCGAAGAGCCCGCCGGGCCATCCGATCCCGGGCCCGATCGGCCCGCCGGGCGTCCACAGCTCAAGCGCGTGAAGTGACCCGTAGAATCTCCAGCCGGTGGACCCAGCCGCCGCTTTAGCTCAGTTGGTAGAGCAATCGCCTTGTAAGCGATAGGTCGTCCGTTCGAGTCGGACAAGCGGCACCAGTCAGCACGCATCGGCGAGACCCGCCGGTTGCCGGCGTCGTACCCGGGGTTCAGCGCCCGGCCGATTGGACTTTGAGGCGTATTGAGCTAACCTGCGCTCCCCGCTCCCGCAGCTGTTCCAGAAAACGGGGCAGCAACTGACGGAGTTTGGTGGAAGCCGCCGTGCTCCTGACCAAGAGGCACCAATCGCCGTCCTCCAGCGGGCCGGCGACCACATGCGGGCGCAAGGCGGCGGGAATGAGTGGCCGGATCTGCTGGAGACACCAGTCCGACTGGCGAATCCGCTGGTGCAAGGCCGCCAGCGAAGGGGCCGCTCCGGCGGCCTCCTCGAGACTGAACACGTGCGGTGAGCGGTAGGGCAGTGACATGGTCGTGACGGGGCAACCTGGACGCGGCCCGAGAGAAAGGAAGCAGCGTGCACATCATTATCACGGACGCCTGGCTGGCCCGGACCCAGGCCATGCACCTCAACGGCTGGAAGCTGCTGGCCGCTGCATGTCTGGCCTCCCTGATGCTGATGCTGGGGTCGGTGGCTGCATACCACTGGGTGTTTCTGGAAGGCATTCGTCAAGGCTGGCCGGGGTTCGCCTCGGTGGCCCGGCTGGTGCAGCGGGACCAGTCGGTGCTCCAGGACGCTCACCTGCGCGCCAACATCGACGCCATGGCCCGGCGTCTTGGCGAGATGCAGGCCCGCCTGCTCCAGATCGATTCGCTGGGCGAGCGTGTGGCTGGCCTGGCTGGCCTCAACCCTTCCGAGATTCGGACCACGCCCGGCTCCGGCGGCCTGCTGGTCGGGCCACGGCCGCTGGGCATGAGCGAACTGGGCGAGGCCATGGACCAGCTCGACCGCTCGGCCAGCGAGCGGGTCGACTGGCTCACCGTCATCGAGTCCCGGCTCTTCGACCAGACCATCCAGCGCTCCCTGATTCCGACCGAGCTGCCGGTCAAGGATGTGGAACTGGGCTCGCGCTTCGGTGTCCGCATCGATCCGTTCACCGGCCAGCAGGCCATGCACACCGGGGTCGACTTCCCCGCCGAGGTCGGCACACCCATCGTGGCCGCCGCCGGCGGCGTGGTCCTGGTGCAGGAATTCCATCCGGCGTATGGAAACATGGTCGAGATCGACCATGGCAACAACATCTCGACCCGCTATGCCCACGCGTCGAAGGTGCTGGTCCGCAAGGGCGACATCGTCAAGGGCGGCGACCTGATCGCGGAGGTCGGCTCGACCGGCCGCTCGACCGGGCCGCATCTGCACTTCGAGGTGCTGGTCTCCGGTGTGCCGCAGAACCCGGCGCGCTTCCTGGCTTCCAATCCGGCCGTTGCCAATCTGCGGGCCCAGGCGCCTCCCCACCGGCACTGAAGGGGCCCCGCGGGCCGGTAGGTAAAATGCCAGCTTTGTCCAGTCAGGCTGCGCCACCGCCGGCATCCGGGGTGTCTTGATCTCCCTCAGCGCGTCCCAGCCGGACGCATCCCGTTGATTTTCCAGCCTGGCCGGCGTGCGAGCTGCATGCGGGCGGGCCCGCATGTATGGCCACCAACTTCCTCACCAAACTCTTCGGCAGCCGCAACGACCGACTGCTCAAGCAGTACCGCAAGACCGTCGAGCGCATCAACGCACTGGAGCCCCAGTTCGAAAAGCTCGACGACGAGGCCCTGAAGGCCAAGACCGACGAATTCCGCCAGCGTCTGGCGCAGGGCGAGGCGCTGGACGCGCTGCTGCCGGAAGCCTTTGCCGTGGTGCGCGAGGCCAGCAAGCGCGTGATGAAGATGCGCCACTTCGACGTGCAGCTCATCGGCGGCATGGCGCTGCACCAGGGCAAGGTGGCCGAGATGCGCACCGGCGAGGGCAAGACCCTGACCGCCACGCTGCCGGTCTACCTCAATGCACTGACCGGCAAGGGCGTGCACGTGGTGACGGTGAACGATTACCTGGCCAGCCGGGATGCCCAGTGGATGGGCCGGCTGTACAACTTCCTGGGGCTGAGCGTCGGCATCAACCTGCCGCAGGCGCCCAGGGACGAAAAACAGGCCGCCTACCGGGCCGACATCACCTACGGCACCAACAACGAGTACGGCTTCGACTACCTGCGCGACAACATGGTCTACGAAGCCGCCGACCGGGTGCAGCGTGGCCTGCACTACGCCATCGTCGACGAGGTGGACTCCATCCTGATCGACGAAGCCCGCACCCCGCTGATCATCAGCGGTCAGGCCGAAGACCAGACCCCGATGTACGTGGCCATCAACCGCCTGGTGCCGCAGCTCACGCGCCAGGAAGGTGAAGCGGACGTCCGCACCGGTGAGGGCGTGATCAAGCCCGGCGACTTCACCGTCGACGAGAAGGCCCACACCATCCACATGACGGAGCAGGGCCATGAAAAGGCCGAACAGCTGCTGTCGGCGGCCGGCCTGCTGGCCGAGGGAGCGTCGCTGTACGACCCGGCCAACATCTCGCTGCTGCACCATCTGGTGACGTCGCTGCGGGCCCACCACCTGTATCACCGCGACCAGCACTATGTGAGCCAGAACGGCGAGATCGTCATCGTCGACGAATTCACCGGCCGCCTGATGTCCGGTCGGCGCTGGAGCGACGGCCTTCACCAGGCGGTGGAAGCCAAGGAAGGCGTGACCATCCAGCCCGAGAACCAGACGCTGGCCTCCATCACCTTCCAGAACTACTTCCGTCTTTACGGCAAGCTCTCGGGCATGACCGGCACGGCCGACACCGAGGCCTACGAATTCCAGGAAATCTACGGCCTGGAGACGGTGGTGATTCCGCCCAACCGGCCCAGCAAGCGCGACGACCAGCTCGACCGCGTCTACAAGACCACGCCCGAAAAGTACAACGCCGCCATCCAGGACATCCGCGAATGCCACGAGCGCGGCCAGCCGGTGCTGGTGGGCACGTCCTCGATCGAGAACTCGGAAATCATTGCCCAGCTGCTGCAGAAGGAAGGGCTGCCGCACGAGGTGCTCAACGCCAAGCAGCACGCCCGCGAGGCCGACATCATCATCCAGGCCGGCCGCCCCGGTGCCATCACGATCGCCACCAACATGGCCGGTCGGGGCACCGACATCGTGCTTGGCGGCAACCTGGAGAAGATGCTGGCCGCCATCGAGAACGACCCGTCGCTCGACGAAGCCACGCGCGCCAGCCGCATGCAGCAGATGCGCGAGCAATGGCAGGCGGACCACGACAAGGTGAAGGCCCTGGGCGGCCTGCGCATCATCGCCACCGAACGCCACGAGTCGCGTCGCATCGACAACCAGCTGCGCGGCCGTTCGGGCCGTCAGGGCGACCCGGGTTCGTCGCGCTTCTACCTGAGCCTGGACGATTCGCTGATGCGGATCTTCGCCGGCGACCGGGTGCGCGCCATCATGGACCGCCTGAAGATGCCCGAGGGCGAGGCCATCGAGGCGGGCATCGTGACCCGCAGCATCGAGGGCGCCCAGCGCAAGGTCGAAGCCCGCAACTTCGATGTCCGCAAGCAGCTGCTCGAATACGACGATGTGGCCAACGACCAGCGCAAGGTGATCTACCAGCAGCGCAACGACATTCTCGATGCGACCTCGCTGCGTGCCCAGATCGATTCCCTGCGGGAGGGCGCCGTCACCGACCTGGTGCAGCAGTACGTGCCCGAGGGCAGCGTGGAAGAGCAGTGGGACCTGCCCGGTCTGGAGAAGGCGCTGCGCGAGGAGTGGGCGGTCGAGCTGCCGGTGTCCAGCTGGGTCTCCGAGGCGGAATCCATGGATGCCGAAGAGATCGTCACCCGGGTGGTGGCCGCTGCCTCGTCGGCGTTCGAGGCCAAGGTGGCCATGGTCGGCGAAGAAAGCTTCACGTCGTTTGAGCGCGTGGTGCTGCTGCAGACCATCGACAGCCAGTGGCGCGACCACCTCTCGGCGCTCGACTACCTGCGGCAAGGCATTCACCTGCGGGGCTACGCCCAGAAGCAGCCCAAGCAGGAATACAAGCGCGAGGCCTTCCAGCTGTTCGCGCTCCTGCTCGACAGCGTCAAGAACGAGGTGACCCGCGTCCTGATGAACGTGCGGGTTCAGTCGGCCGAGCAGATGACCCAGGCGGCCGAGCAGCTGGAGGAAAAGGCCGAGGCCATCAGCAACGTCACCTACACCGCGCCCACCGAGACCGGCGAGGTCGAGACCACCACCGATCCGGCCACCCAGACCAGCCCGGTGCCGCGCGTGGGTCGCAACGATCCGTGCCCCTGCGGCAGCGGGAAAAAATACAAGCACTGCCACGGCAGACTCGACTGATCCGGCCATTGCCGCATTCCCTGGAGCCCCCATGCCCGTTCTCCTGTCTGCCCCTGCCGTTGCCGACCTGCTGCCGGTCCCCGGTGTGCGCATCGGTGTGACCCAGGCCGGCATCCGAAAGGCCAACCGCAAGGACCTGACCGTCTTCCTGCTCGACGAGGGCTGTGCCGTGGGCGCCGTGTTCACCCGCAACCGCTACGCCGCCGCGCCGGTGCAGGTGTGCCGCGAGCACCTGGCGGCGGGGCAGGGCGTGCGCGCACTGGTCATCAACACCGGCAACGCGAACGCGGGCACCGGCGCGTCCGGCCTGGCGCACGCACGACAGACCTGCACCGCGCTGGCCCGCTGCCTCCAGGTGGCGCACGAGCAGGTGCTGCCCTTTTCGACCGGCGTGATCATGGAGCCGCTGCCGATGGACCGGCTGCTGGCCGGCCTGCCCGGGGCCCTGGCCGATGCGGCCACGGCCCAGGACGAGACCGGTGCCCAGTGGATGTCGGCTGCTGAAGGAATCATGACCACCGATACGCTGCCCAAGGCGGCCAGCGTGCGGTTCTCGGTCGGCGGTCAGCCGGCCAGGGCCACCGGCATCGCCAAGGGCGCCGGGATGATCCGCCCCAACATGGCCACGATGCTCGGGTTCCTGGCCACCGATGTGGCCGTGGCCCCCGCTCTCATGGATGAACTTGCGCGGCGCCTGGCCGATCGGTCGTTCAACCGGGTGACGGTCGATGGCGACACCAGCACCAACGACTCCTTTGTGGTGGTGGCCACCGGCCGTGCCGGCAACACGCCGGTGACCGATCTCGACAGCCCGAGCGGCCGCGAACTGCTGGCCGCCCTGACGCCCCTGGCCCAGCGGCTGGCGCATGCCATCGTCCGCGACGGCGAGGGCGCGACCAAGTTCATCACCATCACGGTGGACGGCGGGCGCGACCCCGGCGAGTGCCTGAAGGCGGCCTACGCCATCGCCCATTCGCCGCTGGTCAAGACCGCGTTCTTTGCCAGCGATCCCAATCTGGGCCGCATCCTGGCGGCGGTCGGTTATGCCGGCATCGACGACCTGGAGGTGGACGGGATCGACCTTCACCTGGGCGATGTGCATGTCGTGCATCAGGGCGGCCGCCATCCGGACTACCGTGAAGAGGACGGCCAACGCGTGATGAAGGCCGCCGAGATCCTGGTCCGGGTGGGCCTGGGACGGGGTCAGGCCAGCGAGACGGTCTGGACCTGCGATTTCAGCCACGACTACGTGACCATCAACGCCGACTACCGTTCCTGAGTTCCTGCCGATGAACGCTTCCTTCGAACGCCTGCTGGAGCGGGCCGAGCAGCTCATGGCCCGCATCGAGTCGGTGCTGCCCCAGCCCCTGGGCCCACCCGACTGGTCGGCCTCGGTCGCTTTCCGGTACCGCAAGCGCAGCAGCGGCCATGGTTCGCTGGAGCCGGTGCGGCAGGTGGCCACCATCCGCCTGGAGGACCTGCAGGAGATCGACGGCCAGAAGGACCGGATCCTGCAGAACACCCGGCATTTCGTGCAGGGCCTGCCGGCCAACAATGTACTGCTGACCGGCGCCCGCGGTACCGGCAAGTCGTCGCTGGTGAAGGCCTGCCTGAACGCCCTGTCCGACCAGGGCCTGCGGCTGATCGAGGTCGACAAGTCGGACCTCACCGACCTGCCCGACATCGTCGACGTGGTGGCCGACCGGCCCGAAAAATTCATCATCTACTGCGACGACCTCAGCTTCGAGGACGGCGAGGCCGGTTACAAGGCGCTAAAGTCCATCCTGGACGGCTCGGTCTCGGCCGCCAGCCCCAATGTCCTGATCTATGCCACCAGCAACCGGCGGCATCTGCTGCCCGAGTACATGAAGGACAACCTGGGCTACACCCACACCGACGACGGCGAGGTGCACCCGGGTGAAGCGGTGGAGGAGAAGATCTCGCTGTCCGAGCGCTTCGGTCTGTGGGTCAGCTTTTATCCATTCAGCCAGGATGAGTACCTGGCCATCGTCGGTCAGTGGCTGGCTTCGTTCGGGGTGACGCCGGCAGCCATCGAGGCCGCACGCCCGCAGGCACTGGTCTGGGCCCTGGAGCGGGGCTCGCGCAGCGGCCGGGTGGCGTACCAGTTCGCGCGCGATTACGCCGGCTCGCACGGCGCCGCCGCCTGATGGAGCCGTCGCGGGTGCTGGTGGTCGATGGCGAGCCTGGGCGGGCGACCGACCGGTCGGTGGTCGACGTGGCCGTCGGCGTGCTGATCGATCCCGCTGGCCGTTTCCTGCTCACTTCCCGGCCGCCCGGCAAGGTCTACGCGGGCTACTGGGAGTTTCCGGGCGGGAAGCTGGAGGCGGGTGAGAGCGTCGAACAGGCGCTGCGGCGCGAGCTGCAGGAAGAGATCGGCGTCACCATCGGCCCCGCCCACGCGTGGCGGGAGCAGCTGGTCGATTACCCGCACGCACTGGTGCGGCTGCATTTCTGCAAGGTGTTCGACTGGAGCGGTGAGCTCACCATGCACGAAGGACAGGACTTCCGCTGGGAGCAGCTGCCGGTGCAATGCAGCCCGGTGCTGCCGGGCACCGTGCCGGTGCTGGCCTGGCTGGAAGAGGAGCGCGGGGGCTCAATCCCCGCGTGAAGCCGGGCCGTCGGGCCCGTCCGCCTCGCCGCTGCCGGGCAATGCGAACCGTTCGCTGGCCCAGGCGCCGAAATCGATCTGCTGGCAGCGCTCGCTGCAGAACGGCCGGTGCGGATTGGCCGGCGCGTAGAGGCTGTCACCGCCACAGGCCGGGCAACGGACGCGGCGCTCCCGGGCGGCTGGCGGATGATCGGATGCCATCGGGTCCATTGGGCGTATCAGACGTGTCAGGCACAGAGGGCCAGCTCGAAGCTGGCGTCTTCACCGGCGGGGTGCAGACGGCCGTCGTCACCGACACGCATCAGCCGCACCGAGAACATGAGGCGGTTGCCGCTGATCTCCGGCACCAGGCCGGCGTTCGGGTCGATGCTCAGCCGCAGCAGCTGGAAGGTTCTGCCCTGCGGCAGGTTCTGCTGGAACTGCCCCGCCGGTGCCACCACCTTCTGCGAGCCGCCCGAGTCCCGCAGCAGCTTCAGCAGCAGCCCGATGGACTCGGCCAAGGGCGCCAGCGCCTGGGCCCAGAGCCCGAGGTCGGCCTGTCGCCTTGCGGGTTCGTGGTGCTGCCAGTGGTAGTAGGAAGGCAGGTCGAACTCACAGGTGCCACCCGGAATGCCGATGCGGCTGCGGATGCCCATGAGCCAGTCGTTCTCGGTCAGTGACTGACCGGTTTTCCCGGACAGCTGGCTGAGGCGTCCGAAGCAGGCGTCGATCTGGCCGATGACGGCGTCCAGCGCCGCCTCCGAGATGGCCGGGTTGCCCCGGTAGCCGTTGAACACCTGCTTGTGCCGCTCCAGATCCTTGAGCACATCGGACTTCATGTCCGCACGCGAGGCCACATCCATCACCTCGAAGATGGTCTGGATCGCGAAGTGGTGATCCAGCGGGTGCTGGCGCGGAATCAGCTCGGACAGGCGCCGGAACAGCTGTTCCAGTCGAAGATAGGTCCGGATGCGTTCGTTGAAGGGGTATTCGTACAGGATCACGGGTGCGCCGGCGTGGGGAAGATGGATGCCCTACGGGGTTCATCATAGCCCGAACCGATCGGCGAGATCGTCGGCCATCCGGCCCAGGGCGACCATGTCGTCGGTGTCGTTGAACACCACCAGATCCGCCACCGCCAGCCGCTGCTCGCGGCTGGCCTGCTGCTGCATCACCGAGGCCACCGCCGCCGGCGTCCAGCCGCTGCGGGCACACACCCGCCGCACCTGGGTGGCTGCCGTGCAATCCACCACCAGCACCCGGTCCAGCCGCGCGGGCCAGTGCCGGGACTCGGCCAGCAAGGGAATGTCGAACACGGTGCAGGCCGAGCGGCTGGCGTCTGCCTGCCGGGCCATCTCGGCGGCCACCAGCGGGTGGATGATGTTCTCGAGTGCCTGTCTGGCACCGGGTTCTGCGAACACCAGCTCGCGCATGCGGTCCCGGGCCAGCGCTCCGTCCGGGCCGATCATGTCCGGACCGAAGCGTTCGCGGATGGCGGTCATGGCGGCGCCACCCGCAGCCGTGGTGGCCCGCGAAATCGCGTCGGCGTCAATCACCACTGCGCCTCGCCTCGCCAGCAGCCCTGCCAGCGTGCTCTTCCCGCTGCCAATGCCGCCGGTCAGGCCCAGCCGCACCATGGGGTCAGAGTCCGAGCACGGCCAGGATGGCGCCAGGGCCAAAAATCATGGCGGTCAATCCGGCGAGCGCCAGAAAGGGGCCAAAAGGCACATACCCGCCTTCGCGCAGCTGCCCGAACAGCTTGATGGCGATGCCCACCACGGCGCCGATCACCGAAGACATCAGGATGATCGGCACCAGTGCCTGCCAGCCGAACCAGGCGCCCAGCGCCGCGAACAGCTTGAAGTCGCCGTAGCCCATGCCTTCCTTGCCGGTCAGCAGCTTGAATGCCCAGTAGACCAGCCAGAGCGAGAGGTACCCGCCCACGGCGCCCCACACCGCATCGCGCAAGGGCACACCGGTCCAGGCCAATGCCGACCCGCACAGCCCGGCCCAGAGCAGCGGCAGGGTGATGTCGTCCGGCAGCAGGGTGGTGTCCCAGTCGATCGCGGCGAGCGCCACGATGGCGGCGGCAAAGCCACACCACAGCAGCGCCTGCACCGATGCGCCCCACTGCCAGCCGCACCACGCAAACAACAGGCCGGTGAACAGTTCGACGCCGGGATACCGGGCACTGATCGGCGCCTTGCAGGCGCTGCAGCGGCCGCGCAAGGCGGCGTAGCTCAGCACCGGAATGTTCTCGAACCAGCGGATGGCGTGACCGCAATGCGGGCAGGCCGAACGCGGCACCATCAGGTTGTAGCGGGTCTCGGGCGTGGCGGGCGCATCGGCACCGTCGGGGGCCTGCATCTCGGCGCATTCCCGGGCCCATTGCCGCTCCATCATTTTGGGCAGGCGGTGGATCACCACGTTCAGAAAGCTGCCCACCAACAAGCCCAGCAGCCCCAGCAGCACCGGGGCCAGCGTCGCGTCCAGGGGCATCAGACCACCTGGCCCAGCTTGAAGATCGGCAGGTACATCGACACCACGATGCCGCCGATGATGGTGCCCAGCACCACGATGATGATCGGCTCCATCAGGCTGGAGAGACCGGCCACCATGTCGTCCACCTCGGCCTCATAAAAGTCGGCGGCCTTGCCCAGCATGTGGTCGATGGAACCGGATTCCTCGCCGATGGCGCACATCTGCAGCACCATGGACGGGAAGATGTTGGCGTTCGACATCGCCACCGTCAGGCTGGTGCCGGTTGACACCTCCTGCTGGATCTTCTCGGTGGCGATCGCGTAGACCGAGTTGCCGGAGGCGCCCCCGACCGAATCCAGCGCTTCCACCAGCGGCACGCCGGCCGCAAACATGGTCGACAAGGTGCGGGTCCAGCGGGCGATCACCGACTTTTCGACCAGGTCACCGAAGATGGGCATCTTCAGGAGCATGCGGTCCATGAACTGTTGCACCCGTTCATTGCGGCGCCAGGCCTGGAAAAAGAAATAGAAGCCGCCGCCGATGCCGCCGAAAATGAGCCACCACCATTGCACGAAGAACTCGCTCATCCCGATCACGAACAGCGTGGGGGCCGGCAGGTCGGCGCCGAACGAGGTGAAGACCTGCTTGAACGACGGAATCACGAAGATCATGATCACGGCGACCACCACGAAGGCCACGATGATCACGGCGGTCGGGTACATCAGAGCCGACTTGATCTTCGACTTGATCGCCTCGGTCTTCTCCATGTATTCGGCCAGCCGGTCCAGCAGCTCTTCCAGGATACCGGCCGCTTCACCTGCCTCGATCAGGTTGCAGTAGAGGTTGTCGAAGTAGAGCGGGTGCTTGCGGAAAGCCGCACTGAGCGAGGTACCGGTTTCCACATCGGCCCGGATCTCGTTGAGCAGCTTGGTGACGCTCGGGTTGGCGTTGCCGCGACCCACGATGTCGAAGGCCTGCAGCAGCGGCACGCCAGCCTTCATCATGGTGGCCAGCTGGCGGGTGAAGATGGCGATGTCCTTGGGCTTGATGCGCTTGCCCGAGCTCATCCGCCGCTTTTTCACCTTGCCCGGAATGATGCCTTGCCGGCGCAGGGTGGCCAGCACCTGGTTCTCCCCGACGGCGCGGATCTCGCCCCGCATGGGCCGTCCGTTGCGGTCCTTGCCTTCCCATTCGAAGACGAAGTCCTTGACGCTCTTGGATGCCACGGTTGCCATGGATGCCTCTCTGCTGATGTCGTGATCGCCGAAGGGCGGGTCACTCGTTGGTCACGCTGATGACCTCCTCGAGGGAGGTCAGACCGAGCTTCACCTTGAGCAGACCGGATTCCCTCAGGCTGCGCACACCTTCCTTGCTGGCCTGTTGTGCGATGTCGAGTGCGCTGCCGCCCCGAAGGATGATCCGCTGGATCTCTTCGGTGATCGGCATCACCTGATAAATGCCGACCCGACCCTTGTAGCCGTTGTTGCAGGCAGAACAGCCCACCGGCTTGTAGGGGGTCCAGGTTCCGTCCAGATCTTCCGGCTTGTAACCGGCTTCCAGCAAGGCCTTGCGGGGCACGTCGAGCGGCACCTTGCAGGTGGCGCACAGCCGCCGGGCCAGACGCTGGGCGGTGATCAGGATCACGCTGGACGCAATGTTGAACGTGGGGATGCCCATGTTCATCATGCGGGTCAGCGTGGTGGGGGCGTCGTTCGTGTGAAGCGTCGACAGCACCAGGTGGCCCGTCTGGGCCGCCTTGATGGAGATGTCGGCCGTTTCCAGGTCACGGATTTCGCCCACCATGATCACGTCCGGATCCTGACGCAGGAAGGCCTTCAGCGCCACGGCAAACGTGAGGCCGGCCTTCTCGTTCATGTTGACCTGGTTGACCCCGGGCAGGTTGATCTCCGACGGGTCTTCGGCCGTCGAGATGTTCACGCCCGGTTTGTTCAGGATGTTCAGGCAGGTGTAGAGCGACACCGTCTTGCCCGAGCCCGTCGGCCCGGTGACCAGCACCATGCCGTACGGCCGGCTGATGGCGTTCAGCAGACGTTCTTTCTCTTCCGGTTCGTAGCCCAGCGCGTCGATGCCCAGTTTGGCGCTGCTCGGATCCAGGATACGGATCACGATCTTTTCGCCAAACAAGGTGGGCAGCGTGCTCACGCGGAAGTCGATCACCCTGTCCGGGCCGATCTTGAGTTTCATCCGGCCATCCTGCGGGACCCGTTTCTCGGAGATGTCCATCCGGGAAATGACCTTGATGCGGGATGCCAGCTTGTCCTTGATGGCGACCGGCGGGGAAGCGATCTCCCGGAGCTCTCCGTCGACGCGGAACCGCACACGGTACTGGTGCTCGTAGGGCTCGAAGTGCAGGTCCGATGCCCTCATGTTGAAGGCGTCGATCAGCATCTTGTGCAGAAACTTCACCACCGGAGCGTCGTCCACCTCGGTGGCTTTTTCGGTGGTGTCCGCCACCGAAGTTTCGGCCGCGAGTTCGTCGAACTCCACGTCACCGACGATGTTCTCCATGGCCTCGTTGGCCGAGGTGGAGCGGACGTCGACCAGCTTGCTGAGCTTGTCGTACTCGGCAATCACCCAGTCCACCCCCATCTGGGTGGCGAACTTGATCTTTTCAGCCGCTTGTTGATCGGCCGGGTCGGCTGTGGCAACGATCAGACGGTTGTTGCGCTTGCTGAGCACGACGATGCGGTAGTCGGCGCAGATCTTCGCATCGAGAAGATCGGCCGGAAGACGGTTGACGTCGATCGCATCCAGATCGAGGAGCGGCGCCGCGAAGGCCGTCGACATGGTGTGCGCCAGGTCGTAGGGCGAGACAGCACCCGAACCGGTCAGTTCGGCGATGAAGCTGGTGCGCGAACTCTGGGCCTTGCGGTACAGGTCTTCGGCAGCCTTCTGCCCCAGCTTGCCCGCAGAGACGAGCGCGCGCCCCAGACCAGGCAACGCCATGGAGGGGGTGTCTGTGGGGAGCGAATCAACCGACGCCATCCGTGTAATCTAACGTAAATCAACGACTTGCCCGAACACTCTGAGGTGATTTGTGGGCAAAAAGACGACGGATGCGACCGAAGCGCCGCAAAGAACTTTGAACGGTGCCGGGTACCCTGCCATCTGCGGCTGCACCCATGCGTTCAAAAGTTGAAAACTGGTCGGGGTGAGAGGATTCGAACCTCCGGCCTCTACGTCCCGAACGTAGCGCTCTACCAGGCTAAGCTACACCCCGATGTTGTCCTTGAAGGGACCGTCTGCCCCATGCAGCCGGGGCAGACAAGAACTGTTCAGGAGCGTCGCTCCAGCAGTCCAGCCGCCAATTGTAGCAAAGCTGAAGTGTGTTCATTCGGCGGCAACGAAGCGGCTGCGTCGATGGCCCGTTGGGCTTCTGCCGTGGCGCCTTGGCGGGCCCGCTCCAGAGCCCCGGTGCGGCGGATGATGGTGACGATGTCGTCCAGGCGATCGGTGTTTCCGGTCTCGATCGCCGAGCGGACCAGCCCCTGTTCGGCCGCTGAGCCCATCTGCAGTGCGCAGATCACGGGCAGGGTCACCTTGCCCTCCCGCAGGTCGTCGCCCAGGTTCTTGCCCAGTTCGGTCGGGTCGCCTTCGTAGTCGAGCACGTCGTCGATCACCTGGAACGCCGTGCCGAGCGCCTGGCCGTAGGTGGCGCACGCCGCCTCGACGGCCTGCGTTGCTCCGGCAAGGATGGGTGCGATGCGGGCGCTGGCTTCGAAAAGCTTGGCGGTCTTGGAGCGGATCACCCGCAGGTAGGCGGCCTCGTCGATCGAGGCGTCGTGCATGTTCATGAGCTGCAGCACCTCGCCCTCGGCAATCACGTTGGTGGCTTCAGACAACACCCGCATGACCCGCATGTTGTCGACATCTACCATCATCTGGAATGCCCGCGAGTAGAGGAAGTCGCCGACCAGCACGCTGGCCGCATTGCCGAAGTGATGGTTGGCCGTGGCCCGTCCGCGCCGCAGGGTGGATTCGTCCACCACGTCATCGTGGAGCAGCGTGGCGGTGTGGATGAATTCCACCACGGCAGCCAGCGTGTGCCGGTGGTGATGGGTGCTGCCGATGGCCCCGCTGACCAGCAGCAGAAGGGCTGGCCGAAGCCGTTTCCCGCCTGCCGAGATGATGTATTGGGACACCTCCTTGACCAGGGGCACATCGGACGTGAGCCGGTCGGAAATCACCCGATCAACCTGTTCCATGTCGGGCTGGATGATGGCCAGCGGAGAAGAGGTGGGGGGTGTCGGGGTGGTCAAGATCGTGTCTGCTGGCGTGGAAGGCGCCGACATCCCAGGGAGTCAGCTCGGCGGATTATAGAAACGGGGTCTGAAACGCCATGTCCGGCAGCGGGTCTTGCCCGGTGAAAAACCGCGAGGTAGAATTCGCGGTTCGGCGGAATTGGGTCTGCCGATGGTTCCCGGAGGAGCTCAGGCCTGCAAGGCCCAAGTCTCCCGAGGGCTGATTCAAGAGGTTCATATGTACGCGGTCATAAAAACCGGTGGCAAGCAATATCGTGTTGCTGCCGGCGAAAAAATTAAAGTAGAACAGATTGCTGCGGAAGTGGGCCAAGAGATCGTGTTCGACCAGGTTCTGGCAGTCGGCAACGGCAGCGAGATCAAAGTGGGCACTCCCTTGGTTTCCGGCGCAACGGTCACGGTCAAAGTGGTTTCCCACGGTCGTCACGACAAGGTCCGCATCTTCAAGATGCGCCGTCGCAAGCACTACCAGAAGCGCCAAGGCCACCGTCAGAATTTCACCGAGCTCGAAATCGCATCGATCTCGGCCTAAGGAGAGAGCAACATGGCACAGAAAAAAGGCGGCGGCTCCACGCGAAACGGGCGCGATTCCAAGCCCAAGATGCTCGGTGTGAAGGCCTTCGGCGGTGAGCTGGTGTCGGCCGGTTCCATCATCGTGCGCCAGCGCGGCACCAAGTTCCACCCCGGCACCAATGTCGGCGTGGGCAAAGACCACACCCTGTTCGCCACTGTCGATGGTCACGTCCAGTTCGCCACCAAGGGCGCACTGAACCGCCACACGGTGAGCATCACGCCGGTTTAATCCGTCGGCGTTTCCCGGAAAGGCCCGCGCGTGCGGGCTTTTTTGTTGGAGTGCCGACTTCTCGACAGGAGGCTGCCATGAAGTTTGTGGACGAAACCACGATCGATGTCGCTGCGGGTGACGGCGGCAATGGCTGCGCGTCGTTCCGGCACGAGAAATACAAGGAATTCGGTGGGCCGGACGGCGGGGACGGCGGCCGTGGAGGGCATGTGTATGCGCTGGCCGATGACAGCCTCAACACCCTGGTCGATTTCCGCTACACCCGCCGGTTCGAGGCGCAGCGTGGCGAGCACGGCAAGGGCTCCGACATGTTTGGCGTCAAAGGTGACGACATCATTCTCAAGATGCCGGTGGGCACCATCGTGGCCGACGACGAGACCGGCGAGGTGCTGCACGAACTGCTGAAACCCGGTGAGCTGGTGATGCTGGCCAAGGGCGGAGACGGTGGTTTCGGCAACATGCACTACAAGAGCTCGACCAACCGGGCTCCGCGGCAGAAGACGCCCGGCTGGCCGGGCGAGCGCCGCACGCTGCGGCTCGAGCTCAAGGTGCTGGCCGATGTGGGTCTGCTGGGCATGCCCAATGCGGGCAAGTCCACCCTGATCGCCGCCATTTCCAACGCCCGGCCCAAGATCGCCGATTACCCGTTCACCACGCTGTATCCCAACCTGGGCGTGGTGCGCGTCGGGCCCGAAAAAAGCTTTGTCGTGGCCGATGTGCCCGGCCTGATCGAGGGGGCGTCCGAAGGTGCCGGCCTGGGGCATCAGTTCCTGCGCCACCTTCAGCGCACCCGTCTGCTGCTGCACCTTGTGGATGCGGCACCGTTCGACGAATCGGTTGATCCTGTGGCCCAGGCCAAGGCCATCGTGGGCGAGCTCAAGAAGTACGACCCCGCATTGCACGCCAAGCCGCGCTGGCTGGTGCTCAACAAGCTGGACATGGTGCCGGCGGAAGAGCGTGAGGCCCGCGTCAAGGACATCGTGCGCCGGCTGCGTTACAAGGGGCCGGTGTTCGAGATCTCGGCACTCACCCGCGAGGGTACCGAGCGTCTGGTGCAGAAGGTCTACGAGCACATTGCCCAGGTCCATCAGGCAGCGCAGCCGGTGGCCGTCGACCCCCGTTTCCAGAGCGGCGCTGAAACCACCTGACCGTACCCATGAGCGAATCCGCCCTCGAACAGAACGCAGCGGTGCTGCGCAACGCCCGCCGCATCGTGGTGAAGGTCGGCTCCAGCCTGGTGACCAACGAGGGGCGGGGACTGGACGAAGAGGCCATCCGGCAGTGGAGTCGGCAGCTGGCCGCATTGGTCCAGGAGGGGCGCGAGCTGATCATGGTGAGCAGCGGCGCGGTGGCCGAGGGCATGAAGCGCCTTGGGTGGAGCAGCCGGCCCAAGGAGATCAACGAGTTGCAGGCCGCTGCCGCTGTGGGGCAAATGGGTCTGGTGCAGATGTACGAGACCCAGTTGCGCGCCTGCGGCGTGGGCAGTGCCCAGGTCCTGTTGACCCACGCCGATCTGGCCGACCGCGAGCGCTACCTCAATGCCCGCTCCACCCTGCTCACGCTGCTGCAGCTGAGGGTGGTGCCGGTGATCAACGAGAACGACACGGTCGTCAATGACGAGATCAAGTTCGGCGACAACGACACGCTCGGAGCGCTGGTGGCCAATCTGGTGGAGGCCGATGCGCTGGTCATCCTGACCGACCAGAAAGGCCTCTACACCGCCGACCCGCGCAAGGACCCGGCGGCCGAATTCGTCCATGTGGCGCGTGCTGGCGACCCGGCACTAGAAGCCATGGCCGGCGGTGCCGGCAGCGGTATCGGCAAGGGCGGCATGATCACTAAGATTCTGGCCGCCAAGCGGGCGGCCGGCTCGGGCGCATCCACCGTCATTGCCTGGGGTCGTGAGCCGGACGTGCTGTTGCGGCTGGCGTCGGGCGAATCCATCGGTACCTGCCTGGTGGCCCAGACCGCCAAGCACCAGGCCCGCAAGCGCTGGATGTCAGACCACCTGCAACTGCGCGGTGCGGTGGTGGTGGATGACGGAGCCGTCGACAAGATCGTGGGCGAGGGCAAGAGCCTGCTGCCGATCGGCATGACCGCGGTGGAGGGCGATTTTTCCCGGGGCGACGTGATTGCCGTGCGCGATCAGCGTGGAACCGAGGTGGCCCGCGGTCTGGCCAACTACGCCAGCACCGAAGCCAGGCTGCTGTGCCGCAAGGCGTCGGCCGATTTTGAGCGTCTGCTGGGTTATGCCGCCGAACCCGAGATGATCCACCGCGACAACCTGGTGCTCTCCCGCAGCTGAACGGCCACCGGCCGCCGCCGGTGTCGTCAGCGGATGTCGGGCTTGCCGCGCTGGAGCTCGTCGAGCATGCGCGAGGGCGGGTTGTTCGGCGTGGGGCCGTCGCACAGGCCGGCTCGCGCCATGAACATCTGGCGCCGGGTGGCCCCCCGGAAACTCAGCGGTTGCCAGCTGGCGTCGCTGTTGCCGGTGGACTGGCGCCAGCCGGAAGACGGGTCCCATCGTGCATAGATGCGGGTCTCGGCGGTCTGGCACCGCATGCCCTCATACAGCACGTTCAGCGCGCCACTGGCGCTGCGGGCCACGAACACATAGCGGATGACGCCGTCGCTGCCCACCTGCAGGGTGGAGGGTTCGATGCCGAACTCCATCGTTGTGGTCTGCTCGAGCCGGAAGGTACGGAGCTTGTCGAGCTGGAAGCTCGCGGGCGGCGCCCATTGCGCCTCTTCCCACGGCTTTTCCTCGTCGTCGATCTTCGGTTGCGCCAGCGCAGCCTGCAGGGGCAGGCAGAGCGCTGCCACCAGGCCAAGTCGGAAGAATGAACGGATGCGGGCAGTGGTCATGAAAGCTGGCCGGATGGCGGGTGTCCAGTCGATTGGGGGTCCGGGTCGAAGCTGGCGCCGGGGGGGAGTTCGAGTCCGACCGGTGGCTGCACGCCCGAGGCCAGTGCGCCGTGGTCCTCGTGGACCCGGCGATTGCCCCGCAGGAAACGGTTGCGCTGGTCGTTGCGCGGCAGGTAGCGGGCCAGTTCGGTGAGCGCCATTTCGTAGACGCCACGCTTGAACTCGACCACCACGTCCAGCGGAACCCAGTAGTCGTTCCAGCGCCAGGCATCGAACTCGGGGTGGTCGGTGGCGCGCAGGTTCAGGTTCCAGTCCTGCGCCACCAGGCGCAGCAGGTACCAGATCTGTTTCTGGCCTTTGTAGTGGCCGCGTGCATCCCTTCGGATGAAGCGGTCTGGCACTTCATAGCGCAACCAGTCCCTTGTGCGGGCGACGATGGCCACGTGCTCCGGCCGCAGGCCGATCTCCTCGTGCAGCTCACGGAACATCGCCTGCTCCGGGGTTTCACCCCGGTCGATGCCCCCTTGCGGGAACTGCCAGGAGTGGGAACGGATGCGTTTGCCCCAGAACACCTGGTTCTTCTGGTTGAGCAGAATGATGCCGACATTGGGCCTGAAGCCTTCTCTGTCAAGCATAATCAACCTCGAATTTTGAACTGCGGCCATTATGCATCCCCGATGCATGCGCGCGTAGGGTACAGCCCCCCTGTCGATGCCTGAACGGTGGAGGGTGGCTCCCGAGGCGGCCGCCCCCACACACCCTGCCGACCGACCGTTCCGTGCCCGCCCCGGGTACCGTGCCGCCATGAAAGCTTCCCAGTTCCTGATCTCCACCCTCAAAGAAGCGCCAGCCGATGCCGAGGTGGTCAGCCACCGCCTCATGACGCGCGCCGGCATGATCAAGAAGCTGGGCGCCGGCATCTACAACTACATGCCGATGGGTCTGCGGGTGATCCGCAAGGTCGAGCGGATCGTCCGCGAGGAGATGGACCGCGCCGGCGCCGTCGAACTGACCATGCCGGTGGTGCAGCCGGCCGAGCTGTGGCAGGAGACCGGTCGCTTCGACAAGATGGGCCCTGAGCTGCTGCGCATCAAGGACCGCCACGACCGCGACTTCGTCATTCAGCCGACCAGCGAGGAGGTCATCACCGACATCGCCCGCCAGGAGCTGCGCAGCTACAAGCAGCTGCCGAAGAACCTGTACCAGATCCAGACCAAGTTCCGCGACGAGCGCCGTCCGCGCTTCGGTCTGATGCGCGGGCGCGAATTCATCATGAAGGACGCCTACAGCTTCGACCGCGATGAAGCCGGCGCCAAGGCCAGTTACCAGGTGATGGCGGCAGCCTACCGCCGCATCTTCGACCGCTTCGGTCTGAAGTACCGGGCGGTGGCGGCCGACAGCGGCGCCATCGGTGGCGACCTGAGCGAAGAGTTCCAGGTGATTGCCGCCACCGGCGAGGACGCCATCGTCTATTGCCCCCAGAGCGACTACGCAGCCAACATCGAGAAGGCCGAGGCCCTGGCGCCGGCCGGCCCGCGCCCGGCGCCGGCCAATCCGCTGACCCGCACGCCCACGCCGGGCAAGAGCACCTGTGCCGATGTGGCAGAGCTGCTGGGGGTGCCGCTGGCCAGCACCGTCAAGTCGCTGGTGCTGGCCACCGACCAGCTCGACGACCAGGGCGAGGTGGCCTCGTCCAAGGTGTGGCTGCTGCTGCTGCGCGGCGACCACGACATGAACGAGGTCAAGGTGGCCAAGGTGCCCGGCCTGGACAAGGGCTTCCGGTTCGCCTCGATTCCGGAGATCGAGGCCCACTTCGGCTGCCGTCCGGGTTACCTGGGCCCCATCGGTCTGAAGCAGCCGGTGGAGCTGGTGGTGGACCGCGAGGTGGCGGTGCTGGCCGACTGGATCTGCGGCGGCAACGAGGTCGACGTGCACCTGACCGGTGTGAACTGGGGCCGCGATCTGCCCGAGCCGACCCGGGTGGCCGACATCCGCAACGTGGTCGAGGGCGATCCGTCGCCGGACGGCAAGGGGCTGCTGGCCATCGAGCGTGGCATCGAGGTGGGCCATGTGTTCTATCTGGGCACCAAATACAGCCGGGCCATGAGCGCCACCTTCCTGGGCGAGGACGGCAAGCCGGCGCCTTTCGAGATGGGCTGCTACGGCATCGGCATCACCCGCCTGCCGGCGGCTGCCATCGAACAGAACCACGACGAGCGCGGCATCATCTGGCCCGACGCCATCGCCCCGTTCACCGTGGTCATCTGCCCCATCGGCATGGACCGCAGCCCGGAGGTGAAGGCCGCCGCCGAAGCGCTGTACGCCGAATTGCTGGCGGCCGGTGTCGACGTGATCCTGGACGACCGCGGCGAACGCCCGGGCGCCATGTTCGCCGACTGGGAGCTGATCGGTGTGCCGCACCGGGTGACCATCGGCGACCGTGGCATCAAGGCCGGCCAGGTCGAGTACCAGCACCGCCGCGATGCCGCCGCCACCCCGGTGCCGGTGGCCGAGATCGCTGCGCTGCTCAGGAGCAAGACCGTCGCATGAGGCCGACCGGCTGGACGCGGCGGGACGGCCTGCTGGCGCTGGCCGCCTGCGGCCTGCCGGCGTGGCCGGTGCCGGCGCTGGCGGGCCGGCAGATCGAGGAGCCCCTGGCCGACTCGGTGCGTGGCGCCTTGAGTGCCGCCATCGCCAACAGCGCGCCGCCGGTTCCCGAGTTCACCGACACCGAAAAGCGCCTGGCCTACCTGCGCTGGCTGGGCGCCACCAGCGAGCGGCTCAAACGGCGCAAGCCGGACTTCCAGACCCGCATCGAATTCCTGCAGACGGTCTGGTACGAGACCAAGCGTGCCGGACTGGACACCACCACCGTGCTGGGGCTGATCCAGGTGGAGAGCGGCTTTCGGAAGTTCGCCATTTCCAGTGTGGGCGCGCGCGGCTACATGCAGATCATGCCGTTCTGGGCACGGCTGATCGGCAGCGGCGATGTGCCCGCGCTCTTCAACATGCAGACCAACCTGCGTTTCGGTTGCGTCATCCTGCGCCACTACCTGGACCGTGAGCGCGGCGACACCTTCATGGCGCTGGGCCGTTACAACGGCAGCCGGGGCCGGGCGGAATACCCGAACGCGGTGTACGCGGCCCGGCGCCAGTGGGCCCACCCCGACGCCTGAGGCGCGCAGCGCTTACTGCAGGAAGCCCATGCGGCCCTTGCTGCCACCGGGCCGTGGCAGGTCGTCCGCTTCGATGCGGTAGCGGCCATCGAGCCGGGCATTGCCGAAGGCGGTGACCAGGGCCCGGCGCATCTCGCGCGGGGCCATCGCGGCCAGCACGTCCAGCACGTCGCTGGCCGGCTCAGGGTCGAAGCGCAGACCCCAGTCGTGTTCGCCCAGGATGCCGTGGTACAGGTGCTCCGCGATGCGCCGCGCCGCTTCGTGGGTGGGCGGTGCGATCTCGTACACGTTCATGCGGTTGAGGATGGGCTCCGGGATGCTGCGCTCGTCGTTGGCGGTGGTCACCCAGATGACCTGGCTGGCGTCGATCGGCACCTCGGCAAACTCGTCGATGAAGTGCTGCGCCGTGTCGTGCTCGAGCAGGCTGTAGAGCGCTCCGAGCGGGTCGTACTGCGCGTCGGTGCTGGCCTTGTCGATCTCGTCCACGACGATGACCGGGTTGGCGTATTCGCCATCCACCAGCGCCTCGAACACCTTGCCCGGCTTGGCGCCCTTCCATTGCGACGACGAGCCCGAGAGCAGCCAGCCGGCGGTCATGCTGCTCATCGGGACCAGGGTCATGCCGGTGCCCAGCAGGTCGGCCATCTGGCGGGCGAAATGCGTCTTGCCCACGCCGGGTGGTCCGAGCAGCAGCATGGGGGTGACCTCCAGCGTGTCCTGGCTGTCCTGCGCCAGGGCGACATGGCGCTTCACGTCGTCAAGCACCTCGCCGAAGTTGGGCAGCTGGTCGTACAGGGGGGCCATGTCGGGTACGCCGGCGGGTTTCACCGCGAACCGGTCCGGGCCCCGTTCCAGCATGCGCTGCCAGGTGTTCTTGAGGCTCTCGTATTCGCGCTCGTTGCCGCTGGCCAGCAGTTTGGTCAGGCGGCGCTCCACCTGCGCGGATTCAAACACGCGGCGCATGCGTGCAATCGGCAGACCCCTCGGGGTCGAAGTCACCAGGCTGCGCGAGCTGCTCATGGGGATCTCCTTGTCGGTGTGTCCTGTGGTTCATTCAAGCACAAGGCGTGCCCATGCTCAACGCCGGAAAAACCGGAGAAAACACCGCTTGACCTGCGCCATCCCGGTGCACCGCTGCCGCTGGCGCACAAAAAAGCCACCCGAAGGTGGCTCTGGTGGATGCCGGTACCGGTGCCGATCAGGCCTGTGGGCCCAGCACCTGCGCCAGCTCGCCGGACTGGTACATCTCCATCATGATGTCCGAGCCACCGATGAACTCGCCCTTGACGTAGAGCTGGGGAATGGTCGGCCAGTTGCTGTATTCCTTGATGCCCTGGCGGATGTCCTCGTCTTCCAGCACGTTGACGGTGGTGACCGTCTTCGGGTCGATGCCGCTGGCCTTGAGGATCTGGATGGCGCGGCCGGAGAAGCCGCACATGGGGAAGCTGGCGTTGCCCTTCATGAAGAGCACGATCGGGTTGGATTTGACCAGTTGGTCGATGCGGGTCTGGGTGTCGCTCATGGTGCTGGGTCCTCTCGGAATGGGCTGCTGCGGCCCGTGATGAATCGTGATTATCGTCCTGCGGGGCGCCGGCCCCCGGTACAGCGGTCAATGCCTGCGATGTCCTTGCGGCTGTCCACCCGCTCGAAGCCGGCACGCGCCAGCAGCGCCTGCACGGCAGCGGCCTGGTCGTGGCCGTGCTCCAGCAGCAGCCAGCCGCCCGGGGCCAGCGCGCCGAAGGCCTGCTCTGCCAGGGTGCGGATGTCGTCCAGGCCATCCGCGCCGGCGGTCAGGGCCGATGTCGGTTCGTGGGTCAGGGCGGGCAGGTGGGGGTCGCCCTCGGCAATGTAGGGAGGGTTGCTGACCAGCAGGTCGAAGACCTCGCCCGCAACGGCCTCCAGCCACCGGCCGGCCGCGAAGCGCAGCGGCAGGCCGAGCCGCTGCGCATTCATGCGGGCCACTGCCAGTGCGTCGGCGCTGGCGTCGGTGGCGGTGATGTGCCAGCCGGGCTGGCGGCTGCGCAAGGCCAGCGCGATGGCGCCGCTGCCGGTGCCAAGGTCGGCCACCCGGGCCTGGGACGGCAGGTCGGGGGCGAGGTCGAGCGCCCATCCGACCAGGGTTTCGGTGTCGGCCCGGGGCACCAGCACACGGGCATCGACCTGCAGCGACAAGCCGAAGAATTCCTGCTCGCCGCGCAGGTAGGCCATCGGCTCGCCGGCCCGGCGCCGGGACACCAGGGTCGCCAGCGCCGGCACCGCCTCGGGGGGCAGCGGCTGGTCGCCCCGGGCGCTCAGCCAGGCCCGGTCGTGCGGGGGGCGGCCCAGCGCCAGCAGGAGCAGCATCTGCGCATCCAGGCGCTCCAGCCCTTGCGAGGTCAGGGAACGCAGGGCCTGATCGAGGTTCATCGCGGTGCCGCCTCCAGTTCGGCCAGCAGCTCGGCGCCACGGGCCACCTGCAGGGCATGGATCACCTCGCCCAGATCGCCTTCCATCACGGCCAGCAGCTTGTAGAGGGTGAGGTTGATGCGGTGATCGGTCAGGCGGCCCTGCGGGAAGTTGTAGGTGCGGATGCGATCGCTGCGGTCGCCGCTGCCGATCAGGCCCTTTCGGGTGGCGGCTTCGCGCGCGGCACGCTCGCTGCGGTCCTTTTCGCGCAGGCGGGCGGTGAGCACCTGCAGCGCCTTGGCCTTGTTGCTGTGCTGGGAGCGGCCGTCCTGGCATTCGGCGGTGATGCCGGTGGGCAGGTGGGTGACGCGCACGGCCGAGTCGGTCTTGTTGATGTGCTGTCCGCCCGCACCGCTGGCGCGGAAGGTGTCGATGCGCAGTTCGGCCGGGTTGAGCTGGATGGCCTGGGCTTCGTCCGGTTCGGGCATGACGGCGACCGTGGCCGCACTGGTGTGGATGCGGCCCTGGGTCTCGGTGGCGGGCACCCGCTGCACCCGGTGCCCGCCCGACTCGAAGCGCAGCCGGCCGTAAGCGCCCGCCCCGTCGATGCGCAGCACCACTTCCTTGTAGCCCCCCATCTCGCCGGGCGACTCGCTCACCAGTTCGGTGCGCCAACCCTGCGCGTCGGCGTAGCGGGTGTACATCCGGGCCAGGTCACCGGCAAACAGGGCGGACTCGTCACCGCCGGTGCCGGCCCGGATCTCCAGAAAAGCCGGGCGTTCGTCGTCGGGGTCGCGGGGCAGCAGCAGTTGCTGCAGCTCGGCATCGAGCGCCTGCAGGTCGGCATCGCAGGCGGCCAGCTCTTCGCGCGCCATGTCGGCCATGTCGGCGTCGTTCAGCAGCTCTTCGGCGGCCCTGCGGTCGGCCTCGCGCTGCTGGTGGCGGTCGAACACCGCGACCAGGGCGCCGACGTCGGCGTGTTCACGGCTGAGCTGGCGAAACCGTGCCATGTCGTTCACCACGTCGGGCGCCGAGAGCAGGGCGTCCAGCTCGTGCAGGCGCGCGCGCTGGCGCAGCAGGGTGTCACGGACGAAGGGTTTCATGGGGCGGGACGCCGGGCAGCGGCCGCCCGGAGATAAGGCAGATGGAGACCCGGAAGGGCCCGCTAGGCCGCGTCGCGCGGCGGCGTGCCTTCGCGCAGGAACAGGCGCGAGACGGTCTGGGCGGTGGCTGCGCGGGCGGCGGCATCGCCGGCGTGCAGTTCGGCCAGGGTGCCGTGCATCATTTTCTGGGTCAGTCCCTTGGCCAGCGCTTCCATCACGGCTTCCACCGGTTCGCCCTTGGCCAGCAGGCGGCGCGCGCGCGCCATTTCGGTCTGGCGCCAGTGGTCGGCCTGGGCATTGAGCTGCTGGATCAGAGGCACGACGCCGTTGGCCGGGTCGCGCTGTTCCATCCAGTGCATGAAGCTGAGCACGCCGGCATCGATGATGGCTTCAGCCTGGGCGACGGCGGCCTGGCGTTGGTCACGCCCGGTCTGCACCACCGCCGCCAGGTCGTCGACGGTGTAGAGGTAGACATCGCCCAGGTCCTTGACCTCGGCCTCGATGTCGCGCGGCACGGCCAGGTCGACCATGAACATGGGCCGGTGGCGACGCTTCTTCAGTGCGCGCTCGACGGCACCCAGGCCGATGATCGGCAGGGTGCTGGCGGTGCAGCTGATGACGGCGTCGAATTCGTGCAGGCGTTCGGGGATCTCGCCCAGCCGCATGACCTGCGCGCCGAATCGGCTGGCCAGGGCCTCACCGCGTTCCAGCGTCCGGTTGGCGATGGCCATGGAGCGCGGTGTGCGGGCGGCAAAGTGGGTGGCCGCCAGCTCGATCATTTCGCCGGCACCGACGAACAGCACCCGCGTTTCCTTGAGGTCTTCAAACAGCTGCGAGGCCAGGCGCACGGCGGCGGCGGTCATGCTGATGGAATGCGCGCCGATCTCGGTCGAGGTCCGCACCTGCTTGGCCACCGCGAACGAGCGCTGGAACAGCTGGTGCAGCGTGGACCCCAGCGCACCGGCTTCGTCGGCGGCGCGCACCGCATTTTTCATCTGGCCGAGGATCTGGGCCTCGCCGAGCACCATGCTGTCCAGGCCGCTGGCGACCCGGAAGGCGTGGCGGGCGGCCTGGTCGTCGCGCAGCACATAGGCGTGTTCGCGCAACACTTGCGGGCTGACGCCACCGGTCTGTGCGAGCCATTCCAGCGTCGGCTCCACAATGGCGTGGTCGCCGGCGCCGTACAGTTCCGTGCGGTTGCAGGTGGAGAGCAGCGTGGCCTCGGGTTGCCGGGGGAGGCTGCTCCGCAGGGTCTGGAGCGTGGGCTGGATCTGGTCAATGGCGAACGCAAACCGGCCGCGCAGGTCGAGCGGTGCGGTGTTGTGGTTGATGCCCAGGGTCCAGACTGACATGACGCGATTATAAATTTCGCCCCTTGGTGGGGACTGTCAACTTTATATGACACTTTGGCTGTTAACGGAACACATCGCCGGATTCCTTTTCCCGGCGCTGGCGGTGGCCGGGGTGCTCTGGCTGGCCCTTCGCACCCGGCGATCGCCTCGTCTGCGACCCGCCGGACAGGCGTTGGTTCTGTTGCTGGTGGGGGTGGCGGTGCTGCTTGCCGGCCTTCTGGTGTTCGGGCGCGACGGCAAGATGCTGACTTATGCGGCGCTGGTGCTGGCCCAGGGCACGGCTGGCTGGTGGCTGCGGGGGCGCTGATCGCCCGGGCTCAGCCGGACTGCGGGTCGAAGAAGTCCACCCGGTCGGTGATGAGCCCGTCCAGGCCCAGGGCCAGCAGGCGCCGGGCCTCCTGCTCGTCGTTCACCGTGTAGGTCAGGCAGCGCAGGCCGGCTGCGCGGGCCAGACCCACCCGGTCGGCGTTCCAAAGGCGGTGCTGCAGCACCACGGCACAGCAGGCCAGGTCGGCCGCCGTGTCGAGCCAGGCGCGGTCGGCGCCGGGGGCATCCGGCAGACGGTCCACCAGCAGGCCCCGGGGCAGACCGGGGGCTGCCGCCAGCGCACCGGCCAGGGCCGCCGGCTGGAACGAGGTGAGCAGGGGCCGGTGCTCTGGCCGGTCCTGCCAGAGGCGCTCGGCCTCGCGGGCCACGGTCCGGCCGGTGATGTCGGCGGTGCCTGGGCCGGGCTTGAGTTCCAGGTTGACCCGGTGGTCCTGCGGCTGGGCCCGGCTGAAAGCCGCCAGGTCGGCGAGCGTGGACAGGCGCTCGCCGGCAAACGGCGGCGAGTGCCAGCTGCCGGCGTCCAGGCCGGCCAGATCGGCCCAGGACCGGTCACCGGCCGGGCCATGGCCGTCGGTGGTCCGGTCCAGATCGTCGTCGTGCAGCAGGAAGGGCACGCCATCGGCGCTCAGCCGCACATCGCACTCCAGCATGCGGTAGCCGTACCGGGCACCGAGCCGGAAGGCGGACAGGGTGTTTTCGGGGGCCAGCTTGCCGGCGCCCCGGTGGGCGATCCAGCGCGGGTAGGGCCAGGGTGTCGGGGGTGGTTGCATCGCGCCATTCTGCCGCCGGGCAGCCACCGCAGAGGCGGGCTTTCAACCCTGCGGGACGGCAGCCCTTGTGGCCGTGCGGCCATGGGGGCTGGGGTACCATCCAGTGTTCTGCCCAGCAGACCCTCGCCGGCCGCCCCCATGAACGCACCGACCCCGCTCCCGCTCCTTGCCCACGCCACCGACGAAGCGCCGCGCCTGCGCGAGATTCCGTACAACTACACCTCCCTGTCCGACCGCGAAATCGTGATCCGGCTGCTCGGCGAACGCGCCTGGGAGCTGCTGGACGGGCTGCGCGGCGAACGCCGCACCGGCCGCTCGGCCCGCATGCTGTACGAGGTGCTCGGCGACATCTGGGTGGTGCAGCGCAACCCTTATCTGCAGGACGACCTGCTCTCCAGCCCCAAGCGCCGGGGCCAGCTGGTCGATGCCCTCAATCACCGCCTGACCGAGGTCCAGAAACGCCGTTCCGCCGACGATGCCACCCGCGACGCCATGGTGGCCGAGCTGCTGCAGGCGGCGCGCGGTGCGGTCGACCGGTTCGCCCGCTCCTTCGAAGACATGGCGGACCTGCGCCAGCGTGCCACCCGGGCGCTGCGCAAGCTCACCGCCAAGGACAACATCAAGTTCGACGGCCTGTCGCGGGTGTCGCACGTCACCGACGCCACCGACTGGCGCGTGGAGTACCCGTTCGTGGTGCTCACCCCGGACACCGAGGCCGAGATGGCCGGTCTGGTCAAGGGCTGCGTCGAGCTCGGGCTGACCATCATTCCGCGCGGAGGCGGCACCGGCTACACCGGCGGCGCCATTCCGCTGACCTGGAAGAGCGCGGTGATCAACACCGAAAAGCTCGAGGCCATGACCGAGGTCGAGTGGGTCAAGGTGCCTGGCCACGACGAGCCGCTGCCCACCATCTGGACCGAAGCCGGCGTGGTGACCCAGCGTGTGGCCGATGCGGCCGAACGCGCCGGCCATGTGTTTGCGGTCGACCCGACCAGTGCCGAGGCTTCGTGCATCGGCGGCAACATCGCCATGAACGCCGGCGGCAAGAAGGCGGTCCTCTGGGGCACCGCGCTGGACAACCTGGTGAGCTGGCGCATGGTCACCCCGCAGGCCCAGTGGCTGGAAGTCACCCGGCTGGACCACAACCGCGGCAAGATCCACGACGCCGAGGTCGCCACCTTCGAGCTGCGCACCTATGAAGCCGACGGCCGCACCCCGGTCGGTACCGAAACCCTGACCATTCCTGGCCGCACCTTCCGCAAGGAAGGCCTGGGCAAGGACGTGACCGACAAGTTCCTCTCGGGCCTGCCGGGCATCCAGAAGGAAGGCTGCGACGGTCTGATCACCAGCGCCCGCTGGCTGGTGCACCGCATGCCGGCGCACACCCGCACCGTGTGCCTGGAGTTCTTCGGCAACCCCAAGGACGGGGTGCCCAGCATCGTCGAGATCAAGGACTTCATGTTCGCCGAGCAGAAGCGCTCGGGCGTGCTGCTGGCCGGCCTGGAACACCTGGACGACCGTTACCTGAAAGCGGTCGGCTACGCCACCAAGAGCAAGAAGGGCAACGGCGGCCTGCCCAAGATGGTGCTGATCGGCGACATCGTCGGCGACGATCCGGACGCGGTCGCGCGCGCCACCAGCGAGGTCATCCGTATCGCCAACACCCGCAGCGGTGAAGGCTTCGTGGCCATCAGCGCCGAGGCGCGCAAGAAGTTCTGGCTCGACCGCAAGCGCACGGCGGCGATCAGCAAGCACACCAACGCCTTCAAGATCAATGAAGACGTGGTGATCCCGCTGCCCCGCATGGGCGAGTACACCGAGGGCATCGAGCGCATCAACATCGAGCTGTCGCTGCGCAACAAGATTGCGCTGTGCGATGCGCTGGTGGCCTTCTTCACCCGGGGCAACCTGCCGCTGGGCAAGACCGACGACGCCAGCGACATCCCCAGCGCCGAGCTGCTCGAAGATCGGGTGCAGCAGGCCCTGGCCCTGGTGCGCGACGTGCGCGAGCTGTGGGCCGGCTGGCTGACCCGGGTCGACCCGCTGTTCCCGCAGCTGCAGGACCACACCCTGCGCGCCAGCTGGAAGACGCAGATCCGCGCCCCGCTGCAGCAGATCTTCAGCGGGTCGGCCTTCGGTGCCATCCTGGACGAGTGCCAGGCCATCCACCAGCGCGTGCTCAAGGGCCGGGTCTGGGTGGCACTGCACATGCACGCCGGCGACGGCAACGTGCACACCAACATCCCGGTCAACAGCGACGACTACGCCATGCTGCAGACCGCCCACGAGGCGGTGGCCCGCATCATGACGCTGGCCCGCAGCCTGGACGGCGTGATCTCCGGCGAGCACGGCATCGGCATCACCAAGCTGGAATTCCTGACCGACGCCGAACTCTCGCCGTTTGCCGAGTACAAGGCCCGGGTCGATCCGGAAGGCCGGTTCAACAAGGGCAAGCTGCTGCGCCACAGCACCGGCGACGCCGACGTGCGCAGCGCCGATCTGGCCCATGCCTACACCCCCAGCTTCGGCCTGATGGGGCATGAGTCGCTGATCATGCAGCAGAGCGACATCGGCGCCATTGCCGACTCGGTCAAGGACTGCCTGCGTTGCGGCAAGTGCAAGCCGGTGTGCGCCACCCATGTGCCGCGCGCCAACCTGCTCTACAGCCCGCGCAACAAGATCCTGGCCACCTCGCTGCTGATCGAGGCCTTTCTGTATGAGGAGCAGACCCGCCGGGGCATCAGCATCCAGCACTGGGAAGAGTTCGAGGACGTGGCCGACCACTGCACCGTGTGCCACAAGTGCTACACGCCGTGCCCGGTGAAGATCGACTTCGGCGACGTCACCATGAACATGCGCAACCTGCTGCGCAAGATGGGCCAGAAGAGCTTCCGGCCCGGCAATGCGGCCGCCATGTTCTTCCTGAACGCCACCAACCCCGAGACCATCAAGGTGATGCGTTCGGCCATGGTGGACGTGGGCTTCAAGGCCCAGCGGATGGCCAACAACCTGCTCCAGGGCCTGGCCCGCAAACAGACCAGCGCGCCGCCGGCCACGCTGCGTGCGGCGCCGGTGAAGGAGCAGGTGATCCACTTCATCAACAAGAAGATGCCCGGCGGCCTGCCCAAGAAGACCGCCCGCGCCCTGCTGGACATCGAGGACAAGAACTACGTCCCCATCATCCGCGACCCCCAGAAGACCACTTCCGACACCGAGGCGGTGTTCTATTTCCCGGGTTGCGGCTCGGAGCGGCTGTTCAGCCAGGTGGGCCTGGCCACCCAGGCCATGCTCTGGCACGCGGGCGTGCAGACCGTGCTGCCGCCGGGTTACCTGTGCTGCGGCTACCCGCAGCGCGGCTCGGGCCAGTTCGACAAGGCCGAGAAGATCATCACCGACAACCGGGTGCTGTTCCACCGCGTGGCCAACACCCTGAACTACCTCGACATCAAGACGGTGGTGGTGAGCTGCGGCACCTGCTACGACCAGCTGCAGGGCTACGAATTCGACAAGATCTTCCCGGGCTGCCGGATCGTCGACATCCACGAGTACCTGCTGGAAAAGGGCGTGACCCTGCCGCAAGGCCAGGGCGGCTACCTGTACCACGACCCCTGCCACAGCCCCATGAAGCAGCAGGAGCCGATGAAGACGGTGCGTGCCCTGGTGGGCGACAACGTCATCGAGAGCAAGCGCTGCTGCGGCGAGTCGGGCACGCTGGGCGTGACCCGCCCGGACATCTCCACCCAGATCCGCTTCCGCAAGGAAGAGGAGCTGCAGAAGGGTGAGGCCGCGCTGCGGGCCAACGGCTCGGTCGGCATGGCCGACAACGTGAAGATCCTCACCTCCTGCCCGAGCTGCCTGCAGGGCCTCAACCGCTACCAGGACGACCTCAAGAGCGGTCTGCTGGAGGCCGATTACATCGTGGTCGAGATGGCCCGCCAGATCCTGGGCGAGCACTGGCTGCCCACCTATGTGGCCCAGGCCAACCAGGGCGGCATCGAACGCGTGCTGGTCTGACCGCCGACCCCATCTCCCAACGGAACAAGAACATGGCTGGACTCAACAAAGACACCCCGACCCCCCAGGACATCACGGTGCACAACGCCTCCCGCGTGCTGGAGGTGGCGTTCTCCGACGGCAGGAACTTCCGCATCCCGTTCGAGTTGATGCGGATCTGCTCGCCGTCCGCCGAGGTGCAGGGCCACGGCCCGGGGCAGGAGGTGCTGCAGACCGGCAAGCGCGAGGTGGGCATCCTGGCGCTGGAGCCGGTGGGCAACTACGCCATCCAGCCGACCTTCACCGACGGCCACGACTCCGGCATCTTTTCCTGGGACTACCTGTACTTCCTGGGCGACCGCCAGGCCGAGCTGTGGGCCGACTACGAAGAACGCCTGAAAGCCGCCGGCACCCATCGCGACGCGCCCATGCCTGAAAAGGCCGGCCACAGCTGCGGCAGCCACTGAACGCCGGGTACCCATGGCCAAGACCCATTTCGGATTCCAGACGGTCGACGAGCGCGAAAAGGCGCAGCGCGTGCGCGGCGTGTTCGACTCGGTCGCCCCGCGCTACGACGTCATGAACGACCTGATGTCGGCCGGCCTGCACCGGATCTGGAAGCGCTACACCATCACCGTGGCCAACCCGCAGCCGGGTCAGCAGGCGCTGGACATCGCCGGCGGCACCGGCGACCTGTCCATGGCGCTGGCCCGTCGGGTCGGCCCGACCGGGCGGGTGGTGCACACCGACATCAACGAAGCCATGCTGCGCGAAGGCCGCGCCCGCCTGCTCGACCACGGCCTGGTGCTGCCCACCCTGGTGTGCGACGCCGAGAAGCTGCCGTTCGCCGACGGCAGCTTCGACATCGTCACCGTGGCCTTCGGCCTGCGCAACATGACCCACAAGGAACTTGCGCTGGCCGAAATGCATCGGACGCTCAAGCCGGGGGGCAAATTGCTGGTGCTGGAGTTTTCCCGGGTCGCCAAGCCGCTGGAAAAGGCGTACGACTGGTATTCCTTCAACATCCTGCCGAAACTGGGTCAGTTCGTGGCCAACGACGCAGAGAGTTACCGGTACCTGGCCGAATCGATCCGCATGCACCCCGACCAGGAAACGTTGAGGCAGATGATGAAAACCGCCGGTTTCGGCCATGTGGATGTCCATAACCTGACCGCAGGGGTGGTGGCGCTGCATGTGGGCATCAAGTGCTGAGGCGGCGCAGCAGGCATTCACAAAAGGAGGCATTGATGAAACAGAAGATTTGGGCCACGTTGCTGGCCATCACCATGGCGGTGGGTTCCACCGAGGTCTGGGCCAAGCGGCTGGGGGGCGGCTCGTCCTTCGGCAAGCAGTCCGGCAACGTGACCCAGCGCAGCACCGCGCCGGCCCAGCCGGCCACGGCACCGACCCAGGCTGCGCCCGCCACCGCGCCCAGCCAGACGGCTGCCGCCCGCCCAGCCACCGCCGCACCGGCCGCTGCCGCGCCCAAACGCCCCTGGGGCGCGATGCTGGGTGGCCTGGCCGCCGGTCTCGGCCTGGCCTGGCTGGCTTCGACGCTCGGGTTCGGTGAGGCTTTTGCCCAGTTCCTGCTGTTTGCCCTGCTCGCCGTGGTGATCATGGTCGTGATCGGCGCCATCATGCGCCGCCGCGCCGCTGGCGCCGGGTCCGCTCAGGGCGGTCTGGCTTATCAGGGTGCCGGCCGCAGCCCGGTGTCCGAGCCGGTGACGCCGCGTTCGTACAGCCCGCAGAACGTCGGCAACGACGCTTCGGCCCGCCCCTGGGAGCGCAGCGCCCCCATCGGCCTGGAGCCGGTGGGCTCCAGCCAGGGCGGCTCGATGATCGGCTCGGCCCTGTCAGGGCGCCAGTCCTGGGGCATTCCGGCCGGCTTCGACGCCGACGGCTTCCTCAAGGCGTCCAAGGCCAACTTCGTGAACCTGCAGGACGCCTGGGACCGGTCCGACATCCCGGCCCTGCGCGCCATGATGACCGACGACATGCTCCAGCAGATCCAGGCCCAGCTCGCCGAGCGCGAGCAGCAGGGCGCCGGTCAGCCGAACAAGACCGAGGTGGTCATGCTCGACGCCCAGCTGCTGGGCATCGAGGAGGTCGACGGCGTCTACATGGCCAGTGTGGAGTTCTCGGGCCTGATCCGTGAAGACGCTTCTTCCGGTCCCAACCCGTTCCGCGAGGTCTGGAACATCACCCGTCCCCAGCAGGGCCCGGGTGGCTGGCTGGTGGCCGGGGTGCAAGCCCTGCAGTAAGCCCTGCGCCATGCTCCGGCGTCACGGGCGCCGGGGCTTTATCCGTCAGAATCGGGTGGTCATGAAAGATGAACCACCCGTTTTTTCGTCCGGCACCGGCCCGCGCGCCGACAGCCACCCCCTGACCGGCCTCCTGGAAACCCTGCGCCCCCCGGCCTGGGTGGTCGACGAGGTCCAGAACCGGGTGGTGCTGTTCCTCAACCACGTGCTGCAGCAGGAGCCCGCCGCCACCGACCGGCTGCGCCGCCAGAAGGGCAAGGCCATGCTGGTGCGCTGGAACGACATCAGTCTGGTGCTGGTGCCCACGGCAGCCGGCCTGCTGGAGCGCGGTGGCCCCGACACCCGCCCCGAACTCACCATGACCCTCGCCCAGCCCTCGCCGCTGGCGATTGCCCAGTCGCTCATGGCCGGCCAGAAGCCGGCGGTCGACATCCAGGGCGATGTCCAGCTCGCTGCCGAGGTGGCCTGGCTGGTCGACAACGTGCGCTGGGATGTCGAGGAAGACCTGGCGAAGGTCATCGGCGATGCCCCGGCCCACACGCTGGGCCGTTTTGCGGCCGGCGCAGCGCAGGCCTTGCGCGCTTTCCTGGAGCGGTTGCCGCGTCCGCCCGGTGCCACGCCGCCCGGCGGCGGGGCCACCCCATGACGCGGTACCTGCGCGGCGCCTTCATCGTCTGGATCGTGCTGCGGCACGGCCTCGACGAGCTGGTGCTCTCCAGCTTCCGCCACCCCTGGATCCGCCTGCTGGCCCGCGTGGTCACGCTGGGTCGTCGGCTCGACGCGCCGCGGGGCCAGCGGCTGCGTGAGGCGCTGGAACGGCTGGGCCCGATCTTCGTGAAGCTCGGTCAGGTGCTGTCCACCCGGCGCGACCTGCTGCCGCCGGACATTGCCGACGAGCTGGCCCGGCTGCAGGACCGGGTGCCGCCGTTCCCCAGCGCGGTGGCGGTGGCCACCATCGAGCGCGCCTTCGGCCGCCCGCTGGACCAGGTGTTCAGCCATTTTGAGCAGGTGCCGGTGGCCAGCGCGTCGATCGCCCAGGTGCATTTCGGCACCCTGCGTGACGGCCGCCATGCCGGCCGCGAGGTGGCGGTGAAGGTGCTGCGCCCCAACATGCTGCCGGTGATCGAGAAGGACCTGAGCCTGATGCGGCTCATGGCCGGCTGGATCGAGCGGCTGTCGGCCGACGGCAAGCGCCTCAAGCCGCGCGAGGTGGTGGCCGAGTTCGACAAGTACCTGCACGACGAACTCGACCTGTTGCGCGAGGCCTCGAACGCAGCCCAGCTGCGCCGCAACATGGCTGGCCTCGACCTGGTGATGATTCCCGAGATGCTCTGGGACTATTGCCACACCGAGGTGATGGTCATGGAGCGCATGCACGGCATCCAGATCAACCGGGTCGAGGAGCTGCGCCAGCGGGGTGTGGACATTCCCAAGCTGGCACGCGACGGCGTGACCATCTTTTTCACCCAGGTGTTCCGCGACGGCTTCTTCCACGCCGACATGCACCCGGGCAACATCCAGGTCAGCCTCGATCCCGCCACCTTCGGGCGCTACATCTCGCTCGACTTCGGCATCGTCGGCACGCTCACCGAGCACGACAAGGAATACCTGGCGCAGAACTTCACCGCGTTCTTCCGGCGCGATTACCGCCGGGTGGCCGAGCTGCACATCGAGTCCGGCTGGGTGCCGCCCGACACCCGGGTCGACGAGCTGGAGGCCGCCATCCGCGCGGTGTGCGAACCCTACTTCGACCGGCCGCTGAAGGAAATCTCGCTCGGCATGGTGCTGATGCGGCTGTTCCAGACCTCGCGCCGGTTCCAGGTGGAGATCCAGCCCCAGCTGGTGCTGCTGCAGAAGACGCTGCTCAACATCGAGGGGCTGGGTCGCGACCTGGACCCCGAACTCGACCTCTGGAGCACCGCCAAGCCCTTCCTGGAGCAGTGGATGCTGGAGCAGGTGGGGCCGCAGCGGCTGCTGGCCCAGCTCAAGGCCGAGGCGCCGCAGTACGCCAAGCTGCTGCCGGCCATCCCCCGGCTGCTGCACGACTACCTCAAGCACCGCCCGGACGACCTGCGGCGCGACATCGATGCGCTGGTGAAGGAGTCGCGGCGGACGCACCGGCTGCTGCAGACCATCATCTACGGCGGTGTCGGCTTCGTGCTGGGTCTGATCGTCACCCAGATCGTGATCCGCATACGGCTCTTCTGAGGCCCCGCGCCCCGGCCCCGGCCACACGGGGCGCGAATTTATAATGGCCGGTTTCGTGCGCCGGCCCGCCGACTGCGCGGCGCCGGCCGTCTGACACCCATCCTCCAGGTTCCCCCTGTTCTGCCATGCCGATCTATGCCTACAAGTGCGAGTCCTGCGGCCATGCCAAGGACGTCCTGCAGAAAATTTCCGACCAGCCGCTGAATGATTGCCCGGCCTGCGGCCAGCCGACCTTCCGCAAGCAGCTCACTGCTGCCGGCTTCCAGCTCAAGGGCTCGGGCTGGTACGTGACCGACTTCCGGGGCGGCAACACCGGTGCCACCGGCGCCCCGGCCCCGGCGGGCGACGGCGCGGCCGCCGCGCCGGCAGCCCCGGCAACAGCGTCCGCACCGGCGGCACCTGCCGCCAGTCCGGCGCCGAGCACGGCGCCCACCAGCTCCACCTGAGCACACGGCATGCCCTCCCTGCGCAAGTGGCTGCTCTCCGGCCTGCTCGTCCTGGTCCCCCTGATCATCACCCTGTGGGTGCTGGACTGGGTGGTCGGCACCCTCGACCAGACGCTGCGCATCCTGCCCACCCACTGGCACCCCGACCAGGTGCTGGGCGTGCACATCCCGGGTCTGGGCGTGGTGTTTGCGCTGGCTGTGGTGTTGAGCATCGGCGCCCTGGCCTCCAACATCATCGGCAACCGGCTGGTGAACTGGTGGCACGCGCTGCTGCACCGCATTCCGGTGGTGCGCTCCATCTACTCCGGCGTCAAGCAGGTGTCGGACACGCTGTTCTCGGAAAAGGGCAACGCCTTCCGCAAGGCCGTGCTGGTGCGCTGGCCCCACGACGGCATGTGGACGATCGCCTTCCTCACCGGAACACCGGCCGGGCAGGTGCTGCGCACCCTGCGGGAACAACCGGGCGCCCAGGGCGATGACGAAGCCTTCATCAGCGTCTACGTGCCCACCACCCCCAACCCCACCGGCGGCTACTTCGTGATGGTGCGGCAGCGCGACTGCGTCGAGCTGGCCATGACGGTCGACGAAGCGCTGACCTACATCGTCTCCATGGGTGTCATCGTCCCGGGCAGCGGCCGCGAAGGCCTGCCGCCCGGCGTGCTGCCCGTCACCCCGAAACCCTGATCCCTTCGGCCGTCACCGGCCCACCTCTCTGCGAAAGAACATCGACATGGCCATGCGTTCCATCTACTGCGGTCTGGTGACCGAAGCCCAACTCGGCCAGACCGTCACCCTGGCGGGCTGGGTGAACCGCCGTCGCGACCACGGCGGCGTGATCTTCATCGACCTGCGCGACCGTGAAGGCACGGTGCAGGTGGTCTGCGACCCCGACCGCGCCGAGATGTTCAAGACCGCCGAAGACGTGCGCAACGAGTTCTGCGTGCAGGTGATCGGCCTGGTCCGTGCCCGCCCCGAGGGCACCACCAACGACAACATCCAGAGCGGCAGGATCGAGGTGCTGTGCCACGAGCTGAAGGTGCTCAACCCGTCGGTGACGCCCCCGTTCCAGCTCGACGACGACAACCTCTCCGAAACCACCCGCCTGACCCACCGCGTGCTCGACCTGCGCCGCCCCTACATGCAGCGCAACCTGATGCTGCGCTACAAGGTGGCCATGGAGGTGCGCAAGTTTCTCGATGCCAACGGCTTCGTCGACATCGAGACCCCGATGCTCACCAAGAGCACGCCCGAAGGTGCGCGCGACTACCTGGTGCCCAGCCGCGTGCACGACGGCCAGTTCTTTGCGCTGCCGCAGTCGCCCCAGCTGTTCAAGCAGCTGCTGATGGTGGCCGGCTTCGACCGCTACTACCAGATCACCAAGTGCTTCCGCGACGAGGACCTGCGCGCCGACCGACAGCCCGAGTTCACCCAGATCGATATCGAGACGTCCTTCCTGACCGAGCAGGACATCCGCGACATGTTCCAGGGCATGATCAAGACGGTGTTCCAGAACACGCTGGGTGTCGACCTCGGCGAGTTCCCGGTCATGGCCTACGGTGAAGCCATGCACCG
>PNMF01000004.1 GCA_013823485.1 Comamonadaceae bacterium
GTCCTTGCGGGTGGGCGCTCCCATCCCCGAAACCATCAAGTCCAGAACGGAGGATTCGATCAGCGATGCGCCTTGCTGAACAGGCTGGCTGCATCTACACGGCCGAGGCGGAACGCCGCATCGACGGTTGCGCGTTCGGTGCAATCCCAGGTGGACACCGGTATCGGCCGGCTCGGCTGCCAATACAGCCGTTCGCGGAAGCGAAACAGAGACGGACGATCCGGGTAATGGCGCGTCAGCATCACCAACGTGCCGGCGCGCTGGGCAGGGCTTTGCGACGGAATCGGCGCGTTGTCGGTGTAGCCGCCGTCAAAGGCATAGCCGTCCGAGAGTTGGACGGCGGGCATGATGGGCGGCGGGGCGGCGGCCGCCAACAGCACCCGGTGCGCGTCCGATGCAAACTCGCAGCGTGTGATGTCGATGAACTCCTGCCGCAGGCCAAACAGCCGCGGCAATCCCGGATGGATGCTGTGCCGGACCTTCTTGTCGACGATGTAGGCCAACGTGCCGAGCGCGACGCTGATGCCCAGGCCGAGAACTCGCGACGGCCGCGTGACAGCGACCTGCAATGAAGCGCCGCAACCCCGCAACTGCCCGAAGGTCGCATCATTGAAAAATGCGTCTAGCCAGGCGGGGTAGATCGTCTGGTGCGCAAACTCAATGCGGCCTCTCCGCAAACCCTGCCAGGCGAAGATCCGGGTGGTGCCCGCATAGAGTTTCAGGCACGCCGCCAGTGCAACCTCGGGCCCGGTGGTGAGGCAAGCGGCGGCAATGGCGGCACCTGCGCTCGTGCCAACCCATTGCTGCGGGAGCAACCTTCCGGCTTCCAGCAACCGGCTAATCGCACCCGCCTGCCACCAGCAGCGGTTGCCGCCACCGGCCAGCGCGAGGGTGGTCAGCTCGGCCCAAGCCTGATGGCTCGGAAACAATGTCTGGCCCATGGATGCACGCAAGGAATCGACTTCCGGTGGGTATTCGGGTGTTGATTAGCGCCGGATCTTTCGGCGCGGCCGCGATTATGCGAAGGCCAAGCTCCGGCATCGATGCGGGTATTGAGCCCCTGGCGGGTACGCCATGGAGGGCTCAGACCCAGCGCAAAGCCTCGGGGCGCCAAGTGGCCGTCGCCGCACTGCCCGCAGCCGCCACCTGCGTCGGCGGCCACAGCAGATCGGCCAGCAGCGCCACCGTGTCGCCCAGACTGTCGGCCTGAATGCGGTTCTTGTTCAGGAAGGCCTGCCATTGGCGCAGCTTGGCGGTGTCTTCGCTGAAGGCTCGGGACAGTGCCAGGGGGCGCTCGGTGGGCAGAGCAGTCTGGCGCCGGGCAAAGGTGGCGGCGATGGCTGCGGCCAGCGTGGCGCCGTCCAGAGGGGTGCGGCGGGCGATCACCGCCAGGTCGAAGAAGTCTTTCATGCGGCTGTTGGCCTGCCCCAGCATCACCATGGCCTGGTACTTCTCGGCGATGACGGTGTAGACCGGGTAGACCCGCAGCCGAGGGGCAGAAAAGTCACGCAGCAAAGTCGGATAGGCCACGGTCTGCGGTTCTGGTGTGACGGCATCGCCGAAGCCCACGTCCACCTGCAGCGCACAGCGCGCCGAGCCGATGCGGCCCACCAGCGTGATGCGGGTGCCGCCATAGGTGTTGTCCTCCCGGATGGCATCGGCCCTGACCGAGTCGGGGTCGAACACGATACCGTCGCCGAGATCCAGGGCGGCGATGTCGCGGAAGTTGGCAATCAGGCTGGCCGCATCGTCGGGGCCGAAGCCGAGCAGGTCGGCGTCCTTGGTGGGGCGGTGCGGCGTTTCGTACCACAGCGCAAACAGCAAGGCCCCTTTGAGCAGGAAACGGTCCGCATGAGCAGACGCGCTGACGCGAGCCAGCAGGCGTTCCATGCCGAAGCGGTTGAGCAGCAGGCTGTAGTCATCGCCGCGCTGCTTGGCGAGTGTCAGCAGTCGGGCCAGGATGGATGCCGACAGGTTGCCGTTCATTGGGTCATGGCTTCCAGGTACGGCTGCATCACCCGTTCAACCCGGTTGATCCTTGCAAAGTGGCCCAGCTCCGGCATGGTGACCTTGCGGCCGCGCCATGCATCCTTCAGTGCCTCCAGCGCCACGTCCAGGCCGATCTGGTGGCGGAACTTGAAGCAGTCGGTCACGGTCTTGGCAGCGCTGTACACGCGGATGGGGGCACCCTGCCCTGTCACGGTTTCGATGCCTTCGCTGTAGGCATCACCGCGCAGGCGGGCGATGCGCAGCGGGGGGTAGCTCACCGCCGGGGTCTGGCTGCCTTCGGGCAGGGCAATCCACACCTCGTGCGGCTGCTGTGTGCCGATCCCGTGGAACTGCAGGGCGCTCAGCAGGCACAGCACCGCCTTGGGTACACGCTGGCACACCTCGATGAGTGTCTGGTGTTCGGTGACTTCTGCGTCGGGCACGCCGTACAGGCCCCGCTCCAGGCGCTGCAGTTTGCCGGCCTGGTGCAGCTTGATCAGCAGTTGGGGTGACCAGCCCTGCTCGCGCACGTCGACGGCCCGAAGCACACGCCGGTGCCGGGCCAGGTCGAGGATGAGGTCGGACTGGTTCATGCGGGGCGAGTTTAATATCCGCATGACTTTTGAACAAGTCATGCGGATTTCAAACCACCCGCACCCGGTCTGCGCACAAAAACAAAAAGCCCTGCAGCGAACTGCAGGGCTTTTTCAATGTGGCGGAGTGAGAGGGATTCGAACCCTCGATGAGGCTCTACACCCCATACTCCCTTAGCAGGGGAGCACCTTCGGCCACTCGGTCATCACTCCGGAAGCCCCGCATTATGCCTCAATTCGGCAGCGGGGCCGGGGCTCTCAGCGGCCGATGGTGTCGGCGGTCTGGTCCAGATCGAACTCGCGGTGCAGGGCGCGCACGGCCAGTTCCATGTACTTCTCGTCGATGACGACCGAGGTCTTGATCTCGGAGGTGGAGATCATCTGGATGTTGATGCCTTCGGTGCTCAGGCAGCGGAACATGCGGCTGGCCACGCCCACATGGCTGCGCATGCCGATGCCCACGATGCTGACCTTGCAGATGCGGGCGTCGCCCAGCACCTCGGTGGCGCCCATGGCCGGCGCGACCTGGCTCTTGAGCAGGTCCATGGCCTTCTGGAAATCGTTGCGGTGGACGGTGAAGCTGAAGTCGGTCTTGCCGTCCTTGCTCACGTTCTGGATGATCACATCCACCTCGATGTTGGCATCGGCCACGGCACCCAGGATCTGGGCGGCGATGCCGGGGGTGTCGGGCACGCCGAGAACCGAAATCTTGGCCTCGTCGCGGTTGAAGGCGATGCCGGAAACGACGGCTTGTTCCATGTTGTCTTCTTCCTCGAAAGTGATCAGGGTGCCGGAGGCGGCTTCTTCGTTCAGGTCGATGTCCCAGGGGGTGAAGCTGGAGAGCACGCGCAGCGGCACGCGGTACTTGCCGGCGAATTCCACCGAGCGGATCTGCAGCACCTTGGAGCCCATGCTGGCCATCTCCAGCATCTCCTCGAAGCTCACGCGGTTCAGGCGGCGGGCTTCGGGCACCACGCGCGGGTCGGTGGTATAGACGCCGTCCACATCGGTGTAGATCAGGCACTCGGCGGCCTTCAGCGCAGCGGCCACGGCCACGGCCGAGGTGTCGCTGCCGCCGCGGCCCAGGGTGGTGATGTTGCCCGCAGGGTCGACACCCTGGAAGCCGGTGACGATGACCACCTTGCCGGCAGCCAGATCGGCGCGCACGCGCTCGTCGTCGATGCTCTCGATGCGGGCCTTGGTGTAGGCGTCGTTGGTCTTGATGGGCACCTGCCAGCCGGCGTAGCTCACGGCTTCCAGACCTTCGGCCTGCAGCGCGATGGCCAGCAGGGCGGACGACGCCTGCTCGCCGGTGGAGGCCAGCATGTCGAGTTCGCGGCTGTAGGCGCGGCCCGGCTTCTCGGGGGCGACTTCCTTGGCCAGGGCCAGCAGGCGGTTGGTCTCGCCGCTCATGGCGCTGGGCACCACCACCATCTGGTGACCGGCCTTGTGCCATTTGGCGACACGGCGGGCGACGTTGCGGATGCGCTCGGTGGAACCCATGGAGGTACCGCCGTACTTGTGAACGATCAAGGCCATCGGAATGTCTGTGCAGAGGGGGACAAACGGGCCTGCACGGCGTGCCGCCGGCAGGCAAAACCTCGGGATTATACCGAGGGGGTGTACTGCAGAACCCCGCCCTGCCGCACCACAAACCCTGCGGCCACCCGCAGTTCGATGCGGTGCCCGCGCGTGGTGCAGGCGGCCACCTGCGGCAGCAAGGCGTCCATCTGCACGGCGCTCGGCGCCACCGCATGGCATTCGCGCAGCCAGTGCCGGATGAGGTTGGCCTGGCGGTCGGTCGACAGGCCCTGCAGGGCCGCAATCTGCGGCGGCAGCCCGGTGTGTGCTGCATCCAGCCGGGCCAGCTCGTCGAGCAGGCGCTGGGCCTGCGCGGCATGGCGGGCGGTGCGGGCCAGCGCGGGGACGGCGTCGGGGAAGGCGTCGCGCCAGGCCGGCATCAGGCGGTGGCGGATGCGGTTGCGGGTGTAGCGCGGGTCGGTGTTGGTGGGGTCTTCGATCCAGTCCAGGCCGGCGCCCTGCAGATCGATCCGCAGCCGGGCGCCGTCCACCGCGAGCAGCGGCCGGCCGAAGCAGGTGCCATGGCGCTCGAAGCGCTCGGGCATGGCAGCCAGCCCGGGGAGTCCGGCACCCCGGCTGAGCGCCAGCATCACGGTCTCGGCCTGATCGTCGGCATGCTGGCCCAGCAGCACCACGGCAGCGGGCGGCGCCTGCTGCGCCAGGCCGGCCAGCGCGGCATAGCGCGAGCGGCGCGCAGCGTCTTCAGGGCTTTGCCCGGGTTCGGGGCGGGCGTCGACATGGGCCAGGCGGAATTCGGCGCCCAGCGCCAGCGCGATGCGGCGGGCGTGTTCGGCAAAACCGTCGGCGGCGGGCTGCAGCCCGTGGTGCACATGCAGGGCCACCACACGACCCGGCCACAGCGCGGTGGCAGCCTGCAGGAGAGCGGTGGAGTCGGCGCCACCGCTGAAGGCCACGCCGATGGCGCCCGGTGCGAGATCGGCACCGTGGCGCTGCCACCAGGCGGCGGTGGCCTCAGCGGCGTTCGCGGGCTTCGGCCTTGGTGTCGGTGAAGCGGCCATAACCGTCCAGGCGCTCGTGGCGGCGCTCCAGCAGTTCCTTCACCTTCAGGTCCGACACCTGGCGCCAGGCGTCGGTCAGGGCCCGCTTCAGGAAGGCCGACATCTGCTTGTGGTCGCGGTGGGCGCCGCCCACCGGTTCATTGACGATCTTGTCGACCAGCCCGAGCGACTTGAGCCGGTGGGCGGTGATGCCCAGGGCCTCGGCCGCGTCGCTGGCGCGCTCGCTGGTCTTCCAGAGGATGGAGGCGCAGCCCTCGGGGCTGATGACCGAATACACCGAGTACTGCAGCATGAGCACCTGGTCGGCCACCGAGATGGCCAGGGCACCGCCGGAGCCGCCCTCGCCGATGATGGTGGAGATGATGGGCACTTCCAGCTGCGCCATCTCGAAGATGTTGCGGCCGATGGCTTCGGACTGGCCACGCTCCTCGGCGTCGATGCCGGGGTAGGCGCCGGGCGTGTCCACGAAGGTGAAGACCGGCAGCTTGAATTTCTCGGCCAGCTTCATCAGGCGCAGCGCCTTGCGGTAACCCTCGGGCTTGGTCATGCCGAAGTTGCGCAGCGCGCGCTCCTTGGTGTCGCGGCCTTTCTGGTGGCCAATCACCATGCAGGGCTGGCCGTTGAAGCGGGCCATGCCGCCGACGATGGAGAGGTCGTCCGAAAAATGCCGGTCGCCGTGCAGCTCGACGAAGTGCGTGAAGATGTCGCGCACATAGTCCAGCGTGTAGGGCCGGTCGGCATGGCGGGCGATCTTGGTGATCTGCCACGGCGTGAGGTTGCTGTAGATGTCCTTGGTGAGCTGCAGGCTCTTGCCGGCGAGCTGTTCGATCTCTTCGGAGATGTCCACCGCGGACTCGGTCTGCACGTAACGCAGCTCCTCGATCTTGCCTTCGAGCTCGGCGATGGGCTGCTCGAAATCGAGAAAGTTCTTTTTGGCCAAGATGGGCTCCTGTCTTGCCTGTGGGGGTGGGGGTCAGTAGCTGACCGGCACCGGATCCAGCGATCGCCAAATATACCAAGTGGCCACGCTGCAATACGGTGCCCACGACGTGGCCACCTCGCGGATCTCGGAGCGGCTCACCGGCTCGCCCGAGAAGTAACAACGGCTGATGCCGTTCTGCAGCCCGATGTCGTCCAGCGGCAGCACGTTGGGGCGCATCAGGTGGAAGATGAGGAACATCTCGGCGGTCCAGCGGCCGATGCCGCGGATGGCGACCAGCTCGGCAATGATGGCCTCGTCGTCCATGTCGGCCCACTGCTTCTCATGCACCTGGCCGTTGGAGAAATGCAGGGCCAGGTCGACCAGGTACTCGACCTTGCGGGCCGACAGGCCGGCCGCGCGCATGTCGTCCACCTTGAGCTTGAGCACCTGGGCCGGCGTCATGCGGCGCGAGAGCGCGGCAAAGCGCTCCCACACCGACTGAGCGGCCTTCACCGAGATCTGCTGCCCCACGATGCTGCGCGCCAGCGTGACGAACGCATCGCCGCGCGACTGCAGGCACACACCGGGGTGCTGCGGGATCAGCTTCTTCATGACGCGGTCGCGCTTCATGAGGTGGCGGCAGGCCTCGACCCAGTAGTCGGGGGCCTCGGGTCCGATGTCGGGCAACACGGAAGACGATGCGGCAGGCGACATCAGGCGCGTTCCCAGGTGGTGCCGGACGGGCCGTCCTTGAGCACGATGCCCTCGGCCAGCAGCGCCTGGCGGATGCGGTCGGCTTCGGCAAAGTCGCGTGCCTGCTTGGCCGCAGCACGGGCTGCGATGCGCGCCAGGATGGCGGCTTCGTCGGTCGACTGGTCAGCGCCGCCGCCCTGCAGGTAAGCCGACGGATCGGCCTGCAGCAGACCCAGCACGCCGCCCAAAGCGCGCAGCAGGCCGGCGCGGGCCGGGTCGCGGCTGCGGTTCACGTCGGAGGCCAGGTCGAACAGCACGGCCAGGGCTTCGGGGGTGTTGAAGTCGTCGTTCATGGCCGCCTGGAAGCGGGCGGCCAGAGGATCGGTCCAGTCGATGGCCACCGCCGCCGGCGGCACCTGCTGCAGCGCGGTGTACAGGCGCTTGAGCGCGGCACGGGCGTCGTCCAGATGGGCGTCGCTGTGGTTGAGCGCGCTGCGGTAGTGGGCGCGCAGCATGAAGAAGCGGACCGTCTCGGCGTCGAACTTGGCCAGCACCTCGCGGATGGTGAAGAAGTTGCCCAGGCTCTTGGACATCTTCTCGTTGTCCACCCGCACAAAGCCGTTGTGCATCCAGAAGCGGGCCAGCGGCACGCCGGTGGCTCCCTCGCTCTGGGCGATCTCGTTCTCGTGGTGGGGGAACTGCAGGTCGGCGCCGCCACCGTGGATGTCGAAGCTCTCGCCCAGCATCTCGCAGCTCATGGCCGAGCATTCGATGTGCCAGCCCGGGCGCCCCGTGCCGTAGTCGCTGTCCCATTTGGCGTCGGCCGGTTCGTCGGCCTTGGCGGCCTTCCAGAGAACGAAGTCCAGCGGGTCGGCCTTGCCGTCGTTCACCGCCACGCGCTCGCCGGCGCGCAGCTCGTCCAGCGACTTGCCGGAGAGCTTGCCGTAGCCGGGAAACTTGCGCACCGCAAAGTTCACATCGCCGCCTTCGCTGCGGTAGGCCAGGCCGCGCTCTTCGAGGCGGCGGATGATGCCCAGCATCTGCGGCACATGGTCGGTGGCGCGCGGCTCGTGCGTGGGCCGCTCGATGCCCAGGGCGTCGGCGTCCTGGTGCAGCGCGTCGATCATGCGGTCGGTCAGCGACTGGATGCTCTCGCCGTTTTTCAGCGCGCGGGCAATGATCTTGTCGTCGATGTCGGTGACGTTGCGCACATAGGTCACCTTCAGGCCGCTGGCCTTGAGCCAGCGCTGCACGATGTCGAAGGCCAGCATCGAGCGGGCATGACCCAGGTGGCACAGGTCATAGACCGTCATGCCGCAGACATACATGCGCACGTGGCCCGGCTCCAGGGGCTCGAACGGCTCCAGACGCCGGGTCAGGCTGTTGTGGATTTTCAGGGTCATGGGAAGGCGGGCGGGGCGCGGCAAACGGCTGGGCGAGCGTACCCCTCAGATACAATCCGCCAGTATATCCAGCCCCCTTCCGGCGCCTGTGCAGGCCGCTGGTTTTCTGTCCCCGGCGCGCGTTCCCCACCGGTTTCCCACCGGTTCCCGCCCGCCGAATGCTTTCCGAGGTCCCATGCTCCATCTCGCGAAATCTCCCTCCCCGACGCTCCGCACGGTCCTGGCCGGCCTGCTGGTTGCTGGCCTGATGGCCACCGGCGCTGCCCAGGCCCAGCAGGCCGAACACGCCGAAGTCAACCGGCTGCTGCGCGCGGGTCAGTTCACCGAGGCGCTGGCCAAGGCCGACCAGCACCTGGCGGCCAACCCGAAGGACGCGCAGATGCGCTTCATCAAGGGCGTGGTGCAGAGCGAGAGCGGCAAGGTGGCTGAGGCCATGACCACCTTCACCGACCTCACCAAGGAATTCCCCGAGCTCCCCGAGCCCTACAACAACCTGGCGGTGCTGCACGCCAACCAGGGCCAGTTCGAGAAGGCCCGCGTGGCGCTCGAGATGGCGGTGCGGACCAACCCGTCCTACGCCACCGCGCACGAGAACCTGGGCGACGTCTATGCCAAGCTGGCGGCGCAGTCCTACACCCGGGCGCAGCAGATCGATCCGTCCAACGCCACGGCTGGCCCCAAGCTGAATGCGGCGCGCAGCATCTTCGTGCCGCCCAAGGCCGCCGGCTCGCAACGCAAGTGACCCGCCCATGACCACCTTCCAACTCACCCGCCGCCTGCTGGCCAGCGCCCTGCTGCTGCCCTGCCTGGCACTGCCCGCGCTCGCCCAGGACAAGGCGCCTCGCGTCAAGCTCGCCACCAGCCAGGGCGACATCGTGCTGGAGCTCTACCCGGACAAGGCCCCCCGCACGGTCGAGAACTTCCTGCAGTACGTGCGTGACGGCCACTACGACGGCACCGTCTTCCACCGGGTCATCAGCAACTTCATGATCCAGGGCGGCGGCTTCGATGCCAAGCTGCAGCAGAAGCCCACCCGCGCACCGGTGCCGCACGAGGGCCAGGAAGCCCTGGCCAAGGGCGGTCCGCGCAACGTCACCGGCACCATTGCCATGGCCCGCACCAGCGACCCGCAGTCGGCCACGGCGCAGTTCTTCATCAATGTCAAGGACAACGCCTTCCTCGACCCGACGCCCATTCCGCCGGGCGATCCGGTGCCGAAGTTCGAGTACCGGGGCCGCACCTACGAGAACGTGCCGCGCGCCAACCTGCTCAATGCCGCCGAGCTGTACGGCTACACCGTCTTCGGTCGGGTGGTCTCGGGCATGGACGTGGTCAACAAGATCAAGGACACGCCCACCGGCGCTGCCGGCCCCTTCGGCTCGGACGTGCCCCGCACCACCATCACCATCACCAAAGCCACCCTGGAGAAATGAACATGGCCAATCCGAAAGTTGAACTGCACATCGCCGGCAAGGGCGTCATCACGCTCGAGCTCGACGCCGAGAAGGCGCCGCTGTGCACCGCCAACTTCCTGTCGTACGTGAACAAGGGCCACTACAACAACACGGTGTTCCACCGCGTGATCCCCGGCTTCATGATCCAGGGCGGCGGCTTCGAGCCGGGCATGAACCAGAAGCCCACCGATGCCCCGATCAACAACGAGGCCAACAACGGCCTGAAGAACGAGAGCTACACCGTTGCCATGGCCCGCACCAGCGACCCGCACTCGGCCACGGCACAGTTCTTCATCAACGTGGCCAACAACGGCTTCCTGAACCACACCGCGCCCAGCGCCCAGGGCTGGGGCTATGCCGTGTTCGGCAAGGTGGTTGCCGGCACCGAGATCGTCAAGCAGATCGAGGGTGTGCCGACCGGCCGCCGCGGCTACCACGACGATGTGCCGAAGGACGACGTGGTGATCGAAAAGGCCGTGGCCGTCTGACCACCCCGCACCGCCCGAGGTCGATGGATCTGCCGGATCTGCCCGAACTGCAGGCGCCGGCCGGCTGGCGCACCATCGACATCGTGTCCGACCTGCACCTGCAGGCCGGCGAGCCCGCCACGCACCAGGCCTGGCAGGCTTGCCTGAAACGGGCCGACCGGGCCGACGCGCTGTTCATCCTGGGGGATTTTTTCGAGGTCTGGGTCGGTGACGACCTGCTCGATGCCCCCCCGCCCCGCGAGGACACCGCCGACCGGGCCTTCTGGCGGCACTGCGCCACCGAGCTGCGCAACTTCGCGCGGCGCACACCCACCTTCTTCATCGCCGGCAACCGCGACTTCCTGCTCGGCACCCAGGGGCTGGCGGCCTGCGGGCTGATCGGCCTCAGCGACCCGACCGTGCTGGTGTTCGCTGGCCGGCGCTGGCTGCTGAGCCATGGCGACGCGCTCTGCCTGGCCGACACCGACTACATGACCTTCCGCGCCGAGGTGCGGAGCACCGAGTGGCAGCAGGCCTTCCTGGCGCGGCCGCTGGCCGAGCGCGAGGCCACCGCCCGCGCGCTGCGTGAGCGCAGCGAGGCGCGCAAACGAACCCTGGGGTCCGACCCGGCGCTCTGGGCCGATGTCGATGCCGGTGCCGCCCGGCAATGGCTGGAGCGGGCCCGGGCCTCGGTGCTGGTGCATGGCCACACGCACCGCCCCGGCGAACACGATCTGGGCCAGGGCCTGCAACGGGTGGTGCTGTCCGACTGGGATGCCCGCGCCACCCCGCGCCGCGCCGAGGTGCTGCGCCTGACCGCCGAAGGCTGGGAGCGGCGGCCGGCATGAGGAACGCCGCATGGGTCTGATGCAGCGCTGGGCGCGCCGCTGGCGACGCCCACCCGAGCTGCCCGATGCGCTGTGGTCCGCCGTGCTGGCCGACCTGCCGTTCGTGGCAAGCCGCAACCCCACCGAACTGAATCGCCTGCGCGACCTGTGCGGCCACTTCCTGGCCGAGAAGGAATTCCACGGCGCCCATGGCCTGAACGTGACCGACACCATGGCGCTGTCGATTGCGGTGCAGGCCTGCCTGCCGCTGCTGGGCATGTGCCTGCCCGGCGGACACCCACCCCGCCGGCCCTGCGATCTGCTGGACTGGTACGGCGACTTCGTGGGCATCGTGGTGCAGCCCGGCGCCGTGCTGGCCCGGCGCGAAGTGCGGGACGCCAGCGGCGTGGTGCACCAGTACACCGAGGCCCTGGCCGGCGAAGCCATGGACGGCGGGCCGCTGATGCTCAGCTGGGAAGACGTGGCAGCGGCCGGCGAAGTGGCGGAGCGGGGCCACAACCTGGTCATCCACGAGTTCGTGCACAAGATCGACATGCACGACATTGCGCTGGGCGACCAGCCCGGCGGCAGCCCGCCGCTGCCCCGGGGCTTTCTGGGCCATGCCCGGGGGGCCGAGGCATCAGCCCACTGGCAGCGGGTGATGCGCGAAGCCTTTGCGCGCTTCACCGAGGCGGTGAGCCTGGCCGAACGCTTCGGCGGCGAGACGCCCTGGCTCGATGACTACGCGGCCCACAGCCCGGCGGAGTTTTTTGCCGTCACCTGCGAAGCGTATTTCGTGAGCCGCGAGCGCTTCGGCGCCGAATTCCCCGAACTGGTGCCGCTGTACGACGGCCTTTTCCAGGCCGCCGTGTCCCGCCCGCGCTGATCAGCGCTTGATCAGGGCCTTCAGCACCGCCTGCAGGCGCCGGGCCGCTGCGCCTTCGTGGGCGCTGCCCAGCACGGCCGCGACATCCTTGCCCCAGGTCTCTGCCGGTGCCGGCGCGTTGCGGCGGGTCAGCAGGGTGAGCTGCAGCAGGCGGCGGTCGCTCAGGTGCTCGGCGGGCGTCGGCACCTCGGCGGCCATTTCCAGGCGCAGCAGGGTCTCGCCGGACAACGCCGCCGGGCTCTGGCCGAGGGCAGCCGCCCAGGCGTTGCGGTCGCTGGCCGACACCGCCTTGCCCAGGGCCTGGGCCGCCGGCAGCGCAGCAGCGTCGCGGGTCTGCCAGGCGTGCAGGATCTGGGTCAGCACCTCGCCGTGGGCCTGCTCGGCCAGCCGGCGCAGCGCCATCTGCGCGGCTTCCTGGGCCTGGCGCTGGGCGCGGAAGGCGGTGTCGCCGAGGCGGGGACCGCGAGGGGCGCGGTCGTCGCGCTCGAAACGGCCGCCACGGGCATCGCGGAAGTTGTCACGGCCGCCATCGCGGCCACCATCCCGGCGCCCGTCGCGACGGTCATCGCGGCGGCCTTGCGGGGCGGCGGGTGCATCACCCCGCTTCTGGCCCGGGCGGTCGTCGCCTCGCATGGCCACCAGCTTGCGGGGGGCAGCAGCAGCGGGCGCGGCACCCTCGGCAGCGGCTGCGACCGGTTCAGCGGACGCAGCGGTAGCGGCGGTGGCAGCAGTGGCCGCACCGCCCTCTTCCACCGGCGCTGCCAGGGCCGCTTCGAGCGCGGCCATGGCGCTGCGGATGGCCTGTGCATCGCCCGAGGCACTGGCGGCTTCCAGCGCGCGCGATGCGTCCAGCACCCGCTGGTCGTGCGCGCTGATGGCTGCGGTCTGGGCCTGACGCTCGCCCGACTTGCGGGCAAACGCGGCGTCGATGGGCTCGCGGAAGGCTTCCCACAGCTTCTGTTCCTGCTTGCGCTCCAGCGGCACCGCATGGGCCTCGGCCTGCCAGCGCTGCTGCAGCGCCTTGACGGCATCGAGCCGGAGCACCGGGGCAGCCCCCAGCGCAGCGGCTTCTTCAATGAGGGCCTTGCGGCGGGCCACGCTCTCGGCCTGTGCGGCTTCCAGCCGGGCATGGGCCTCGTGCATGGCGGTCTTCCAGAGCGGCTGGATGTCGGCGAAGGCCTTTTCGCTCAGGTGGCCGGCCTCGCGCCAGCGTTCCGAGAAGGCGTGGAGCTCGCGGATCTGGGCTTTCCAGTCGGTGCTCCCGGCATGGGCGGCGGTCCATTCCCGGACCGCCTCGATGATGGCCATGCGCTGGCCACGGCTGGCATCGGCCTGGGCACGGACCTGGGTCAGCCAGGCCTCGACCACCTTGTAGGCCTGGTTGCAGGCCTCGTCGAAGCGTTTCCACAGGGCATGGTTGGGCTGTCCGCCCTGGTCGGTGGCCTTCCACTGGTCGCGCAGCGTGCGCAGGGTCTCCTGCATCTTGCGGCCGCCGGGGAGCTGGCCTTCGGGGGCTTGCAGCAAGGCCTCGGCCTTGGCGACCAGCTCTTCGCGGATCTGGTCGGCGCGCCAGCGTTGCCAGCCTTCGAGCTCGCCGGCCTGGGTCAGCACGGCGTGCACCCGCGCGTCGAGTTCGGGCGGGACGAAGCGGCCATGGGTCTTGAGCATGGCGCGCAGCTCGGCGGCGGCCTTGGGCGTGGCCTTGCCGTGGCCCTGGGCCACTTCGGCTTCCAGCGCGGCCAATGCCTTTTCGACTTCGGCGGCCGCGCGCTGGCGACGCTCCTGCTGCACCTGGGGATCGACCGGCGACTTCTCGGTGCGGCGGTCGGCGGCGGCCTGGGGCTCTTCGCCACGGGCCACCCGGATCTCGTCGGCCCAGACCGGCACCGCCGGCAACGGGGCCTGGGGGTCGGCGTCGGCCGCCACCGTGAGGGCCAGGGCGGCCTGGAAAGCATCCCAGACCAGTTGCAGCTGCTGGCGCGATGCCTCCAGCATGGGCGGGAAGCGGCCTTCCACGCTGGGCCACTGGGCATGGGCCATGAGCTGGTCGACCTGCTGCTGCCACTGGGCCACGTCACCCTGCAACGCTGCCGCTGCGGCCTGGGCCTCGCGCCAAGGCTTGGTGGACAGCACCTCGATGCGCTGGGCAATGAGCACCGCCGCTTCGCGCTCGACCTGCACCGCGTGCTGCAGGTCCTCGATGGCCTTGACCCGCTCGGCCAGCTGCTGGCGCAACGTGGCCAGCGGCTCGCGCGACAGCGGCGCACCGGCGCGGGCGGCATCGCGTTGCCAGGCCAGTGCATCGGCCAGGTTCAGGCGCGACTGCTCCAGCAGTGCCTGCGCCTTGTCGGTCCACTCGACCGCCGTCTGCTCCTGGGTCTTCTGGCGCCGGATCTCGTCCAGCCGCTCCTTCAGGGGACGGGCCGCGCCCCGGTCACGGTGCGACAGTTCGCGGAAGACTTCCTGCATCTGTTCGGCCGACGGATCGGTGGCCAGCCAGTCGCGGACGCGGGCGGTACGCTCGCCCGAGGTGGGGGCCGAGAAGGCGCCACCGGTGAGGGTGTCGAGCGGATGGGGCGTTGTGGCGGACTTGGGCAGGGACGGCGTGTTCACGGCGGATCAGGACAGGTGGCGAAGGGGTGCTGGCCGCACAGGGGCGTGCGGCCAAACGCGTATTGTCGCCGCGATCAGCGGGGGTGCGAACCGCTGAAGGCCAGCAGAGCGGGTGTCAGCGCGGCGCGAGCTGCAGTTCGGCCTGCGGCTTCCAGCCGTCGCCCGCCGACTTCAGGCGCGGGGCCCCCAGAAACAGCCGCTCTTCGGGCACCGAACGGGCAGCCAGAAAGTCCTTCACCGCCACCGCGCGGGCCACGGCCAGCTCGCGCATGGCGTCGTCATTGACCGGCACGGCCGCCATCAGCAGCTTTTCCATGTCGGGCACCGGCAGGTCCTTGGCGATGCCCACCAGGTTGCGCGGCTTGGCCACGTCGGAGCGGCGGTAGACCTCCTTGAGCAGGTCGGGGTATTCCTGCGCAGACACGCTGACCGCCGCCGGCACGGCCGCGCCGCTGCGGGCGAGCTGGCGGCGCTTTTCGGCCTGCACCTGCGCGTCCAGACGGGCGCGCTGAAAACCGGCCCGCTCGGCCTCCAGGTCGCTGTGGCCCATGACGGTGAGCTGCAGCGCGGGCCGGCTGGTCAGGGCCTTGGCCACCGACTCCAGCTGGCGCTGCCCTTCTTCGCCCAGCGCCGCGCTGCCCGGCGCAAAACCGACCTGGCTCATGTCCGGGCCGTCGCTGCCGAAGGCGCCGGCAATCAGCGCGAACGGCGCGGTGATGGCCTTGCCGATGAGGTTGAAGATGAGCTTGACGATGATCGGCCCGAGCCGGAACTGCGGGTCGTTCAGCGACCCGCTGACCGGCAGGTTGATGTCGATCACGCCGTTGCGGTCGGCCAGCAGCGCCACCGCCAGCTTGACCGGCAGGTTGGGCGCGGTGCTGCCCTCGATGCGCTCGCCGAAGCTGAGCTGGTTGAGGATGATCTGGTTGCTGGCGCTGAGCTGGCCATCCGGGTCGATGCGGTAGGCCAGGTCGACGCTGAGCTTGCCGCGCTCGATGCCGTAACCGGCGTACTTGGCGCTGTAGGGCGAGAGCGGCGGCAGCTCCAGGTCGCGCACCCGGGCCTGCACGTCGAGCGCCAGCGGACGGGCCAGCGGGTTGATGCGCCCGCCGATGTCGAGCGCCGCCGTGCCTTCGGCCCGGCCCTTGAGCGACAGGTCGGCCAGCGCCAGCGGCTGTCCGGGCGCAGCCGGCTGGCTGGCAAAGGCGCTGAGGGTGCCGGTGAGTTCGCTCAGGTTGGCGGTGTAGTTGGGCCGGATGAAGCGGTCGGAGAACAGCACCCGCCCGTTCACCAGGCTGACCGGGCCGAAGCGGATGTCGGGCGCCGGGCCTGCGGCCACCGGGGGGGTGGCCGTGGCGGGCGGCGGGGCGTCGGCCGCGGCCGCAGTCTGCGGATCGGCCGAGGTCGGCGGGTTCGCCGGCTTCACCAGCCCCTGCAGGTTGATGCGGCCTTCCGGGTCGATGATGACCCGGGCAAAGTAATCGCTCAGCACGGTTTCCGCCACCGCCAGCTGCAGGGCCTCGCCGGGCGCGGTCTGCAGCCGGACGCCGCGCAGCTGCAGCGACTTCCAGGTCAGCAGCTCTTCGGCCGGGGTCAGGCTGTGGGCGCGCAGGTCTTCCAGCGCTGCATCGGCCGCCAGCTTCACCCGCGGGCCGTTGGCGGCCAGTTCCAGATCGAGCTGGCCACGCAGGCTGGCGTCGGCCCGCAGCAGCTCGACGGCGAGGCGGTCGCCGAAGTACGGCTCCAGCGCGTGCAGGGGCAGGCGCTCCAGCTGGAGTCGGGTGCGGGCGGCCAGCCCGGCGTCGGCGGCCGGCAGGCGCAAGCTGCCGTTCACATTGATCCGGCCGGGCTCGCTGGGCCGGTCGGCCACGGCCACCCGGGCCTGCAGGGTCAGCGGCATGTCCGGCTGGCGGGCGGCCAGCGGCGCCAGGTTCTGCAGACGCAAGTCCAGGCCGGAGACCAGCAGGTCGGCCGGTCGGGCGCCGGCGCGGTCGGTCCAGCGCAGGCCGGCGCGCTCCAGGCGCAGATCGCCCACCGTCACCTGCCATGCGGGGGCTGCGGTGGCCCGGGCGGGCTCGGTCGGCGGGGTCACAACAGGTTCAGCAGGCGCAGCGGGAGCGAGCGGCGCGCGCAGCCAGGTCTGGAACATCCAGCGCCCGTCGGCATCCCGTCCGGCCTGCAGGCGGGGCTCGTCCAGCCGCACCGTGCCGATGGCCAGCCGGGCGGCCGGCCAGTCCAGCGCCACATCCGACAGCTCCAGCGCCTTCCACTGGGCCAGCGGCTGGCGCGCGCCACCCAGGCGCAGGGCCTCCAGGGCCAGCCGGCTGGCCCGCAGCTGGGCGGACATGGGCCGGTCGGTGGTGGCGGCGGCCCAGTCCAGTGCCAGGTCGGCGCTCAGGCTCCCCGACAGCTCGGGCTGGAGCACCTGCTTCATATAAGGAGCAGCGGCCGACAACGGCCAGCCCTGCAGCGACGCCTGCAGCCGCGCCAGGGTGTCGCTGACCTCGCCGCGCACCGACAGGGGGGTGTCGCCCAGGCGGCCGGACAGCTCCAGCGGCGCAGCGGTCTGCATGGGCCAGGCCACGGCACCGAGGCGGATCTGCAGATCGGCCAGGGCCAGTTCGGCGGCGGGCCGGGTGGTCTGGTCGCGCCAGTCGATGCGCCCCTGGGTCAGGTCCAGCGACGCCATGCGGAACTGCCATGGGGTGGCCGGAGCGGCGGCCTTCGGGGAAGCGGCCGGCGGCGCCTTCTCCGGCACCAGCCGGGCGAGCATGCGCTGCAGGTTGGTCTGTCCGGCGGCATCCCGGTCCAGACGCAGGGCCAGCCCCTGCAGGCTGACCGGGCCCAGCGCCACCCGGCGGGCCAGCGGCTCCACGCCATCCAGGGCCACCTGCAGGCGCTCCCATCCCAGCCAGGCGCCGTCGGCGGCGCTGCCCGCCTCGGCCACCCGCAAGCCGGCCACGCCGACCGAGCCGGACAGCCGGACCTGGGGCTGCTCCTTGTGTTCAAAGTCGAGCGTCAGGTCGATGTCGAGCACCCCGGCCAGGGGTCGCAGGGGCAGCGAGGCTGGCCAGTAGGGCAGGTAGGGCGCCAGGTCGAAGGCCGGCATGCTCAGCCGGGCCTGGGTGGCATGGGTCTCGGCAAACGGGGTGGTGCGGGCGCTGGAGTCGAACGCGCTGCCGTTGAGCCGGAAGGCCAGGCGGGGCTGGGTGACCACATCGCGCCGGGACGGCAGGTTGCTCAGGAAGGGAACCCCCAGCTCGACACCCTCGATGCGGTGGGTCACACCGACCGGCTGGTCCTCGAAGGTCAGGTCGCCGCCCTGCACTTCCAGGTTGAAGACGGCAAAACGGGCCGGCTCGGCGGCCGGGTCGGGCGGCGGGCTGGCGGCCCGGATGCGCTCGACGATGTCGTCCACGCTGTAGCGGCCATCGGCGAGATGGCTCACATGGATCACCGGGCGCTCGATCCGCAGGGCATCGATCACCGGTGCCAGGCGCAGCAGCGACTGCAGCTCGGCATCGACATGCAGCCGGTCCACCGTGAGCAAGGGGGCGGCATCGGCCGAGGCACCCGCCACCCGCAGCCCCACCAGATCGACCTCCAGCGACCACGGCCGCACCTGCACCGACTGCAGCGTGACCGCGCGGCCCAGTGCGTCGGACGCGCGGGACTCGATCTGGGACTTCAGCAGCGGCGGCAGGCCCAGCCACCCGATCAGCCAGAGCAGCAACAGGCCCGCCAGACCGCGCACGGCCCAGCGTCGCCAGCGCACCGGCGCATGCCAGGTCTGCTGCCAGAAACCGGAGGAACGGGGATTGGGTGCGGTGGCGGTCATGCGGTGGAGTGTCGCGCAAGCCGATGAACGGCCACAACCGGGAACACACGCACCAGGAACCCAGCCCCCAGAAACAAGAAACCCCGGCAGACCAGGTCTGCCGGGGTTGACGGCGGGCAACATGCACTTGCCGTCGGTGGGGCTCGGCGGGAGGGTCTGGTCCCGTCGGCCAGGGAGCAAGAGATTGCTCCCGGAGGGGTCCGGTCAGCGGCTGCACCGCTTCGGCCGGCTCATGCGTTCCGTGCCGGAACGCAGCGCCAGATTACGCCTGCCCGACGGTGACTTCAAGGGGCGACGGGCGCTGCGGCGATGGGGAATTTTTATGGCCACCGGCAGGCCCATTCGCCGACCCTGGAACCGGATTTCAGGACGCGAAAGGTAGACAAAAACCGATGGACGGTCATTCTCGCGACACATGGGGCCACCCTCCGGAAACCCGCGCCGGGCCTGGGATCGGCGCTCGGACGGCGGAAGCAATGACCTTTTCTTACAAATCCATATTACCGATAAATCTATAAAACACGATTCAAAACATTGACTCGATATGTTCGCCTACCTACCATCCGCGAACTTTGCCCTTCAGGGTATTCCCGGACCGCTGCCGCCCTCCCCGGCGGAGTCGGCCCCCGGTGCAACGAAGCACCGGACCCGATGGCGTCCCCCCGTCCTACGAGGCCGGCTTCGCAGAGAAGTCCGCCTCGCCGCGAAAGGAGCGACACATGAACAACCCGATCCGACGGGCACCGGCCAGCAGCCGGGCCCTGGCTTCTGCCAGGACCGCCATGACCGATGCCTACCGAGGCTTTTACGACATCACGCACAACAGCCTGGCGCTGCTGGGCACCCTGCTGGCGGTCGCCGTGGTGGTGCTGGGCTTCCGGGCCGACCTGCGGGCCAGCGCCGAAGAGCAGCTGCTCGGCTGGCTGCTGCAGCGCCAGGAGGCCGCGAGCGTGGAACAGCTGGTCACGGCCGAGCCGAACGCGGTCGACCGCGTGACCGCCGCCGACCTGTCCGCCCTGCCGGAACAGCAGGCCAAGGTCACCCAGTGGCTCAGCCGCAAGTACCGGGTGGCGCCCGAGCCGCTGGCCGCTCTGGTCACCGAGGCCTATGCCGTGGGCGAGAAGGCGCGGCTGGACCCTACCCTGATCCTGGCCGTGATGGCGGTTGAATCGCGCTTCAACCCGTTTGCCCAGAGCCCGGTGGGCGCGCAGGGCCTGATGCAGGTGCTGACCCGGGTGCACACCGACAAGTACGAGGACTTCGGGGGCCAGCTGGCGGCCTTCGACCCGGTGTCCAACCTGCGGGTCGGCGTGCAGGTGCTGCAGGACGCGGTGCGCCGCGCCGGCTCGATCGAGGGTGGCCTGCGCCTGTACGTGGGCGCCGTCACCACCGATGGCAGCTGGTACATCGACCGGGTGCTGGCCGAGCACGCCCGGATCCAGAGCGTGGCCCTGGGCCGCGCCGTGCCGCGCCCTGCACCGGTCGCACAGCCCATCCCGGTCAAGCAGCAGGAAGGCCAGCCGGCACGCCAGGTGCCCGCCACCGAGCTGGAGGCGGTGGTGCCGGCCGGATCACCCTCGCCGGCGGCGGTCATCCCGTCCTGACGCCCCCGCCGGGCCCGGGTGCTCGGCTAGAATCCGCGCGTGCGCAACTGGCGATAGGCAGCCACCTCAAGGGGTCGGCCGCTGACGTGGCCCCCCGGCCTGCCCGGGACAACCACTGGGAAGCGCACCGCCCGGACCCGATGGTGCGTGCGTTCAGCCGTTCGCCTGGGCAGCCCTTGTCAGCGCACAAGGAACCAACCCTTCACAGGACTGCCTCCTCAGGATTGCCATGTACGACCGCAACATCCTCATCGAACAAACCGACCCCGAGCTGTTTGCCGCCATCCGGGCTGAAAACGCGCGCCAGGAACACCACATCGAGCTGATCGCCAGCGAAAACTACGCCTCCCCGGCCGTCATGGCCGCGCAGGGCACCCAGCTGACCAACAAGTACGCCGAGGGCTACCCGGGCAAGCGCTACTACGGCGGCTGTGAATACGTGGACGTGGCCGAGCAGCTGGCCATCGACCGGGTCAAGCAGCTGTTCGGCGCCGACGCCGCCAACGTGCAGCCGCACTGCGGCGCCTCCGCCAACGAGGCCGTCTTCCTGGCCTTCCTGAAGCCCGGCGACACCATCATGGGCATGAGCCTGGCCGAAGGCGGTCACCTGACCCACGGCATGCCGCTGAACATGTCCGGCAAGTGGTTCAACGTGGTGTCCTACGGCCTCAACGCCCAGGAAGAAATCGACTATGAAGCCATGGAAGCCAAGGCCCGCGAGACCCGGCCGAAGCTCATCATTGCCGGCGCCTCCGCCTACAGCCTGCGCATCGACTTCGAGCGCTTCGCCCGCATTGCCCAGGAAGTCGGCGCCGTCTTCCTGGTGGACATGGCCCACTACGCCGGCCTGATCGCTGCCGGCGTCTACCCCAACCCGGTGCCCCATGCCGACGTGGTGACCTCCACCACCCACAAGAGCCTGCGCGGCCCGCGCGGCGGCATCATCCTGATGAAGGCCCAGCACGAGAAGGCGATCAACAGCGCCATCTTCCCCGGCCTGCAGGGTGGCCCGCTGATGCACGTGATCGCGGCCAAGGCAGTGGCCTTCAAGGAAGCCCTCACCCCCGAGTTCAAGCTGTACCAGCAGCAGGTGATCCGTAACGCCCAGGTCGTGGCCGAGACGCTCACCCAGCGCGGCCTGCGCATCGTCAGCGGCCGCACCGAGAGCCACGTCATGCTGGTCGACCTGCGTGCCAAGGGCATCACCGGCAAGGAAGCCGAGGCCGTGCTGGGCCAGGCCCACATGACCATCAACAAGAACGCCATCCCCAACGACCCCGAGAAGCCGATGGTCACCAGCGGCGTGCGCATCGGCACCCCGGCCATGACCACCCGCGGCTTCAAGGACGACGAGGCCCGCGCCACCGCCCACCTGATCGCCGACGTGCTGGACAACCCGCGCGATGCGGCCAACATCGAGGCGGTGCGCGCCAAGGTGAACGCCCTGACCGCGCGCTTCCCGGTGTACAAGTGACACCTCCACGCTCCACCGCTGCGCGGGTCGCTGCCCCCCGAGGGGGCGCGAATCCGGCTTGGGGCGGCCCGGCGCCGGATTGCATGCCTGCCGCTGCGTGAGGAGCTGAACGATGAAGTGCCCGTTTTGCGGTCATCTGGAGACCCAGGTCGTGGAGACCCGGGTGTCGGAGGACGCGGACTTCATCCGCCGCCGTCGGCAGTGCGGCCACTGCGAGAAGCGCTTCACCACCTACGAGCGGCCCGAGGTGAGCTTTCCGGCGGTGGTCAAGAAGGACGGCCGGCGGGTCGACTATGTGCCGGCCAAGCTGCGCGGCTCGTTCGCGCTGGCCTTGCGCAAACGGCCGGTGAGCACCGAACAGGTCGACGCCGCCATCGAGCGCATCGAGGAAAAGCTGCTCAACCTGGGCACCCGCGAGGTGCCGGCCGCCCGGCTGGGCGAGATGGTGATGCGCGAGCTGAAAAAGCTCGACAAGGTGGCCTACATCCGGTTTGCCAGCGTCTACCGCAGCTTCGAGGACATCGACGAATTCCGGGCGCTGGTCGACGAGGTCAAGCGCTGAGTTCCGGGTGGACACCGACCTGATCCATCTGCAGGCCGCGCTGGATGCCAGCCGGCACTCGCTGACCCTGTCCAACCCCAACCCCCGGGTCGGCTGCGTGCTGGTGGCGGCCGATGGCCGCGTCATCGGCACCGGCCACACCCAGCAGGCCGGTGGCCCGCACGCCGAGGTCATGGCGCTGCGCGATGCCGTGTCGCGCAGCGAGCCCACCCTGGGTGCCACCGCCTATGTAACGCTGGAGCCCTGCTCCCACTTCGGCCGCACCCCGCCCTGCTGCGATGCGCTGCTGCAGGCCCGGGTGGCCCGGGTGGTGGTGGCCTGCGGTGATCCCAACCCGCTGGTGGCTGGCCGAGGCCTGTCACGGCTGCGCGAAGCCGGTGTGCCGGTCGACCTGATGCCCCCTGACAGCCCGCTGGCGCTGGCGATGCGCGAACTCAACATCGGCTTCTTCCACCGCATGGAGCGCGGGCGTCCCTGGGTGCGCATGAAGCTGGCGGCCTCGCTCGATGGCATCACCGCGCTGGGCAACGGCCAGAGCCAGTGGATCACCGGCCCCGAGGCGCGCGCCGACGGCCATGCCTGGCGGGCCCGGGCCTGCGCGGTGCTGACCGGCATCGGCACGGTGGCCGAAGACAACCCCCGGCTGGACGTTCGCGAACTGCCGGTCAGCCGCCAGCCCGACCTGGTGGTGATCGATTCACACCTGCGCACGCCGCCCGACGCCCGCCTGTTCGAGCCGGCCCACGGCGGCATGGGCCGTCGCATCCACATCTTTCACGCGGTGCCGGATGCAGCGGCCGCATCGGCGCTGGCGGCGCGTGGCGCCCGCCTGCAGCAGCTTCCGGGCGCCGGCGGCAAGGTGGACCTGAAGGCCATGATCGAGGCGCTCGGCCAGCTCGAGATCAACGAGCTGCATGTGGAAGCCGGCTACAAGCTCAACGGTTCGCTGCTGCGGGCCGGGCTGGTGGACGAGCTGCTGGTCTACCTGGCGCCCACGCTGCTGGGCGAGGGTGCCGGGCTGGCACATCTGGGCGCCCTGGAGCGCCTGTCGGACGGCGTGCAGCTGCGCTGGACCGACATGGAGCCGGTGGGGAAAGACATCCGTCTGAGGGCCACCGTGATCCGTCGGTCTTGAACCGCTTTTTGAATACCTGAGAACTCATCCGTTCATCGATACGGATTTCAACTCCATCGGAATGAGTACTTTGTAGTTATCTGAAAAACTACATTCGTGGGCATGAACAAGCCCACCTCTTCCTTGCGCAATGCCGGTTCACGGGGCCTGTCGCTCATCGAGATGATGGTGGCAGTGACCGTGCTCGGCACCCTCGTTGCACTCGCAGCGCCTTCGTTTGCCCGCATCGGCGAACGCTACAAGGTCGACAGTGTGCAGGCCGACCTGGTCACGGCGCTGCAGTCCGCCCGTGCGGAGGCGGTGAATCAGGGCCGCACCGTCACCCTGCGGCGCCTCGCGGGCTGCCCGGAAGCGACCCACCCGGCCGACTGGCGCTGCGGCTGGGAAAGCTTCATCGACCGCAACCGCAACCGGACACGTGACCCGGACGACACGCTGCTCAGCAACCATGGCCCGGTGCGGGGCCACCAGATCCTGCTGGAGGGACCCCGGGACGACAGCCTGGCGTACTCGGCACTGGGACGCAGCGATGTCGCCACGCAAGGGCTGCGGATCACGCCGGACCGCAGCACCACAGCCGGCACCACAGCCGGCACCACTGTCGGCACCGGGCTGCGGCGCCTCTGCATCGAGTTCGGCGGCACCCGCCTGCGGGTGGTCGAAGGCAGCCACCCATGCTGACCCGGCCGAAACCGTCAAGGTCACGCAGGGCGTCTCGCTCCGCCGGATTCACGCTGGTCGAGCTGCTGACCGTCATCACCCTGCTGGCCACGCTGTCGGCCATGGCCGCACCGGCCATGGTCGGCATGATGGTCCGCCACCGTGTCGACATCTTGAGGTCCGAACTCATGCAGTCGATGCAGCAGGCACGCTCGGAGGCCATGGCGCGCGGCAGCACGGTCACGCTGACCCGGCTGACCGGTTGCAGTACCGCACTGCTGAATGCCACCGACTGGAGTTGCGGCTGGACCACCTTCGTCGACATGGACGCGGACGGCGAGGAGGAAGCCGGTGATCTGCGGCTCCAGTCGGTCAGCGTGCCGGTCGGGGTGAGACTCACCAAGCCCACCACGCCCAACAGCAGCCAGCAGTTCAACCAGTTCGGCCAGAGCGTTACGCTGGGCCAGCGTTTCGAGCTCAGCCCGATGGACAGCCAGTACGCAGCCCTGGCCGGATCGGTCTGCTACTCCACCGGGACCCGGCTGCGCTTCAAGCAGGGGACGGGGTCATGCTGAACCACCAACGCGGTGCGTCGTTGCTGGAAGCGCTGGTGGCCCTGTTCCTGGTGGCCTTCGGGTTGCTGGCCATGGCCGGGATGCAGGTTCGGGCGCTGAATGAAACCCGCAACAGCGCTGCGCGCAATGTTGCATCGCAGATGGCCTCGGACCTGCTGGACAGGATGCTGCTCAATACCGGCGCCCGGACCGCAGCCAACCAGAACAGCCCGTACCAGACCACGTGGGGAACGGTTGCTGCCGCGCCGGTCGACTGCCGTTCGACGCCTTGCAACCCGACGCAGCTGGCGCAGTTCGACCTCTGGCAGTGGAAGTCGGCCGTGGCGCAGCAGCTGGGCGTCAACACCGATTCGGGCTGCGGTGCCTACAACGGCATGCGGCTCATCGACAGGACCCATCGGACCAACCTGACCAACTGGATCGACAACCTGACCTTGCCCAACCCGAGCAACACGCCATCGCATCTGGCGATGAAGAGGGTGCTCGACTACTTCAGCTCGAAAAGCAACTACAACCCCTGGCGGAACAACCCGCAAACCCCGGGCGACACGTCGGAGCTGAGTTGCCGCAAGTCGTTTCACGTGTTCATGACCGATGGCTCCTGGAACAGCGTGTACGCCAGCTTCAAGGACGGCGACGGTGTGGTCATGGGGGGCGGCAACGCCGACGGTGTCTCGCGAGACCTGCCGGACAGCGTCCGGTACGACGCCGCCTCCGCACAGACCCGGTTCTACCGCGATACCCGGGGCATCCCGGCCATCAGCACCTTTTCGGACCTGGCGTTCCACATGTGGGCCACCGACCTGCGGACCGATCTGGCCAACGACGTGAAATTCCGGCAGAAGGTCAGCACCAACGAGATGTACGGCACCACCGCCATCACACCGTACTGGAACCCCAAGAACAACCCGGCCAGCTGGCAGCACATCGTCACCTACACCATCGGGTTCAAGGGTGCCGCCGAAAAATGGACAGGCGACATCCAGTGGGCGGGCGGCATGTACACGGGTGACGGCATCAACAAGCTGGCCCAGGGCAACTACGCCTGGACATCGCCGCTGTGCGGGACCAACCTCAACTCCATCTGCACCGTCGACCAGGGAGTCAAGGATCCCGGGGTGAACAACCGGCGCAAGCAGGAACTCTGGCACGCCGCCATGAATGGCCGGGGCGTCTTTTTTCCGGCACCGGATGACTCGGCGCTCACCGCTGCCTTCCAGTCGATCCTGGCCGACACCCTGCGCAGCAAGCTGGTGCAGCAAACCATCACCGGGCAGGTGGCACGAACCGGTGGCACGACCGACTTCCGCAACTTCTTCATGACCTCCCGCAATGCGGTGCTCTACACGACGAACACCGCCACATCGCCGCGAGGCTGGTACATCGATCTGCCGCCCACGGGCGAAAGGCTGCTCAGCAACCCGACCCTCGGCTCCGGCACGCTGGTCCGTTTCAACACCCGGGTGCCGGCCGAATCGCAAACCGAGGGCACCTGCTCCACAACGCCCCGCCCGGAACTCGGGTTCCTGAACATCGTGAGCGGACTCACCGGCGCCCCCTCGGTCGAACCGGTGTTCCATTCGGCCGACCCCACACTGGACCTCAGCAACGCCTCGCGGGTGCAGTTCGGCGCCGGAGAATCGGTGGGCATCGAGACGGGCCGACGGACCGTCGTCTTCGACCTGACCAGCGCAGGCGCATCGCCCAGCGACCAGACCAGAACCTCCCCCCTCGAACTCAACCGGTTCACCTACGTCCCGCGCCGCATCGACTGGCGCATCCTTCCATGAAGGCGGCAACGGAGCGGAGCCGCGAGGCGGGCATGACCCTGATCGAACTGCTGGTGGTGGTGACCGTGCTGGGGTGCTGGTGGGTCTGGCCATGCCCAGTTACGAACAATACGTGCTGCGCGGGCACCGCGGGCAGGCCCGGGCCACCGTGCTGCAGGCGGGGCAATGGCTGGAGAGGGCTGCCACGGCCCAGGGCACCTACCCGGCTGCTGCGCAGGTTCCGGCCGATCTGCTGCGGGTCGAGGGCGGGCGCTACACGGTGGTGGTGGCGACCACCACCACCAGCTTCACCGTCACGGCCACCCCCTCCGGGCGCCAGGCCACGGACGGCTGCGGCACCTTTCAGGTCGACCACACCGGGGCGCGCAGCCAGCTCCAGGTGGTCGGCCAGCCCCTGCCCCTGACCAGCGACGAGTGCTGGAGCCGATGAGCCGTCAGCGTTCCTGCCCCTGATGGCGGCAGGGGGTGGACAAACCCTGCGAAAATACCCGGATGTTTACCGGCATCATCACCGGCGTGGGGCGTATCGCCGACCTCCACGCGCTGGGCAGTTCTTTGGACCACGGCAAGCGACTGACCATCGAGGCGCCCCCGGGCTACCTGGACGACGTCGGTCTGGGCGACAGCATCGCGCTGAACGGCGCCTGCATGACGGTCACGTCGCTCGACCTGCCGGCCCGGCGGTTCTCCATCGACATCTCGGTCGAGTCGCTGACCCGCACCACCGGCCTGGGTCAGTCGGGCACCCCGGTCAATCTGGAGAAGGCCCTGCGTCCGCAGGACCGGCTGGGCGGCCACATCGTCTCCGGCCATGTGGACGGCATCGGGCAGGTCACCCACTTCGGGCAGGTCGGCGAAAGCTGGGAACTGCGGGTGATGGCGCCGCCCGAGCTGGGCAAGTACCTGGCCTACAAGGGCTCGATCACGGTCAACGGCGTCAGCCTGACCGTGAACCGCGTGGCCGACGGTGCCCAGGGCTGCGAATTCAGCATCAACCTCATTCCGCACACGGTCGAGAACACCACCCTGGGCACGCTCCAGGCCGGTTCGGTCGTGAACCTCGAGATCGACACCGTGGCCCGCTATGTGGAGCGCATGCTCGCCAGCGGCGCCAACTTCCTGAAGGACCCCGCATGAACGCCCCCGCAACCCTGGCACCGGTGGCCATTTCTCCGGTCGAGGACATCGTGGCCGACATGAAGGCCGGTCGCATGGTGATCCTGGTCGACGAGGAAGACCGCGAGAACGAAGGCGATCTGGTGCTGGCGGCCGACCATGTCACGCCGGAGGCCATCAACTTCATGGCCCGCTTCGGCCGTGGCCTGATCTGCCTGACGCTCACCCGCGAGCGCTGCGAACGCCTGCAGCTGCCGCCCATGGTGCCGCGCAACGGCACCAAGATGGGCACTGCGTTCACCGTCTCCATCGAAGCCGCCGAGGGCGTGACCACCGGCATCTCGGCCGCCGACCGGGCCCGCACGGTGCAGGTGGCGGTGGCGCCGAACGCCCAGGCCGCCGACCTGGTGCAGCCGGGCCACATCTTCCCGCTGCAGGCGGTCGAGGGCGGCGTGCTGATGCGCGCCGGCCACACCGAGGCCGGCTGCGACCTGGCCGCCATGGCCGGCTGCTCGCCCGCTTCGGTCATCTGCGAAATCATGAAGGACGACGGCACCATGGCGCGCCTGCCCGACCTGCAGGTGTTCGCGGCCGAGCACGGCCTGAAGATCGGCACCATTGCCGACCTGATCGAACACCGCAGCCGCACCGAATCGCTGGTGCAGCGGCTGGGCAGCCGCCCGCTCAACACCGCCTTCGGCGAGTTCACCGCCCACGCTTTCCGCGACCAGCCCAGCGGTGCCCTGCACCTGGCCCTGGTCAAGGGCGAATGGCAGCCGCAGGACGAGGTGCCGGTGCGGGTGCACGAACCCCTGTCGGTGCTCGACGCCCTGGAAGTGGGCCGCTCCATGCACAGCTGGAGCCTGGAGGCCAGCTTGCGCCACCTGCAGGACACCGGCCGGGGCGTGGCGGTGCTGCTGAACTGCGGCGAGGACGCCACCCGGCTGCTGGCCCAGTTTGAAGGCACCGCCCGATCGGCCCAGGCCCCCGAGCGCGGCCGCATGGACCTGCGCACCTACGGCGTGGGCGCGCAGATCCTGCGCGAATGCGGCGTCCAGCGCATGCGCCTCATGGGCAACCCGCGCCGCATGCCCAGCATGACCGGCTACGGCCTGGAAATCACCGGCTTCATCGGCCGCAACAACACCTGACCCCCGAGGAACCCAGCCCATGTTCGGAGCAGACAAAGGCAGCGCCGGTCCGTTGGACGGCCGCAAATTCAGCATCGGTATCGTGCAGGCGCGCTGGAACGAAGGCGTCACCGATGCCTTGTTCAAGGCCTGCCACGCCGAGCTGCTCGCCCTGGGCGTGCAGGAAAAGAACATCGCCCATGTGAAGGTGCCCGGCGCCCTGGAGGTGCCGGTGGCCCTGCAGGCCATGGCCGAACGCGACGACTTTGACGCACTGATCGCCCTGGGCTGCATCATCCGCGGCGAGACCTACCACTTCGAGCTGGTGGCCAACGAGTCCGGCGCCGGTGTCACGCGCATCTCGCTGGACTACCGGCTGCCCATCGCCAACGCCATCCTGACCGTCGAGAACGACGAACAGGCCCGCGCCCGCCAGACCGACAAGGGCATCGACGCCGCCCGCGTGGCGGTCGAGATGGCCCATGTGCTCGACTCCATCGGATGACCATGAACACCCCCGATTCCGACAAGACCCCGACCCGCGCCGGCGCACCCCGCAAGGCTTCCGACAAGTCGGCCCGCACCCGCGCCCGCGAGTTCGCCCTGCAGGCGCTCTACCAGCACCTGGTGGGCCGCAACGAGGCAGCCGACATCGACGCCTTCACCCGCGACCTGGCCGGCTTCCACAAGGCCGACAGCGTGCACTTCGACGCGCTGGTGCACGGCTGCATCGAGCAGGCCGCTGCGCTGGACGCCCTCATCACCCCCCGCCTGGACCGCCCGCTGCCGGAAATCTCGCCCATCGAGCACGGCGTGCTGTGGATCGGCGCCTACGAGTTCCAGCACTGCCCCGACGTGCCCTGGCGCGTGGTGCTCAACGAATGCATCGAGCTGGCCAAGGCCTTCGGCGGCACCGACGGCCACAAGTTCGTCAACGGCGTGCTGCACCCGCTGGCGGCGCAGCTGCGGCCGGTGGAAGTGGCCGCGCAGCCGGCCCCTCGCGCCCGCTGAGGCCATGGGCATGAAGATCGCCGGGCGTGCGGCCCGGATCGAACCTTTCTACGTGATGGAACTGGCCAAGGCCGCTGCGCGGCAGGCCGCACAGGCGGGCCCCGGCAGCCGGCCCATGATCTACCTCAACATCGGCGAGCCGGACTTCACCGCGCCCCCGCTGGTGCAGGAAGCCGCCGCCCGCGCCATTGCCGACGGCCGCAGCCAGTACACCCAGGCGCTGGGCCTGCCAGCCCTGCGCGAGGCGATTTCGGGCTGGTACGCCAGCCGCTTCGGTGTCGACGTCGACCCGGGCCGCATCGTGATCACGGCCGGTGCGTCCGCCGCGCTGCAGCTGGCCTGCCTGGCGCTCATCGACGCCGGCGACGAAGTCCTGATGCCGGACCCGAGCTACCCCTGCAACCGGCAGTTCGTGCAGGCGGCCGAGGGCCGCGCCGTCATGATCCCGGCCGGACCGGAACAGCGCTTCCAGCTCAGCGCCGAACAGGTGCGACAGCACTGGGGGCCAGCCACCCGGGGCGTGCTGCTGGCCTCGCCGTCCAACCCCACCGGCACCTCGATCGCACGCCAGGAGCTGACCGACATCGCGGCCCATGTGCGCGAGCGCGGCGGCGTGACGCTGGTCGACGAGATCTACCTCGGCCTGAGCCACGACGAAGCCTATGGCCACAGCGCGCTCGGCCTGCCGGACGGCCTGGGCGAACAGGTGATCAGCATCAACAGCTTCAGCAAGTACTTCAACATGACCGGCTGGCGCCTGGGCTGGCTGGTGCTGCCGACCGAGCTGGTGCCGGTGGTGGAGCGCATGGCGCAGAACCTGTTCATCTGTGCCAGCACCATTGCCCAGCACGCCGCGCTGGCCTGTTTCCACCCCGACAGCCTGGCCGAGTACGAGCGCCGCCGCGCCGCCTTCAAGGCCCGGCGCGACTATTTCATTCCCGAACTGGACCGGTTGGGTCTGACCGTGCCGGTCAGGCCCGATGGCGCCTTCTACGCCTGGGCCGACGTGAGCGGCCTGTGCCGGCAATGGGGCATCGCCCCGGCCGGCGCGCAGCCCGATCAGGGCGGCAGCTGGGCCCTGGCCTTCGAGCTGATGCAGCGCTGCCAGCTGGCCACCACCCCCGGCCGCGACTTTGGCCCGGCCGACCCGGGGCGTTACCTGCGCTTCTCCACCGCGAATTCGATGGAACAGCTGCAGGAAGCGGTGGCCCGGCTGGAGGCCGCGCTGTGAGCCAGGCCCCTGCGCCGCTGGCGCAGGCCGCCTTTCGCTGGCCGGTGCGGGTGTACTGGGAAGACACCGATGCCGGCGGCATCGTCTTTTATGCCAACTACCTGAAGTTCTTCGAGCGGGCGCGCACCGAATGGCTGCGCTCGCTGGGCATCGAACAGCAGCGGCTGCGCGACACCACCGGCGGCATGTTCGTGGTGAGCGCTACCGAGCTGCAGTACCACCGGCCCGCCCGGCTGGATGATTTGCTGACGGTTACAGCCTCGGCCCGGGAAACCGGCCGGGCCTCCCTGACAATCGCGCAGTCTGCGTGGCGACACCCGGCTGGTGATCCGGCGGGCAACGCGGCCGCCCCGGAACTGCTGTGCGAAGGCAGCATCCGCATCGGCTGGGTGGACGCCGCATCGCTGCGCCCTGCCCGCATGCCCGTCCCGGTGCTGCAAGCCCTGGCAGCCCCTTGAAACCTTCCGGCGATTTTTTCCTCCGACGCACATGACCCAAGATCTCTCCATCGTCCAGCTCATGCTCAATGCCAGCTGGGTCGTCCAGGCCGTGGTGCTGCTGCTGATCCTGATGTCGGTCGTCAGCTGGGCCGCCATCTTCCGCAAGCTGACCACCCTCAAGCGGGTGCGCGCCAAGAACGAGGACTTCGAGCGCGACTTCTGGTCCGGCACCAACCTGAACGACCTCTACAGCGCAGCCACCCAGAACGCCCGCCAGGGCGGCCCGATGGAGCGCATCTTTGCCAGCGGCATGCGCGAGTACCAGAAACTGCGTGAACGCCGCATCACCGATGCCGGTGCCTTGCTCGACGGCGCCCGCCGCGCCATGCGGGCCAGCTTCCAGCGCGAGCTCGACGTGCTGGAGAGCAACCTGTCGTTCCTCGGCACCGTGGGTTCGGTGGCGCCGTATGTGGGCCTGTTCGGCACGGTGTGGGGCATCATGCACGCCTTCACCGGGCTGGCCGCGCTCACCCAGGTGACCCTGGCCACGGTGGCGCCCGGCATTGCCGAAGCCCTGGTGGCCACCGCCATCGGCCTGTTTGCCGCCATTCCGGCAGTGGTCGGCTACAACCGCTTCGCCCACGACATCGACCGCGTGGCCAACGGCATGGAGACCTTCATGGAGGAGTTCTCCAACATCCTGCAACGCAACCTGGGCGCCCAGGGCAGCACCCCGTCGGGTCACTGACATGGCCAAGCTCGCCGCCCGCGGCCGGGGCCGCCGCACCATCAACGAGATCAACATGGTGCCCTTCATCGACGTGATGCTGGTGCTGCTGATCATCTTCATGGTGACCGCGCCCCTGATCACGCCGAGCCAGATTGCCCTGCCCAGCGTGGGTCAGGCCGCGCGCCAGCCCGACCGGTTCGTGCAGGTCGTGATCGACAAGGACGAACAGCTCCAGGTGCGCGACGGCAACCAGGGCGGTGACTCGCCGCCGGTGCCCATGGCCCAGCTGGTGGCCCGGGTGAAGCAGATCCAGGCCACCGACCCGGCCTCGGGCGAGGCACCGCAAGGCGGCGTGCCGGTGATCATCAGCGCCGACAAGTCGGTGAAGTACGAGGCGGTGGTCCGGGTGATGGACACGCTGCAGCGCGCCGGCATTGCCCGGGTGGGCCTGGCGGTGCAGACCAGCCGGTGACCGGAACCCCGATGAGCAGGCCCTCGCAGAGCATGTCCCCGCACAGCATGTCCCCGCACAGCACCTTTGACCGCAACAGCCTGGCGCCACCAAGCACAGACCGCTGGGGCCCGTCCATGGCCAAGGCCCTGGTGGTGCACGGTCTGCTCATCGGCGCGCTGACCTGGGGCGTGCAATGGAACAAGGACGTCGAGCTGGCCACGGTGGAGGCCGAGCTCTGGTCGCGGGTGCCACAACAGGCCGCACCCCGGGCGGTGGAGCCACCGCCGCCGCCCCCTGCCCCGCCGGCACCCGCCCCGCGCCCTGAACCGCGCCCGGCGCCGCCGCCCCCGGGGCCGACCGAAGCCGAGATCGCCACCGCCAAGGCGCGCGAAAAGGCCCAGGCCGAAAAACGCGAGGCCGAACTGCGGGCCGCCGAGAAGCGCGAGGCCGACCGCAAGGCCGCAGCCGAGAAGGCCGCTGCCGACAAGAAAGCGGCTGCCCAAAAGGAACGCCAGCAGAAGCTGGCCGAGGACAAGAAACGCGCCGAGGCCGAAAAACGCGAAGCCCAGCTCAAGGAGCAGCTGCGGCAGGACCAGCTGCGCCGCATGATGGGCCAGGCCGGAGCCACCGGCGGTCCGCAGAGCACCGGCACGGCCCAGCAGTCCAGCGGTCCCACGCCGGGCTATGGCGCCAAGGTGGCTGCCCGCATCAAGCCCAACGTGGTGTTCACCGATGTGGCGCCGGGCAACCCCCGTGCCGAGGTGGAGGTGCGCACCCTGCCGGACGGCACCATCACCGGCCGCAAGATCACCAAGAGCAGCGGCAACGCAGCCTGGGATGAAGCGGTGCTGCGCGCCATCGACCGCACCGGCAGCCTGCCGCGCGACACCGACGGCCGGGTGCCGCCCGCGCTGGTGATCGGCCTGCGCCCGCTCGACTGAGCGGGGTCAGTCGAACACGATCTCGGCGCGCTGTTCGTGCGCCTGGGCCATCCAGCTGGCCAGAGCCGCGTCGGTCGGGAAAAACAGCGAGCGGTCGTCCAGCTGCAGTTCGCACTGGGCACCCTCGCGCAGCAGCGCCAGCCGCACCGGCAGGCCCCGCACCAGCTCGCCCTGCTCGGTGACTTCGCGCCGGGGCGGGAATTCGCGCACCAGCTGGGCCACCGAAGGCGCGTGGCCATTCACGGCCACCCGCAGGTATTTGCCGAAGCGGCAACGGGCGGCGGCCAGGTCCCACACCTGCTGGATCTTCAGGCGCAGCCCCCCCGAGAACCGGTCCGGCTGGGCCACCGCCTGCACCACGATCAGCTCGTCGTCCTTGAGGGTGTTGCGGTGCGCGTTGATCAGGCCCTCGTCGGCGCTGACCTCCAGCACCGCGGTCTTGTCGTCCAGCTTGAACAGCGCGAGCTTGCCGCGCTGGCCATTGATGACCCGGAAGTCGGTGACGATGCCGGCCAGGATGACCGGATCGCGGCTCTCCTTCACGCTCTCCAGCGGCGTGCGGGCAAAGCGCCGGACCTCGCGTTCGACCTCGTCGAACAGGTGGCCGGAGAGGTAGAAGCCGATGGCGCTCTTCTCGAAGGTCAGGCGTTCCTTCACGCCCCAGGGCAGCGTGGCGACCAGCTCGGGCTCCTGGGTGCTGGAGCCATGGTCGTCACCGCCCAGCATGTCGAACAGGCCGCCCTGGTGGGCGTTGGCCTGGGTGGTGGCGGCGTAGTCGAAGGCCAGGTCGACCGAGGCCAGCAGCTCAGCCCGGTTGAGGTGGATGCTGTCGAAGGCGCCGCCCTTGATCAGGGCTTCCACCGTGCGCTTGTTGATGCGGGTGCGGTCCACCCGCAGGCAGAAATCGAAAAGGCTCCGGAACGGGCCGCTCTCGTGCCCGTCGGGGCCTTCACCCCGGCCTTCGCGGGCCGCCACGATGGCCTCGATGGCCTGCTGCCCGGTGCCCTTGATGGCGCCCAGGCCGTAGCGGATGGAGCGGTCGGTCACCGGCTCGAAGCGGTACAGGCCCCGGTTCACGTCGGGCGCCTCGAAGGCGATGCCCATCTTCACCGCGTCCTCGAACAGGACCTTGAGCTTGTCGGTGTCGTCCATCTCCACCGTCATGTTGGCGCAGAAGAACTCGGCGGTGTAGTGCACCTTGAGCCAGCCGGTGTGGTACGCGAGCAGTGAATAGGCGGCCGCGTGCGACTTGTTGAAGCCGTAGCCGGCGAACTTCTCCATCAGGTCGAAGACCTCGTCGGCCTTCTCCTGGCCGATGCCCTTCTCGGCGGCGCCCTTGCGGAAGATCAGCCGGTGCTCGGCCATCTCTTCGGGCTTCTTCTTGCCCATGGCGCGGCGCAGCAGGTCGGCGCCGCCGAGCGAGTAGCCGCCCAGGATCTGGGCCGACTGCATCACCTGTTCCTGGTAGACCATGATCCCGTAGGTCTCGGCCAGCACCGGCTCCAGCAGCGGGTGCGGGTACTCCACCACCTCGCGACCGTGCTTGCGGGCCACGAAGCTGGGGATCAGGTCCATCGGGCCCGGGCGGTACAGCGCGTTGAGCGCGATCAGGTCTTCCAGCCGGGTCGGCTTGGCGTCGCGCAGCATGCCCTGCATGCCGCGGCTTTCAAACTGGAACACCGCCTCGGTCTGGCCGCGCGAGAACAGGGCGTAGACCTTGGGGTCGTCCAGCGGCACATCCTCGAAGCGGAAGTTTTCCTGGCCCTTGTGGCGCTTCATGATGAATTCGCGCGCGATCTCCAGGATGGTCAGCGTGGCCAGACCGAGAAAGTCGAACTTGACCAGGCCGATGGCCTCCACGTCGTCCTTGTCGTATTGGCTCACCGCCGCGTCGCTGCCGGGCTGGGCATAGAGGGGGCAGAAGTCGGTCAGCTTGCCGGGCGCGATCAGCACGCCGCCGGCGTGCATGCCGATGTTGCGGGTCATGCCTTCGAGCTTCTGGGCCAGCTCGATGAGGGTGCGCACATCGTCTTCCTTCTGCAGGCGCTCGGCCAGCAGCGGCTCCATCTCGATGGCGTAGTTGTTCTTGTCGCCGTCCTTCTTGGGGCTGGGCGGGTACTGCAGGGTCACGCTCATGCCCGGCTTGTTGGGAATGAGCTTGGAGATGCCGTCGCAGAAGCCGTAGGAGAAGTCGAGCACCCGGCCCACGTCGCGGATGGCGGCGCGCGCGGCCATGGTGCCGAAGGTGGCGATCTGGCTCACCGCGTCCTTGCCGTACTTCTCCTTCACATAGTCGATGACGCGGTCGCGGTTGCTCTGGCAGAAATCGATGTCGAAGTCGGGCATGGACACCCGCTCCGGGTTCAGGAAGCGCTCGAACAGCAGGTTGTATTGCAGCGGGTCGAGGTCGGTGATCTTGAGCGCGTAGGCCACCAGCGAGCCGGCACCCGAACCCCGGCCGGGGCCGACCGGACAGCCGTTGTTCTTGGCCCAGTTGATGAAGTCGCCCACGATCAGGAAGTAGCCGGGGAACCCCATCTTCAGGATGGTGTTGATCTCGAACTCCAGCCGCTCCACATAGCGCGGGCGCTGGCGCTCGCGTTCGGCCGCATCGGGATAGAGGTGGACCAGCCGCTCCTCCAGCCCCGCGAAGGAGGACTGGCGGAAAAAGTCCTCCATGGGCATGGGCACGCCATTCACCAGCGGCGTCGGGAAGTTGGGCAGCTGCGGCTTGCCCAGCACCAGCGTGAGGTTGCAGCGCCGCGCGATTTCCAGGGTGTTGGCCACGGCCGAAGGCACATCGGCGAACAGGGCCGCCATGTCGGCCGCGCTCTTGAAGTACTGCTCGCGGGTGAAGCGGCGCACCCGGCGGCTGTTGCCCAGGATCTCGCCCTCGGAAATGCAGACCCGGGCCTCGTGGGCCTCGTAGTCGTCGGCTTCCAGGAACTGCACCGGGTGGGTGGCCACCACCGGCAGGCGCAGCCGGGCCGCCAGCTTGACGGTTTCGGCCACATGGCGCTCGTCGTCATTGCGGCCGGCGCGCTGCAGCTCCAGGTAGAAGCGGTGGGTGAACAGGCTGGAGAGCTGCAGGGCGACGTCGGCAGCGCGCTGGGCATCGCCCGCCATCAGGGCCTGCCCGACCGGACCGGCCTGCGCGCCCGACAGCAGGATCAGGCCGCCGTGCAGTTCCTGCAGCCAGGCCCGCTGGATGACCGCCTGGCCGCGACCATCGTTGCGGGTCCAGGCGCGGGCCAGCAGTTCGGACAGGTTCAGGTAACCCTGGTGGTCCTGCACCAGCAGGATGGCGCGCGGCAGTGCCGGCTGGTGGGCGCCGGGCATGGCGCCGGGGGTTTCGTCGGTGAAGCCCTGCAGCATCACCTCGGCGCCGATCAGGGGCTTGACCCCGGCACCGCGCGCCGCCTTGTAGAACTTGATGGCCCCGAACAGGTTGTTCAGGTCGGTGATGGCCAGGGCGGGCTGGCGGTCGGCCGCCGCAGCGGCCACGGCATCGTCGATGCGGTTGGTGCCATCGACGACGGAAAACTCGGTGTGCAGGCGCAGATGGACAAACATGCGCCCGATTTTAGGGACTGCGACGGGCCGACCGGGTCAGTCCTTGAGGATGGACAGCACTTCCGAACGGAACTCGCGGTTGTACAGGATGGCCACCACGATCAACGTGGCCAGCACCATGGTCACCGGCGAAATGAACCAGGCCAGCAGGGCGAACGAGAAGTAGTAGGCGCGCAGGCCGTCGTTGAAGGTCTCGGCCGCCGAACCCACCATGGCGGCCGCCCGGTCGGCGAACTGCTGGCGGTCGAACTGGCCGCTGGCGAACGATTCCGGCGACGGCATGGAGCCGATGACCAGCGCCACGAAGGTGTACTGCCGCATGCACCAGGAAAAGCGGAAGAACGAGTAGACAAAGATCGAGACCAGCACCACCACCTTGAACTCGAACACGATCAGCGTGGTGGCCTGCGCGAACGGAATCTCGCTCATCAGCTCGGCCGCCTTGTCGGTGGTGCCCAGCAGCGCGAACACCGCACCGATGACCAGGATGGAGGTGGACGAAAAGAAGGCCGGGGTGTTGGACAGCGTCTGGGTGATCAGGCCGTCCAGCATGCGCGGGTCGCGGGCCGTGGTCTGCTGCATCCAGTAGCGGCGGTAGCGGTTGGTGGTGTCCAGCAGCGAGGGACGGCGGCGCGACCACACCTTGGCAAAGCGCGCATAACCCACCCACAGGGCGAAGAAACAGGCCAGGGCCAGCCAGTCGGCCCAGGGAATGAGGCTGATGATCTTCATGGGATCGGGGTGGCAGGCAGTTGCGGGGTCGCCCGCACTGTGCCACAGGCCGGCCGGGATCGGTCGATCCCGGCCGGCCCTGATGGAACGGGGGTCAGCCCTTGAAGCGCTGGGCCACCGCAACCACGCGCTCGCCGAACTGGCGGGCGGTGTCGACATCGCCCTGGGGGATCTTGTCGGCGCCGGCGTCCGACGGTGCCTGCACCAGCAGACCCACCGAGCCGCCGAGGTTGTTGACGTCGGCGCGGGTCGAAGCCAGCTTGTTCGCGGGCGGCATGCCCAGGCTGACCCACAGGCCGCCATGCTGGGAGGCCAGGGTGGTCAGGTAAGACAGGGTGGAGCCCTTGTCGCCGTTCAGGCTGGCGCTGACCGTGAAGCCGGCAAAGAACTTGTCCTGCCAGGCGCGGGTGAACCAGGCCTTGGAGGAAGCGTCGGCGAATTTCTTGAACTGCCAGCTCGGGCCGCCCATGTAGGTGGGCGTGCCCATGACGATGGCGTCGGCGGCGGCCAGGGCTTCCCAGGCGCCTTCGGGCAGGTTGCCCTCGGCATCGACCGCGATCAGATCGGCGCCGGCACCCTGGGCCACGGCCTGGGCGATGAACTGGGTGTGGCCGTAGCCGGAGTGGTAGACAACAACAACTTTTGCCATGGTTTGCTTTCAGGGTTGTGCGCCGGTTGGCGCGGGGTTAGGGAAAACGGTCAACGGAAAATGATCAACGGAGAATGGTCAACGGGAGAACGAGGGTTCGAGCGAGCCCATGTCGCCCCGCTGGAAGGCCTGGGCATAGGCTGCGATGTCCTGCCGGCTGTTGCCCACGAAAGGTCCGTAGGGCACCACCGGCTCGCGCAGCGGCCGGCCGGCCAGCAGCACCGCATGTGCGCCCGCCTCGGTCGATTGCAAGGTCAGCACCGAGCGGCCCGCCGCATCGGCCGGGGCCGGGGACAGCACCACCGTCTGGTGCATGCGGGCGGCGTGGTCGCCGGCGGTCAGCGCGCCGGCCGTGACGATCAGGAAGCCGTTGGCGGCGTTGTCCACCGGCAGGTCGATGCGTGCACCCGGCGCCAGCCGGATGTCCAGCAGATCGACCCGGGTGGCCCAGCGCGGGTCGGCGCCGATGGGCGACTGCAGGCCGGCAAACGAACCGGCCGCCACCTTGACCTGCACGCCCTCGCCCTGCCAGACCGGCATGTCGGCCCGGGCCACCTTGAACACCGCAGCCGGGTCCTGCTTGTGGCTGCGCGCCATGTTCACGAAGATCTGCAGCCCGATGGCGGGCTGCCCCGGCTGGCTGGGCGTCTCTTCGTGCACGATGCCGCTGCCGGCCTGGGTCCAGTGCAGGTCGCCCGGGGCAATGGTGCTGTGGTCGCCCAGCGAATCGCGGTTGATGACACCGCCCGGCGAATCGTCGAGCAGCAGCGTCACCGCGCTCATGCCGCCGTGGGGATGCGGCAGGAAAAAGTTCTGCGGCATGTGGAACAGGTCGACGCCGATGAAGGGGTCGATCAGGCCCAGGTGTTCCGGGTGGAACATGCGGGCATGGGTCCGGGTGTCGAACGCATGGTGGGGCATGTCCACCACCGATTGCACCGCGCGCCGGGTGAGCAGTTCGGAGCCGCACATGGGGGTGGCTCCGGCTCAGGCGGCCAGGTCGAACACCAGCACCTCGGCGTCGCGGGCCTGGTCCAGCACCAGGGCCGCTTCGTCGCGCAGCGCCACGGCATCGCCGGTCTTGAGGGCCTGGCCGTTCACCGACAGCTCCCCGCGCACCAGGTGCACATAGGCCTTGCGGGTCGGGTCCAGCGCCAGCCGGGCCGACTCGGCACCGTCGAACAGGCCGGCATAGATGGTCGCATCGGCATGCAGCTTGACCGCGCCTTCGGCCGTGTCGTTCGAGGCAACGCGGCGCAGGACACCGCGCTTCTCGGCGTCGGCAAAGGCCTTCTGCTCATAGCTCGGCGGGATGCCGCGCACATTGGGCTCGATCCAGATCTGCAGGAAATGGGTCTCGCTGTCGGGCGCATGGTTGAACTCGCTGTGCATCACGCCGGTGCCGGCGCTCATGCGCTGCACCTCGCCGGGGGGAATGCCCTCCACGTTGCCCATGCTGTCCTTGTGGGCCAGGTTGCCCTTGAGCACATAGCTCACGATCTCCATGTCGCGGTGGCCGTGGGTGCCAAAGCCGGTGCCGGGGGCGATGCGGTCTTCGTTGATCACGCGCAGATTGCCCCAGCCCATCCACTGCGGGTCGAAGTAATCGGCGAACGAGAAGGAATGGTGGCTGCGCAGCCAGCCGTGGTCGGCATGGCCACGGGCTTCGGAACGGCGGACGAGCATCATGACGGGACTCCTGCTGGTGGTCCGGGGACGATTCCCCGGTGTCGATGGGCTCCATTCTGGAGATTCGTCCGGACAAATCGGCTGCATGGTTTTGATGTCATCATTCAAACCGTTTGAATGAATGGAGCCCGCCATGCCCGCCCCTGCCCCCAACCCCCGCTCGGCCCTGTCGGCCGAAAACCTGGCCCTGCTGGAAGCGGTGTCCCGCCTGGGCAGCATGGCGGCGGCCGCGCGCGAGATCGGCATGGTGCCCAGTGCCCTGACCTACCGCATCCGGCAGATCGAGGACGCGCTGGACGTGCTGCTGTTCGACCGCAGCGCCCGCCGCGCGGTGCTCACCCCGGCCGGGGCCGAGCTGCTGCGCTCGGGCGAACACCTGCTGCAGGAACTCGACGCCGTGGCCCAGCGGGTGCGCCGGGTGGCCACCGGCTGGGAACCCCAGCTCTCGATCGCGGCCGACGCCCTGATCGCCCGGGGCACGCTCTTCGAGCTGTGCGACGACTTTTATGCCACCGGCGCCCCCACCCGCCTGCGGCTGCGCGCCGAAACCCTCTCCGGCACGCTGGAGTCGCTGCAGAGCGGCGCCGCCGACCTGGCGCTGGGCGTGTCGGTGGAGCTGGCGATCCCGGGCATCCAGGTGGCGCCTCTGGGCAGCGTGCCGTTTGTGTATGCGATCGCACCGCACCACCCGCTGGCCAGCGTGTCGCACCCCTTGTCCGACGATGAACTGCGCCGCCACCGCGCCGTGGCAGTGGCCGACAGCACGCTGCGCGGACGCGGCGTGACCCACAACCTGCAACCCGGCCAGGACGTGCTGACCGTGCCCACCATGCAGCACAAGCTCGAAGCCCAGCTGCGGGGCCTGGGCGTGGGCTTCCTGCCGCAGCCGCTGGCACAGCCCTACATCGACGCCGGGCGGCTGGTGGTCAAGCCGCTGCAACGCACCTCGCGCACGCAACGCGCTGCCTATGCCTGGCGGCAGGACGCCGGGCCCAAGGGCGCGGGCCGGGCGCTGCAGTGGTGGCTGGAGCGGCTGCAGCACCCCAAAACCCGGCATGCCCTGCTGAACAACCACCACCAGAGCTGAGGGCCGCTGCTACATTCGGCCCACATGCCCGTCGGCGCACGCCACCCCAACACCCCTCGCACCATGAAACCACGTCGGCCCACCCGCGCTCCCCAGCCCACCCCCGCAGCCCCGTTGCGCCACATTGCCGTCATTGGCGGCGGCATGGCCGGCGTGACCTGCGCCCGCACCCTGCTGCAGGCCGGCCACCGGGTCACGCTGATCGAAAAAAGCCGCGGCTTCGGCGGCCGCATGTCGACCCGCCGCACCGAGTTCGGCGGCTTCGACCACGGTGCCCAGTACTTCACCGTGCGCGACGCCCGCTTCGAGCAGGTGCTGCGGCTGACCGCCACCACCGTGGTGCGGCCCTGGAGCGCCAGCACGGTTCGGGTGCTGGACGAATTCGGCCATGTGCTGGCCAGCGCGCCCCCGCCCACCGAACCGCACTTCGTGGCCACCCCCGGCATGAATGCGCTGGTGGCGCTGTGGGCCCAGCCCATCACCCGCCCCGACCTGCACGGCCGCCTGCCGGCCCAGGCCCTGGTGCAGGTGCGGGTGACCCAGATCGAACGCGATGCCCTGCACCCGGAACAGTGGCAGCTGCGCGCCGAAGACGCCGAAGGCGGACAGCGGGTCCTGGGCGGGTTCGACCAGGTGGTGCTGGCGGTGCCGAATCCGCAGGCGCACGACCTGCTGCTGGCCTCCGGCCTGGCCCCCGACCTGCGGCAGGCGCTGGCACCAGTGCATGTGGCCCCTTGCTGGACCCTGATGGTGGCCTACCCCCAGGCCATGCAGCCCGGCCTGCCCCACCTGGGCCCGCAATGGAACGCCGCCCGCAGCACCCACCACCGCATCAGCTGGCTGGCGCGCGAATCGAGCAAGCCGGGGCGTGACCCGATCGAGCGCTGGACGGTTCAGGCCAGCCCCGACTGGTCGACCCGCCACCTGGAAGACGACGAAGAGCGGGTCAAGGCCAAGCTGCTCAAGGGCTTTGCCGAGATCACCGGCATCCGCGCCACCCCCACCCACGCGGTGGTGCACCGCTGGCGCTTCGCCCAGACCCGCACCCCGCTGGGCCGCTCGCACCTGATCGACCCGGCCCTGGGCATCGGCCTGTGCGGCGACTGGTGCCTGGGCCACCGGGTGGAAGACGCGTTCGTCTCGGGCCTGGAACTGGCCCTGGCCATGGCGTGAAGCCGCGGGGCCGGTTTGCCCCCTCGCCGACCGGTCCGCTGCACGCCGGCTCGCTGGTGGCGGCGCTGGCCAGCTGGCTCGATGCCCGGGCCCGGGGCGGCGAATGGGGGGTGCGGATCGAGGACGTCGACACCCCGCGCTGCGTGCCGGGAGCCGACCGGCTCATCCTCCAGCAGCTGGCCGCCTGCGGCCTGACCAGCGACCTGCCGGTGGTGTGGCAATCGCAGCGCGGCCCGTTGTACCAGGCCGCGCTGGACCGTTTGCTGGAACAGGGTCTGGCCTACCCCTGCGCCTGCTCGCGCAGCGACATCGAGGCCGCCCTGGCCGCCGCCGGTCAGCCGCGCGAACGCCACCAGGCAGCCGTCTACCCCGGCACCTGCCGCAGCGGGCTGCAGGGCCGCCCGGCGCGCGCCTGGCGGCTGCGCCTGCCCGATGCCGCGCCGGTGCACTGGACCGATGCCCGCCTGGGGCCGCAGCAGCAGGACGTTTCCACCGAGGTGGGCGACTTCGTGCTGCGCCGCGCCGACGGCCTGTGGGCCTACCAGCTCGCGGTGGTGGTGGACGACGCCGAGCAGGCCATCACCCACGTGGTGCGCGGCCAGGACCTGGCCGACAACACCCCGCGCCAGATCCTGCTGCAGCAGGCACTGAAGCTGCCACCCGTCAACTACCACCATGTGCCGCTGGTGCTGGGCGCCAACGGCGAAAAACTCAGCAAGCAGAACGGCGCCGCGCCACTGGACCTCTCGAACCCGCTGGCCGCCCTGAACGCCGCCGCCGCCGTCCTCGACCTGCCGCCCGCCACCGGCGGTGTGGCCGAGGCGCTGGCGGTCTGGACCCGGGCCTGGCGTGAGTGCTGGCGTGAGGCCTGACGGACAGCCTGGTCGGCCGCCGCCGGCCCGGCCACCTAAAATCGCGGGTTTTCTGCGCCCGCCATGACCGACCCCCGACACGCCCTGCCCCGACCCGCCCCCACCGACGTGGAGCACCTGCGCGTGGTCAAGAGCTATGTGCTGCGGGCCGGTCGCACCACCGCCGGCCAGGCCCGGGCCTACGAGCTGTTCGGCCCGCGCTTCCTGGTGCCCTATGACCCGCAGCCGCTCGATCTGGCCGCCACCTTCGGCCGCCAGGCACCCACTGTGCTGGAAATCGGTTTCGGCATGGGCGGCGCCACCGCCCACATTGCCGGCGTGCGGCCGCAGGACAACTTCCTGTGCTGCGAGGTGCACGAGCCCGGTGTGGGTGCGCTGCTCAAGCTGTGCGGCGACAACGGGCTGGAGAACATCCGCATCGTGCGGCACGACGCGGTCGAGGTCATGGACCATATGCTGGCCGACAGCAGCCTGGACGGCGTGCACATCTTCTTTCCCGACCCCTGGCACAAGACCAAGCACCACAAGCGCCGGCTGATCCAGGGGCCGTTCGTGAACCGCCTGGCCCGCAAGCTCAGGCCCGGTGGCTATGTGCACCTGGCCACCGACTGGCAGCCCTATGCCGAGCAGATGGCCGAGGTGCTGGCCGCCGAACCGCTGCTGAGCAACACCGCCGATGCGGCCCAGGGCGGCTACGCCCCCAAGCCCGACTACCGGCCGCTCACCAAGTTCGAGAACCGGGGCCTCAAGCTGGGCCACGGCGTGTGGGACCTGGTCTGGTCCCGCGTCTGACCGCCTGACAGCGGCGGCCCGGCATGGCGCACCGGCCCAGGAACCCCCTCATTCCCGCGCGGGACGGCGTGTCGCCGAGCTGCGTGGCGGTGCCCCACGACAAGCCCTGCCCGTGGCCGACGGTGCTCGATTTCCTGAGCGACCGCCTGCCGGCCGTGGACCGCGCCGGCTGGACCGCACGCCTGCACGGCGCTGAAGTGCTGGACGACACCGCTCGCCCCTGCCGCCCCGACCAGCCCTGCGTGCCGGGCGAACGCCTGTACTACTACCGCCGCATCGAGGACGAGCAGCCGATTCCCTTCGTGGAAGAACTGCTGTTCCAGGACGATCACCTGCTGGTGGTCGACAAGCCGCATTTCCTGCCGGTCGTGCCCACCGGCCGCTTTGTGCAGCAAAGCCTGCTGGTGCGCCTGAAGCGCCGCACCGGCATCGACACGCTCAGCCCGTTGCACCGCATCGACCGCGAAACCGCCGGCGTGGTGGTGTTCAGCATCCGCCCGCAGGACCGCGACGCCTACCAGGCGCTGTTTCGCCAGCGGCAGGTCGACAAGCTGTACCAGGCCATCGCACCGGCCGCAGCGGACGGTTTTCTGCTTCAAGGCCATGTGCGTCGCAGCCGCATCGAGGAAGACCCGAGCGGCTTCTTCCGCATGCGCGAGGTGCCGGGCGAAGCCAACAGCGAGACCCGCATCACCGAATTGGAGCGGCAAGGTGGCTGGGCGCGATTGGCGCTGGAGCCGATCACCGGCAAGCGCCACCAGCTGCGGGTGCACATGGCAGCGCTCGGTCTGCCGCTGGTGGGCGACCAGTTTTATCCAAAGGTGCGGCGCGGGCCGGACGAGCCGGAAGATTTCGCCGACCCGCTGCGCCTGCTGGCGCAGGCCATCGCGTTCACCGATCCCTTGACCGGGCAGCCTCGGCGCTTCGAGAGCCGCCGGGCGCTGGATTGGCCGGCCGGCTGATCAGGGACCCGAAGCGACCGCAGCCGGCGCCGGAGCAGCCGCTTGCCCGACCGGCTCGGTGCCCGGCACCGGCTGACCTTCCTTCTCGGCGGTGCGATCGAAAGTGAGCACCTTGCCGAACACCAGCTGCATCCAGGTCGGATACGTGTAGGCCGTGCCCTTGTTGTGGTCGATCACGGCACCGATGCCGCCACCGAGGATGATGTTGCCCCACATGCCGCCGTTGGCCCGCGAAATGGCGCGGCCCCGAGCTTCGGCCTGACCGGCGCCCTTGCAGACGATGTCCAGGTCTTTCGACGACCTGCGCACCGGCGTCGTGTCGCCGGACTTCAGGCTGACGGAGCCGTAGTCGTTGGTCAGCTGGCATTCGGCGCCGCTCACCAGCTCACCCGCCGGGTTGCGGGTCTCGACCTTCACCGGGTGGGTCGAGTCGTTGACGACCGACGCGCAGCCGGTGGACAGGATGGCGGCCGCGCAGGCCAGGGCGATGGATTTCATGGGGTTCCTCCTCGTTGAAAGGGCGCGACTGTAGGCCGCGCCCCGAGGGGACACCCCCGGGGGATCAGGCCCGCTCGGCCACCCAGCCCTGGACCGACTTCAGCGCTGCGTCCAGACCCGACGCGTCGGTGCCGCCGGCCATGGCCATGTCGGCCTTGCCGCCGCCCTTGCCGCCGACCTGCTGGGCCACGAAGTTGACCAGCTCGCCGGCCTTGACCTTGCCGGTGCTGTCGGCGGTGACGCCAGCGGCCAGCTGCACCTTGCCGCCGTCCACCGCCGCCAGCACGATGGCGGCGGTCTTGAGCTTGTCCTTGAGCTTGTCCAGCGTGTCGCGCAGGGTCTTGGCGTCGGCCCCTTGCAGCACGGCGGCCAGCACCTTGATGCCCTTCACATCGATGGCCTGGGCCATCAGCTCGTCGCCCTGGCTGGAGGCCAGCTTGCCCTTGAGGGCCGCCACTTCCTTCTCCAGTGCGCGCACCTGCTCCAGGGTCTGGCCGATGCGGGCCTGCAGCTCGGCCGGCGAGGCCTTGAGGGTGCCGGCGGCCTGGGCCACGGTGGATTCCAGCGACTGCAGATAAGCCAGCGCGTTGACGCCGGTGACCGCCTCGATGCGGCGCACGCCGGCGGCCACGCCGCTCTCGCCCACCACCTTGAACAGGCCGATGTCGCCGGTGCGGCCCACATGGGTGCCGCCGCAGAGTTCGCGGCTGCTGCCGATGTCGAGCACGCGCACCGTGTCGCCGTACTTCTCGCCGAACAGCATCATGGCGCCGGTGGCCTTGGCGGCCTCGATCTCCATCACGCGGGCCTGGGTGGCGGCGTTGGCCAGGATCTCGGCATTGACGATGGCCTCGATCTGGCGCACCTGCGCATCGGTGACCGGTGCGTTGTGGGCGAAGTCGAAGCGGGTGCGCTCGGCGTTCACCAGCGAGCCCTTCTGCTGCACATGGTCGCCCAGCACCTCGCGCAGGGCCTTGTGCATCAGGTGGGTGGCGCTGTGGTTGCGCACGGTGGCCGCACGCAGCGTGGTGTTGACGCGGGCATTGACCGCATCGCCCACGGCCAGCGTGCCCTGGGCCACGCTGCCGTGGTGGCCGAACACGTCGGCGCGGATCTTCTGGGTGTCTTCCACCACGAAGCGGGCCGAGCCGGCCACGAGTTCGCCTTCGTCACCCACCTGGCCACCGCTCTCGGCGTAGAACGGGGTGGTGTCGAGCACCACCACGCCCTGCTGGCCGGCCTTGAGCTCGGCCACCGGGGTGCCGTCGAAGTAGAGCGCCACCACCTTGGCCGGGGCTTCCAGGTGCTCGTAGCCCACGAAGGTGTTGCCGGCACCGGCGTACTCCAGCGCCTTGTCCATCTTGAACTTGCCCGCGGCGCGGCCTTTGGCCTTCTGGGCTTCCATGGCGGCATGGAAGCCGGCCTCGTCCACGCTCAGGCCGCGTTCACGGCAGACATCGCCGGACAGGTCCAGCGGGAAGCCGTAGGTGTCGTGCAGCTTGAAGGCCACGTCGCCGGGCAGCACCTTCGCGCCGTCGGCCAAGGCGGCGTCCAGGATCTCCATGCCGTTGGCCAGGGTCTCGTAGAAACGCTCTTCCTCGGCCTTGAGCACCTCGGTGATGCGCTGGGCCTGATTCGCCAGGTTGGGGTAGGCCTCGCCCATCATCTTCACCAGATCGGGCACCAGCTTGTGGAAGAACGGGGTCTTCTGGCCGAGCTTGTAGCCGTGGCGGATGGCGCGGCGAACGATGCGGCGCTGCACATAGCCCCGGCCTTCGTTGCTGGGGATGACACCGTCGCTGATGAGGAAGGCGGTGGCGCGGATGTGGTCGGCAATCACCTTGAGCGAGGGGTTGCTCAGGTCGGCGGTGCCGGTCTCGCGGGCAGCGGCCTTGATCAGCACATCGAAGATGTCGATCTCGTAGTTGCTGTGCACCTGCTGCAGGATGGCGGCCAGGCGCTCCAGGCCCATGCCGGTGTCCACGCAGGGCGCGGGCAGCGGGGTGACCGAGCCGTCTTCCTTCATGTCGAACTGCATGAACACGTTGTTCCAGATCTCGATGAAGCGGTCGCCGTCTTCGTCCGGGCTGCCCGGGGGGCCACCGGCGATGTGGGGGCCGTGGTCGTAGAAGATTTCGCTGCACGGGCCGCAGGGGCCGGTGTCGGCCATCATCCAGAAGTTGTCGGACTTGTAGCGGCCGCCCTTGTTGTCGCCGATGCGGATGATGCGACCCTCCTGCTGGATGCGCTCAGGAGTCCAGCCGGCCTTCACGAAGATGTCTTCCCAGATGGCATGGGCCTCGTCGTCTTCCTGGTAGACCGTGGCGTACAGCCGGTCGGCCGGCAGCTGGTACACCTGGGTCAACAGCTCCCAGGCCCAGTTCAGGCTTTCCTTCTTGAAGTAGTCGCCGAAGCTCCAGTTGCCCAGCATCTCGAAGAAGGTGTGGTGGCGCGCGGTGTAGCCCACGTTCTCCAGGTCGTTGTGTTTGCCGCCGGCGCGCAGGCAGGCCTGGACCGAAGCGGCGCGCACATAGTTGCGCTTGTCGGTGCCGAGGAACACGTCCTTGAACTGCACCATGCCGGAGTTGGTGAACATCAGCGTCGGGTCGTTGCCCGGCACCAGCGGGCTGGACGCCACCACGGTGTGGCCCTTGGCGGCAAAGAAGTCCAGGAAGGTCTTGCGGATGTCGGCGACAGAGGCGGGACGGGTCATGGTGGCCTTGGCAATGGAGCGGAGGTGGACTGATGCCCCCGGGGGCACCCCGGCGGCGTCAAAGCCCGCTATTTTCCAACACTTCGAGTGGCCCGGCGCGGCGGGTCACCACCGGTACTGCAGGGTCGGGCGGCTCGGGCTATCCTGCCGGATTCCGCCCTGCGGCCCGACCGCCCCGCGCCACCCACCGACCGGAGACACACCATGGACATGAAAACCTCGCCCCTGGCCCTGCTCAAGGACCCCAGCCTGCTCAAGACCGACGGCCTCATCAACGGCCAGTGGGTGAAAGGCAGCAGCCGCTTCGATGTGCTGGACCCGGCCACCGGCCACAAGCTGGCCGATGTGGCCAACCTGGGCCCGGCCGATGCGCAGGCCGCCATCGACGCCGCCAATGCGGCCTGGGCCGGCTGGCGTAACAAGACCGCCAAGGAGCGCTCCAACATCCTGCGCACCTGGTTCAACCTGCTGATGGCCAACCAGGACGACCTGGCCCGCATCCTGACCGCCGAACAGGGCAAGCCCTACCCCGAGGCCAAAGGTGAAATTGCCTACGGCTCCAGCTTCGTGGAGTGGTTTGCCGAGGAGGCCAAGCGCGTCAATGGCGAGACCCTGCCCACCTTCGACAACAACCGCCGCCTGCTGGTGCTCAAGCAGCCCATCGGCGTGTGCGCCGCCATCACGCCCTGGAACTTCCCGCTGGCCATGATCACCCGCAAGGTGGCCCCGGCCCTGGCCGCCGGCTGCCCGGTGATCATCAAGCCCGCCGAGCTGACCCCGCTGACCGCGCTGGCTGCGGCCGAGCTGGCGGTGCGCGCCGGCATCCCGGCCGGCGTGATCAACATCCTGAGCGCCGACAGCGAGCAGAGCATTGCCATCGGCAAGGTGCTGTGCGCCAGCGACGTGGTGCGCCACCTCTCGTTCACCGGCTCCACCGAAGTGGGCCGCATCCTGATGGCGCAGAGCGCACCGACGGTGAAGAAGCTCAGCCTGGAGCTGGGCGGCAACGCGCCCTTCATCGTGTTCGACGATGCCGACATCGACTCGGCCGTGGAAGGCGCCATTGCCAGCAAGTACCGCAACGCCGGCCAGACCTGCGTCTGCGCCAACCGCCTGTATGTGCAGGCCGGCGTTTACGACGCCTTCGTGGAGAAGTTCGCCGCCCGCGTGGCCGCCTTCAAGGTGGGCAACGGCTTCGACGACGGCGTGGTGCAAGGCCCGCTGATCGAGGACGCTGCGGTCGAGAAGGTGCAGCGCCATGTGAGCGACGCCGTGGCCAAGGGCGGCCGCGTGGTCACCGGCGGCCAGAAGCTGCCGGGCCAGTTCTTCCAGCCCACCGTGATTGCCGATGCGAAGGGCGACATGCTGTGCGCCCGCGAAGAAACCTTCGGCCCGCTGGCCCCGGTCTTCAAGTTCCAGACCGAGCAGGAGGCCATCGATGCGGCCAACAACACCGAGTTCGGTCTGGCCAGCTACTTCTACAGCCGCGACGTGGGCCGCATCTTCCGGGTGAGCGAGGCGCTGGAGTACGGCATGGTGGGCATCAACGTGGGCATCCTGGCCACCGAGCATGTGCCCTTCGGCGGCGTCAAGCAGTCGGGCCTGGGCCGCGAAGGCTCGCACCACGGCATGGACGACTATGTGGAGATCAAGTACCTCTGCCTGGGCGACGTCCTGAAGTGACCCCATGAACTTTCACTGGAACAACCCCTACCCGGTCTCGCGTGCGCCGCTGCTGGCTCGCAACGTGGTCGCCACCTCGCAGCCGCTGGCCGCACAGGCCGGCCTGCGCATGCTGCTCAAGGGCGGCAACGCGATCGACGCCGCCATTGCCGCCGCCGCCGCACTCACCGTGGTGGAGCCCTGCTCCAACGGCCTGGGCAGCGACAACTTCGCCATCGTCTGGGACGGGCAGCAACTGCACGGCCTGAACTCCAGCGGTGTGGCGCCGGCCACCTGGACGCCGGACTACTTCCGCAGCAAGCACGGCAAGATTCCCCTGCGCGGCTTCGATGCCGTCACCGTGCCGGGTGCGGTGGCCGGCTGGGTGGCCCTGTCGGAGCGCTTCGGTGCCCTGCCCTTTGCCGACTTGCTGGAGCCGGCCATCGAGCTGGCCGAGGCCGGCTACGCGGTCGGCCCGGTGGTGGCCGACAAGTGGGCCCGCGCGGTGCCGCAGCTGCACGACCAGCCCGGCTTTGCCCAGGCCTTCATGCCGCGCGGCCGTGCGCCGCAGGTGGGCGAACGCTTTGCTTTCCCCGATGCCGGCCGCACCCTGCGGGCCATTGCCGCCACGAAGGGTGAAGCCTTCTACCGGGGCGAGGTGGCGCAGGCCATCGACGCCTTCGCGCGCGAGCACGGCGCACAGCTGCGGGCTGCCGATCTGGCCGCCCACCAGGTGCAGTGGGTCGACACCATCCAGACCCGTTTTGCCGGCCACACGGTGCACGAGCTGCCGCCCAACGGCCAGGGCATCGCGGCACTGATGGCGCTGGGCATGCTGGAGCAGCTCGACATCGGCCGCTTCGGGCCGGACAGCGTGGAGAGCGCGCACCTGCAGATCGAGGCCATCAAGCTGGCCTTTGCCGACACCTACCGCTGGGTGGCCGACGAGCGCTTCATGACCGAGGTGCGGGCGGCCGATCTGCTGGACCCGGCCTATCTGCGCGAACGCGCCCACCGCATCGACCCCCGGCGCGCGGTCGATCCGGGGCCGGGCCACCCGCCGCGCGGCGGCACGGTCTACCTCAATGCCGCCGACGCGCAGGGCCGCATGGTCAGCTTCATCCAGAGCAACTACCTGGGCTTCGGCAGCGGTGTGGTGGTGCCGGGCTGGGGCGTGAGCCTGCAGAACCGGGGCCACGGCTTCACCCTGCAGGACGGCCACCCCAACCAGGTGGCACCGGGCAAACGGCCGTTCCACACCATCATCCCCGGCTTCCTCAGCCGCGACGGCAAGCCGGTGATGGCCTTCGGCGTGATGGGCGCCAACATGCAGCCGCAAGGCCATGTGCAGACCCTGGTCCGCATGCTGGTGCACGGCCAGCAGCCGCAGGCCGCCTGCGATGCGCCGCGCTGGAAATGGGGCCAGGGCCTGGACGTGGACTTCGAGCCCACCATGGCGCCCGAACTGCGCGAAGGCCTGAAGGCGCTGGGCCACCGTTTCGAGCCCGCCGCCGACGCCTACCTCGACTTCGGCAGCGGTCAGTTCATTGCCCGCCTGAGCGACGATCTGCAGGACGGTTACGCGGCCGCCAGCGACTCGCGGCGCGACGGCCAGGCCGTGGGTTACTGAAACAGCCGCCGGGCGTGCAGGCCCAGGCCCAGGCCCACGCTGGCGTTGCGGTCGCCATGCACCACCCGGGCAGTCGGCACCCGGGCTGCCAGACGGCGGGTCAGGGGTGAAAACCCGGTGGAGCCGCCGGTGAAATACACCACATTCACCGCCTCGGGTGGGGTGCCCGCCATCCGCAGCGTGACGTCCACCGCCTCGGCGATGCGCTCCAGGTCGGCGTCCAGCGCGGCCAGGGCCTGCGTTGCATCGAACCCCACCCGCAGGCCCGGCTCCAGCAGGCCGAGGTCGATGTGGGTGGCGCCGCCTTCGGCCACCGCGATCTTGGCCTCCTCGGCCCGGCCCAGCAGGGCATGGCCCAGCCGGTCCTCCACCACCCGCAGCAGCCGCTGGTGGTGTTGCGGGTCGCCATAAAAGCCCTTCATGCGGCGCAGCTCGGCCACGCGCGGAGCCGTGTAGACCGTGTTGATGAGGTGCCAGGTGGCCAGATCGAAATACACCCGGCTGGGCACCTCGCGCGGCGCCGCGCCGTCGGCACGCGCCGGACCGAGGCCACGGTAGCCACACAGCGGCAGGATGCCGGCGAGTTCGACATGGCGGTCGAAATCGGTGCCCGCCAGGTGCACGCCGTGGTTGGCCAGGATGTCGTCCTTGCGGTCCAGGCGCGTGCGCCGCTGCGGCCCGACCCGCACCAGGGAAAAGTCGGAGGTACCGCCACCGATGTCGGCCACCAGCACCAGCGCCTCGTGGTCGATGCCCTGCTCGTAGTCGAGGGCCGCTGCAATCGGTTCGTACTGGAAGCTCAGTTCGCGCCAGCCAGCGGCATGGGCGGCGTCGGCCAACGTCTGCTGGGCCTGGGCATCGCGCTGCGGATCGCCGTCGACGAAAAACACCGGGCGGCCCAGCACCGCCCGCTCCAGCGGTGCCTGCGTGCGGCGTTCCGCCAGCGACTTCAGGTGCTGCAGGTAGCCGGTGACGACATCCAGGTACCGCACCGCACGGCCTTCGCCCACATCGGTGCTCTGGCTGGCCAGCGTGGAGCCCAGGATGCTTTTCATGGACCGCATCAGCCGGCCCTCCTGCCCCTCCAGGTAGGCCGCCAGCCCCGGGCGGCCGTACACCCGCTCGGGCGGCTCATGGTTCGCCAGCCCCTCGACCCGGTAAAATACGGCGGTGGGCATGGTCACCTGCCCGGGCTCCAGCTCGACCAGCGACAGGCCGGCCTCCGGGGTCGGGACGGCAATGGCGGAATTGGAGGTGCCGAAGTCGACGGCGCAGAAGGGACGGGGGGCAGGCGGCATGAGGGGGCGGATTCTAGTCGCTAGAATGCAGGCCGCCGCGGGTGTAGTTCAATGGC
>PNMF01000005.1 GCA_013823485.1 Comamonadaceae bacterium
CGCATCAGCCGCGTGCGCCCGGCGATTCCGCCGCCCGGCGAGACCCGGCACGACTGGCGCATCGCGGTCGATCTGGCCCGCCGGCTCGAAGCCCGGCTGCGGCCTGGGCAGCCCACGCTGTTCCCGTACGACCGCCCGGAGACCGTCTGGAACGAACACCGCGAAAGCACCCGGGGCCGCGATCTGGACATCACCGGCCTGAGCTACGCCGCGCTGGAACAGGCGCCCCAGCAGTGGCCGCTGCCCGAAGGCCGGACCACCGGCAGGCCACGTCTGTACGAAGACGGCATCTACCCCACGTCCGATGGTCGCGCACGTTTCGCCGCCCTGCCCTGGGAGCCGGTGGCCGAGGAACGGGTGTCCGACTTCCCGTTCTCGCTCACCACCGGCCGGCTGCGTGACCACTGGCACGGCATGACCCGCACCGGCACCCTGGGCCGGCTGTTCGGCCATGTGCCGGAGCCCCGCATCGACCTGCACCCGGATGACCTGCCGCCGCTGGGCCTGTTGCCGGGCGATCTGGTGCAGGTCACCAGCAAGCGCGGCCGCATCGTGGTGCCGGTGCAGCCGGACGACGGCGTGGCGCCGGGCCAGGCCTTCATGGCCATGCACTGGGGCAGCGAATACCTCAGCGGCCGCGACACCGACGGCAGGCCGCTGGCCGGCGTGAATGCGCTGACCACCTCGGCGCACTGCCCGCGCTCCAAGCAGCCCGAGCTGAAACACGCGGCGGTGCGCATCGAGCCGGCGCGGCTGGGCTGGTCGATGCTGGCCGCCGCCTGGCTGCCTGCCGAGAGCGCCCTGTCCACCCGCGAAACCCTGCGCCACCTCATGCCCGAACTGGCCTTCGCCAGCTGCGTGCCCTTCGGCCACGACGGCACCGGCCTGCTGCTGCGCGTGGCCGACACCGCGCCCCCCGAACGCGAGCTGCTGGACCGCATGACCGCCCTGCTCGGGCTGGACGACCCGGCGGCCCTGGCCTACACCGATGCCGCGCGCGGCCAATGGCGGCGGGTGCTGACCACAACCACAACCACAACCACAACCACCACCACCACCGCCGGCAGCGCCTTGAACGCCACCGAACGCCGGGTGCAGGGCTTCCTGCTGGCCGGCGACACCCGGGCCGAAGCCTGGCTGCTGCCGCTGCTGCTGCAACGCGACCCGGTGCAGGCCGATCCGCGTCGGCTGCTGTTGCCGGGCGCACAGCCGCCGCAACCGGCGCGCCCACGCAGCCCCCAGGTCTGCGGCTGCCACGCGGTGGACGCCGCCGCCATCGACACCGCCCTGTCGCAACAGGACCCCGGGCTGGGTGAAGACGCCCGGCTCCAGGCCCTGCAGGCGGGGCTGCGCTGCGGCACCGGCTGCGGCTCCTGCGTGCCCGAACTGCGCCAGCGCATCCGCGCCTTTCGGGCCAGCGCCGCCACCGCCACGGCCTGAGCACGGCAAGTCGGCTTATTACGGCAAGTCATCAGGCCTGGACCACAATCGCGCCCATGGCTGAACCCAGCGGCATCGCCGCCTACATCAAGGAAATCGGACGCGGCAAGGACGGTGCCCGGGCCCTGTCGCGCGAGCAGGCGGCCGACCTGATGGGCCGGGTGCTGGACGGCCAGGTGTCCGATCTGGAGCTGGGTGCGTTCTGCCTGGCCATGCGCATCAAGGGCGAGACCCCGGCCGAGATGGCCGGCTTCCTGGACGCCACCCATGCCCGCCTGCAGCGCGTGCCCGACAGCGGCCAACCCACCGTGGTGCTGCCCAGCTACAACGGCGCCCGCAAGCTGCCGGTGCTGACCCCGCTGCTGGCCCTGCTGCTGGCCCGCCGGGGTGCGGCGGTGGTGGTGCACGGCACCGCCACCGAAGACCGGCGCGTCACCAGCCAGGCGGTGCTGGCGGGCCTGGGCGTGCCGGCCCGCACCACCGTGGGGCCGGTGGCGGCCGGCGAGGTGGCCTTCCTGCCCACCGGGCTGCTGCTGCCGGGTCTGCAGCGCCTGCTCGATGTGCGCCGCGTGGTCGGTCTGCGCAACCCGGGCCACAGCCTGGTCAAACTCATGAACCCCTGCCATGGCCCGGCGCTGGTGGTGGGCAGCTACACCCACCCCGAATACGCCATCAGCATGGCCGACACCTTTGCGCTCACCGGCACCCGCGCGCTGCTGCTGCGCGGCACCGAAGGCGAGCCGGTGGCCGACGCCCGCCGCACGCCCCGGATGGAGGCGTTCGTGGACGGCGTGCGCACCGAAGTGCAGCCCCCGCAAGACGGCCCGCTGGCCCGCCTGCCCGACCTGCCGACCGAGATCGACGCCGACGGCACGGCCGGGTGGATCACGTCGGTGCTGGACGGCCGGCGGTCGGTCCCCGAACCCATCGCCCTGCAGATGGAACACATCTTGCACCTGCTCACCCATGAACCCGCAACCCCGTGAACCCGGCATGAACCCGCCCACCGACTTCCGCCCCGGCACCGTCACCCTGGTCGGCGCCGGCCCGGGCGACCCGGAACTGCTCACGCTCAAGGCGGTGCGGGCCATCGCCTCGGCCACCGTGCTGCTGGTCGACGACCTGGTGGGTGACGGGGTGCTGGCCCATGCCAGCCCGAACGCACGCATCGTGCATGTGGGCAAGCGCGGCGGCTGCAAGAGCACGCCGCAGGCCTTCATCGGCAAGCTCATGGTCATGGCGGCCCGCGAAGGTGAAGTGGTGGTTCGGCTGAAGGGCGGCGACCCGTTCATCTTCGGGCGCGGTGGCGAGGAAATGGAGCACCTGCAGGCCCACGGCATCGAGGCCCAGGTGGTCAACGGCATCACCGCCGGCCTGGGGGGCATGACGTCGCTCGGCGTGCCGCTGACCCACCGCGACCATGCCCACGGCGTGGTGTTCGTCACCGGCCATGCCAAACCCGGCGACAGCGGCACCGACTGGCAGGCCCTGGCGGCCACCGCCCGCCAGGCCCGGCTCACCCTGGTGATCTACATGGGGGTGAGCGGCGCGGCGCAGATCGAGGCCGACCTGCTCACCGGCCTGGCGCCATCCACCCCGCTGGCCATCATCCAGAACGCCACCCTGCCCGACCAGCGCCAGGCCCTGACCACGCTGGACGACCTCTGTGCCTGCCTGCAACGCGAAGGGCTGGGCAGCCCGGCCGTGATCGTGGTGGGCGATGTGCTGCAGGGCCTGCTGTCACTGCAGGCGTCCAGCACCGCCGAAGCGGTGCGCCACGCCGGCTGATGCCCGGCAGCGGCATGGCCCGCCGCTTGCTAGCCGACAGGGCATGAACCTGTCCGACACCCCACCGCTCCCGCCCGCCGCCACCGAACCGCCGGCGGCCGCCACGGCGCCCGCTCAACCCTCCACCGCACCGGCCCATGCGGCCGGCCTGTCGCTGGTCAACCTGGCGGCCCGGCAGCGCATGCTGTCGCAACGCATGATCCTGCAGACCATGCTGGCCGCGCAGGGCGACGCCGAGCGCATGCAGGCGGCCCGCCGCAGCCTGCAGGTGTTTACCGAGAGCCAGGCCCATCTGGAAGCCACCCCGCGCCGCATGGAGCCGACCGCGGCACGGCGCATCGCCGGCACCTACCACGGGGCGCAGGGCGTGGGGCCGACCATCCACGGCTTCATCGAACGGGTGCGCACCACACTGGACCGCATCAGCGAGGGCAACGGCCGGCTGGCCGGGCGATCGCTGGCCGAACTGGTGCAGCTCACCGATCCGGTGCTGGACGCCCTCAACACCGCCACCACTGCCTTCGACGAGGTCGGCCGCGCGCAGTCCGAGGCGATCATGCGCGAGCTCACCGGCATCGTCACCGACATCCAGGGCATTGCGCGTGAGGCACGGGTGGTCAGCTTCAACGCCCAGGTGGTGGCGGCCCGGGCCGGCGCGCACGGCCGCGAATTCGCGGTGGTGGCCAATGTGCTGACCGACATCACCAGCGAGATCGACCGGCTCACCCGCGACGCCGCCGTGCTGGCCGACCGCAGCCGGCGCAGCGCCTGACGCCCGCAGCTGGCGGCCGGCGGGGCGCCTACACTGCGCGCCATGCAGGAATTCGACGCCATCATCATCGGGGCCGGCGCTGCCGGCCTTTTTTGCGCCGGGGTGGCCGGCCAGCGCGGGCGGCGGGTGCTGCTGATCGACCACAGCCCCAAGGTGGCCGAGAAGATCCGCATCTCCGGCGGCGGACGCGCCAACTTCACCAACCGCGATCTGGACCCGCACGCCCCGCACCGGCACTTCGTCAGCCGCAATCCGCACTTCTGCCGCTCGGCGCTGTCGCGCTACACGCCGGCCGACTTCATCGCCCTGGTGCAGCGGCACGGCGTGCCCTTCCATGAAAAGCACAAGGGCCAGCTGTTCTGCGACCGCTCGGCCGACGACCTGATCCAGCTCCTGCTGCGCGAGTGCGAGGCCGGCGGCGTGACCCGCTGGCAGCCCTGCCCGGTGCAGGCGGTGCGGCAGGACGGCAACGGGCATTACGAGGTCGACACCGGCCAGGGCACGGTCCGCGCCGCTTCGGTGGTGGTGGCCACCGGCGGGCTGTCGATCCCGCAGATCGGGGCCAGCGACTTCGGCCACCGGCTGGCCGCGCAATTCGGTCTGCGGCTGGTCGACACCGGCCCCGGGCTGGTGCCGCTGACCTTCGACGCGCAGGCCTGGGCACCGTTTGCCGAACTGGCCGGACTGGCGCTGCCGGTCGAGATGGCCACCGGCGAGAAAAAACAACGCATGGCCTTCCGCGAAGACCTGCTGTTCACCCACCGCGGCCTGTCCGGGCCGGCGGTGCTGCAGATCTCCAGCTACTGGCAGCCCGGCCAGCCGGTGCGGCTCGATCTGGCGCCCGGCACCGATCTGGAGCAGGAGCTGCTGCAGGCCAAGCTGCGCTCGCGCAAGCGGCTGGCCAACGAGCTGGCCACCTGGGTACCGTCCCGGCTGGCCGACACCTGGACCGGCGCCGACCCGGACTGGCAACGCCCGGTCATGGAAACCACCGACAAGGCGCTGGCCCGGCTGGCGCAACGGCTCTCGCGCTGGGAGCTCACCCCCACTGGCACCGAGGGCTACCGCAAGGCCGAGGTCACCCTGGGGGGCGTGGACACCCGCGACCTGTCGTCCCAGACGATGGAATCGCGCCAGAAAGGCCTGTTCTTCATCGGTGAAGTGGTCGACGTGACCGGGTGGCTGGGCGGCTACAACTTCCAGTGGGCCTGGGCCAGCGCCCACGCCTGCGCCCAGGCACTTTGAGCATGCCGGGCCGGGCCGATGGTCAAGGCCCGGCAAATGGCTATAATCGCAGGCTTTGCTGGCAAATTCCCGTCGGCCAATACTAGTTAATGACGGGACACAACGCTGGAACGAAGGCCGGGCCCGATCTTCCCGACCATCCTCTTGCAGCACATTCTGGAAATCACTGCCCAATGACCACCATCCGTGTTAAAGACAACGAGCCGTTTGACGTTGCTCTGCGTCGCTTCAAGCGCACCATCGAGAAGCTCGGCCTGCTGACCGACCTGCGCGCCCGAGAGTTCTACGAAAAGCCCACCGCCGAGCGCAAGCGCAAGAAGGCCGCCGCCGTCAAACGCCACTACAAGCGTGTGCGTTCGATGCAGCTGCCCAAGAAGCTGTACTGATCCCCGCCAGGACTCCGGTCCCGGACAAAAGCCCGCCAGAGGACGCTCAGGCGGGCTTTTTTGACGTCTGGGGCCCCGCCCGACACCCACCCACAGGAAACGCCATGCCCATCAAGGACCAACTCGCCCAGGACATCAAGGCCGCCATGCTGGCCAAGGACAACCAGCGCCGCGACACGCTGCGCCTGCTGCAGGCCGCCATCAAGCAGCGCGAGGTGGACGAGCGCATCGAGCTCGACGACGCCGCCGTGATCGCGGTGGTCGACAAGCTGGTCAAGCAGCGCAAGGACTCGATCGCCGCCTTCGAGCAGGGTGGCCGCGCAGACCTCGCGGCCCAGGAAGCGGCCGAAATGGCCGTGCTGCAGACCTACCTGCCGCAGCGCCTGTCGGCCGACGAGGTGGCGGCCGAAGTGCGCGCCATCGTGGCCGAGCTGGGCGCCGCCGGCCCGGGCGACATGGGCCGTGTCATGGGTGCGGTCAAGACCCGGCTCGCCGGCAAGGCCGACATGGGCGCGGTGTCGGCAGCGGTCAAGGCGGCCCTGGCCGGCTGAAACACCCCCGGGGGGTTCACCTTCCGTCGTGGGCGTATTTTGGAAAGCCTCTGAACCAGGAGGTTTCCATGACTTTTTCACGCTGGACCCGGCCTTCCCTCGCGAGGGCCACCGCCATGGCCCTCACCGGCCTGCTGGCGCTGCCCCTGGCAGCCCAGACCCCGCCCCCCGCACCGGTCCGGATCGGCCTGATCGCGCCGCTGTCCGGGCCCTCTTCCGACTTCGGTCGCCCGGTGCTCCACGGGGCGCAGCTGGCGGTCCATGAAATCAACGCGGCCGGTGGCTACCTCGGCCGACCGGTCGAGCTGGTGGTGCACGACGACCAGGGGCAGCCCGACGCGGGCCTGGCGGCCTCCCAGGCCATGGTGGCCTCGGGCGTGCTGGCGGCCATCGGCTTCTGCAACACCGGCGTGGCGGTGAAATCGGTCGGGGTCTTCCAGCAGGCCCGGGTGCCGCTGATCGTGCCGTGCTCGGCCGGTGCACCGGTCACGCGGCAGTTCCCGCCCTCCGGCAGCTACATCTTCCGCAATGCGCCCAGCGACGCGATCCAGGCGCCCTTCGTGGTCAACGACCTGATCCGGCGCGGCTGGACCCGGGTGGCGATCTTTGCGGACAAGACACCCTATGGCGAGTCCGGCCTGCGCGACGTCGAAGCCGCGATGGCCAGCCACCAGCTCAAGCCGGTGCATGTGGAGCGCTTCGATCTCGGGGTGAAGGACCTCACCGCCGGGTTGCAGCGGGCCCGGCAGGCCGGCGCCAACGTGATCTTCAGCTACACCGTCGGGCCCGAGAACGCCACCATCGCGCTGGGTCGGGATGCCCTGAAATGGGAGGTTCCGCAGGTCGGGGGCTGGCCGCTGTCGTTCCCCTATTTCATCGTCGGCGGCGGATCGGCCGCCGAAGGGGCGCTGATGGCCCAGAGCTTCATCGCCGAGCCCAGCAACGAGCGCCGGGCGGCCTTTCTGGCGTCGTACTCGCGGCGCTTCCAGGGCCCGCCGGCCGTTCCCATGGCAGCGGCCCAGTCCTACGACGCGATGTACCTGCTGACCTACGCCATCTTTGCGGTGCGCAGCCAGCTGGACGGGCCGGCCATCAAGAACGCCCTGGAGAACCTGCCGCGCACCTACTACGGCGTGGTCGCCACCTACGACCGTCCTTTCACGCCGGACGACAAGGAAGCGGTGACCAGCAACATGCTGGTCATGGGCCAGGTGCGCAAGGGCAAGGTGACCTTTGCCTACCCGGAAGACGCACGGCGCAACCTGTTCATCCAGCGCAAGCGCTGACCCGCCGGGGCGGGACGCGGCCGATCAGCTGCCGGCCACCTTCATGCGGTTCACCAGCACGGAACCCACCGTCTTGGCGCCGTAGTTGTAGGCGTCGGCACCGATCGCCTCGATGCCCAGCAGCATGTCGCGCAGGTTGCCGGCGATGGTGATCTCCTGCACCGGGTAGGCGATCTCGCCGTTCTCGACCCAGTAGCCGGAGGCACCGCGCGAGTAGTCGCCGGTGACGTAGTTGACGCCTTGGCCCATCAGCTCGGTGACCAGCAGGCCGCGGCCCATGCGGCGGATGAGCGCGTCCAGGTCGTCCTCCGGGCGGGTGAGGCGGCTGGTCATGACCAGGTTGTGCGAGCCGCCGGCATTGCCGGTGGTGCGCATGCCCAGCTTGCGGGCCGAATAGGTCGACAGGAAATAGCCCTTGACCCGCCCGGCCGACACCACCTTGCGGGCACCCGTGCGCACGCCCTCGTCGTCGAACGGTGCGCTGCCCTTGCCATTGATCAGGTGCGGGTCTTCGGCGATGTCGATGTGCCGCGCCAGCGCCTGCTTGCCCAGGCTGTCGGCCAGGAAGGTGGTCTTGCGGTAGAGCGCGCCGCCGCTGGTGGCCTGCACATAGGCACCCAGCAGGCCGGCGGCCATGGGCGACTCGAACAGCACCGGGCATTCGGTGGTCGGAATCTTGCGGGCCCCCAGGCGGGCGAGCGCCCGCTGGGCGGCGTAACGGCCCACCGCTTCGGGGCTGGCCAGATCCTGCGGGGCGCGCTGGCTGCTGTACCAGAAATCGCGCTGCATCTTCGAGCCCTTGCCGGCGATCGGCGAGACCGACAGGCTGTGGCGCGAGCTGGCGTAGCCGCCGCTGAAGATGCCGGGCTTGCCGCGCTCGCCACCGCGCATGTGGGCGGTGAAGAAGTGCGACTGCTGGGCCGAGACGCCGGCGCCTTCGCTGTTGGTGATCTGGCGGCTGGTGGAGAGCGCTGCCGACTCGCATTCGAGCGCGATGCGGGCGGCCTCTTCGGAGGTGAGTGCCCAGGGATGGAACAGGTCCAGGTCGGGGTAGCTGTCGGCGATGTCCTGCGCATCCGGCAGGCCGGCCACCGGGTCTTCGGCGGTGAAGCGGGCAATGTCGAATGCCGCCTGCACCGTCTGCCGGATGGCGGCCGCGGAAAAGTCGGAGGTGGAGGCATTGCCCCGGCGTTGGCCGAGGTAGACGGTGACGCCGAGCGACTTGTCGCGGTTGCGCTCCACGTTCTCGAGCTCGCCCTTGCGCACCGAGACGCTCAGGCCGGCACCTTCGGAGACCTCGGCGGCGGCGTCGGGTGCGCCCAGACTGCGGGCGTGGGAGAGGGCCAGGTCGACCAGTTCCTCGAACTGGCTGCGGGCGTACTGGAAACCGGCAAGCGGCTGGGTGTGGGCGGGGTTTTTCATGTCGGCCGCTATGATACGGGCCGCCCTTCACCCGGCGCTGCCGCTCGCGCAGTGCCCCTGTCCATGTCCCGCAAACCCACCAAAGGCTATTTCGTCCGTGGCCAGTTCGTTGCCCTGGGCAGCGAACTCGACCTGGAGCTCAAGCGCGAGCTCAAGGGTTCGGTCGACATGAGCAAGACCGACCTCAAGAAGCACAGCGACCACCTGCAGCAGCTCGGCCACGAGCTGCTCACGCTGCGCAGCGACCTCATGGCGCGGCTGGACCTGAGCGACAAGCTCAAGGACGCGCTGGCCGAGGCCCGCCGCATCACCGACTTTGAAGGCAAGCGCCGCCAGATGCAGTTCATCGGCAAGCTGATGCGGGGCCTGGACCCCGACGCGGTGGCTGCGGTGGAAGCTGCGCTGGACGAGCAGCGCAAGCCGTCGGCCGCCGAAACGCTGCGCCTGCACCAGGCCGAACAATGGCGCGACCGCCTGATCGCCGACGACCAGGCCCTCACCGGCTGGCTGGCCATCGACACCGAAGCCGACGCCCAGCAGCTGCGCACCCTGATCCGCCAGGCCCGCAAGGACGCCCAGGCCACCGCCGCGCAGGAACGTCCGGGCGAAGCGGTGCGCCACGGCCGCGCGTACCGCGAGATCTTCCAGCAGGTCAAGGCCGCCCTGGCACGGGGCGAGGCCGAAGCCGGCACCGACACCGAGCCCTCCACCGACCATGACTGACATCAGCCCCCCGGCCGATGCCGTGCGCATCGGCATCGTCTCCATCAGCGACCGGGCCAGCACCGGCGTCTACCAGGACCAGGGCCTGCCCGCCCTGCAGGACTGGCTGACCCGCGCGCTGCACAACCCGATCAGCTTCGAGCCCCGCCTCATTCCCGACGAGGCCGACCGCATCAGCGCCACGCTGATCGAACTGGTGGAGGCCGGCTGCTCGCTGGTGCTGACCACCGGCGGCACCGGCCCGGCCCTGCGCGACGTGACCCCGGAGGCCACGCTGGCCGTGGCGCACAAGGAAATGCCGGGCTTCGGCGAGCAGATGCGCCAGATCAGCCTGGCCTTCGTGCCCACCGCCATCCTGTCGCGCCAGGTGGCGGTGATCCGCGACCAGAGCCTCATCATCAATCTGCCCGGCCAGCCCAAGGCGATTGCCGAAACGCTGGAAGGCCTGAAGAACCCCGATGGCTCCCAGCGGGTCAACGGCATCTTTGCCGCCGTGCCCTACTGCATCGACCTGATCGGCGGGCCCTACCTGGAAACCCGCGACGAGGTCGTGAAGGCCTTCCGCCCCAAATCTGCCGTGCGCCCACCGCGCGCGACCACCTGAAACGGACACCCCCATGAAGATCACCAAGGACACCGTCGTCACCCTGCGCTTCAAGGCCACCGACAGCAAAGGCAAGGTGCTGGAAGACGGCAAGACCCCGCGCGCCTACCTGCACGGCGGCTACGGCAACACCCTGCCCGGCATCGAGCTGGCGCTGGAAAACCAGGAAGCGGGCTTCAGCACGACGGTCACGCTGCAGCCCTCGCTGGCCTTCGGTGAACGCGATGAAACCCTGATCACCGCCATCCCCAAGGCCGAGTTCCCGCCCGGCGTGAAGGTGGGTGGTCAGATCGAGGGCGTGGACAACCAGGGTGTGCGCAAGGTGTTCACGGTCAAGAAGATCAAGGGCGACACGGTGCACCTGGACGCCAACCACCCGCTGGCCGGCGAAGACCTGACCTTCACCCTGACCGTGCTCGAGGTGCGCGCCGCCTCACCCGAAGAGGTGCAGCACGGCCACGCCCACGGGGCACACGGCCACCACCATTGAGCCTCACTTGCCGACGAGCTGGTTGAGCTTGTCGGCCTCGAAGCACTCGGTGCGCGCAGCGTCTTTCGGCACGCAATCGCGTTCGCGGGCTTCGGCCATCTTCTCGATGGCCTGCCACAACAGCGCGATCTGGTGCTCCTGGCTGGCGGCGGAATCGACCAGACCCCGCAGCGCCTGCTGCAGCGGATCGTCTTCCTGGGTGATGCCGTAGGCCTGGAATTTGGGCGCTGCCTCGGTGACGTCGGCGCTCTCGCCGGTCTTGCTGGGGATGATGCGGGCCGGGATGCCGACCGCCGTGGCACCCGCCGGCACCGGCTTGATGACCACCGCGTTGCTGCCGATCTTGGCGCCGTCGCCGACTTCGAAGCCACCGAGCACCTTGGCCCCGGCACTCACCACCACATCGCGGCCCAGGGTGGGGTGCCGCTTGGCACCCTTGTAGAGCGAGGTGCCGCCCAGGGTCACGCCCTGGTAGATGGTGCAGCCGTCGCCGATTTCGGCGGTCTCGCCGACCACAGTGCCCATGGCATGGTCGAAGAACACGCGGTCACCGATCTTCGCGCCGGGGTGGATCTCGATGCCGGTCAGGAAGCGGTTGATGTGCGAGATGAAGCGCCCCAGCCACAGCAGCCCGTTGTTCCAGCACCAGTGGGCCGGCCGGTGCAGCAGCACTGCGTGCAGGCCGGGATAGCAGGTCAGCACCTCGAAGGCGCTGCGCGCGGCCGGGTCGCGCTCGAGGATGCACTGGATGTCGGAGCGGAGGCGGGCAAACATGGCGGCAGTCTAGCCTTTTGACCGGGCGGCGGTCTGCAGCATCGCCTTGGCAACACCGCGAAGAATGTGGATTTCCTCTTCGGTCGGCGCAGCGCGGTTGAACATCTGCTGCAGGCGCGGCATGAGCTTCTTGGGCGCGGCCGGGTCGAGAAAATCCACCGCCACCAGCGCCTGCTCCAGGTGGGTCAGCATGCCGGCCACGGCAGCCGCATCGGCGGCCGGGCGTTCGGCCACCGCCGGCTGCACCGCAAATCCGCCCAGGGCCTGGCGCCAGTCATAGGCCAGCAGCTGCACCGCTGCCGCCAGGTTGAGCGAACCGAAACCGGGCGCGGTCGGGATGGAGAGCGCGACATGGCAGCGGTAGACGTCTTCGTTGCGCATGCCGAAGCGCTCGCTGCCGAACAGGAAGGCCACGCCGGCCGGCGGGTCGGCCGCGAGCGTGGCGAAATGCTCGCGCGGCGCCCGGGTGGGCGGGCCGAAATCGCGTGGCGTCATGGCGGTGGCGCACAGGTGGCTGATGCCCTCCAGCGCCTCGTCGAGCGTGTCCACCACGCGCGCCTTCTCCAGCACGTCGATGGCGCCGCTGGCGCGCTGGATGGTTTCCTCGCGGCGCAGCACGTTGGGCCAGCGCGGGGCGACCAGCACCAGGTCGTCAAAGCCCATGACCTTCATGGCACGCGCAGCGCCCCCCACATTGCCGGCGTGGCTGGTCTGGATCAGGATGAAGCGGGTGAGCATGGGGCGTGGCCGGGCAGGTAAAATCGCGCCTATTGTCGCCGCCCGCATCGCCGTGGCCGGCTCCCCGATCCCCCGCTCTTTCGCCCGTGCGCGCTCCGCCCGGGCCTACAACCCATGTCGTCCAATCTCCACCCCATGCTCAACGTGGCCATCAAGGCCGCCCGCACCGCCGGTGCCATCATCAACCGCGCCGCGCTGGACGTGGAGTCGGTCCGGGTCTCGGTCAAGCAGACCAACGACTTCGTCACCGAGATCGATCAGGCCGCCGAGGCCGCCATCATCGAGACCCTGCTCACCGCCTACCCCGACCACGGCATCTGGGCCGAAGAGTCCGGCCAGCGCCCGGGCAAGAAAGGTGGCGCAGACCATGTCTGGATCATCGACCCCCTGGACGGCACCACCAACTTCATCCACGGCTTCCCGGTGTACTGCGTGAGCATCGCGCTCATGGTGGGCAACCGGATCGAGCAGGCCGTGGTCTACGACCCCACCCGCAACGACCTGTTCTGCGCCACGCGCGGACGCGGCGCCTACCTCAACGACCGCCGCATCCGGGTGGCCAAGCGCAACACGCTGCGCGACTGCCTGATCTCCACCGGCTTTCCGTTCCGCCCGGGCGACGCCTTCCAGACCTACCTGCAGATGCTGGGCGACGTGATGCCCAAGGTGGCCGGCGTGCGCCGCCCCGGTTCGGCAGCGCTCGACCTGGCCTACACCGCGGCCGGCTTCACCGACGGCTTCTTCGAGATGGGCCTGTCGCCCTGGGATGTGGCCGCCGGCTCGCTGCTGGTCACCGAGGCCGGTGGCCTGATCGGCAACTTCACCGGCGAGTCCGACTTCCTGGAGCAGAAGGAATGCCTGGCCGCCAACCCCAAGATCTATGGCCAGCTGATTGCGCTCACCGGCAAGTACAGCAAGTTCGCCAGCGCCGGCGACAAGGCAGCGGTGCGCCAGGCCCGCATGTCGGTGCGCCGCAAGGGCACCACCGCCGACCTGCCGCAGGGCGCAGACCCGCAGGATCCGCCGGCCACCCCGGCGGGCGACGACACCGCCGCGCCGTTCTGAAGCCGCTCAGGCCAGCGGCAGCCTGAACCAGAAGGTGGCGCCCCGGCCGGGCGACGATTCGGCCCAGATCCGGCCCCCGTGGCGTTCGATGATCCGGGCCACGATGGCCAGCCCCACGCCCATCCCGGGCACGGTCGAGCCCGGGTGCAGGCGCTGGAACAGGCCGAACAGCTTGCCGGCGCGGGCCATGTCGAAACCCATGCCGTTGTCGCGCACGTAAAAGGCTTCCTGGGCGATGTCGAAGCCGATGGTCACTTGGGCACCGGCCACGTGCTGCGAGTACTTGATGGCGTTGTCCACCAGATTGCTCAGCACCTGGCGCAGCAGGATGGCGTCGCCCAGCGCCTGGGGCATGTGACCCGTCTCCACCTGCAGCGCGCCGCCCTCGGGCGTGAGCGCATCGACCACCGACCGGGCCAGCACGACCATGTCGACCGGCACCGGCACCATGTCGACCCGGACCACCCGCAGCAGCTCCAGCATGTCGGTGATCATGCGACCCATGTTGGCCGACGACCGGGCCACCCGGGCGAACATGTCGGCCCCCTCCGGGCTCAGCCGGTCGCCCTCGGTTTCCTGCAGCACCGCCACAAAGCCGTTGACCGAGCGCAGCGGCGCGCGCAGGTCGTGGGCGATCGAATACGAGATGGTTTCCATGTCGCGCATGGAACGCTCGAGCTGCGCGGTGCGTTCCCGCACCCGCTGCTCCAGGCTGGCATTGAGCGCCCTCACCTCTTCCTGCGCGGTCACGCGGTCGGTGATGTCCAGGTGGGTGCCCGACATGTACATCACGCGGCCGTCTTCGGTGCGCCGGTGCACCCGGCCCCGGGTGTTGATCCAGATCCAGCGCCCCTGCTTGTGGCGCATGCGGATGTCGCATTCGTAGTACGGCAGCACGCCTTCGATGTGCAGATTGCTCAGGCGCAGGGCGTGCCGCAGATCGTCCGGGTGGGTCAGGCGCTCCCAGGTCTTCAGACTCACCGGCTCCAGCTCTTCGAGCGTGTAGCCGACGATCTCCGCCCAGCGGGCATCCACCCGCAAGGTGCCCGACCCCAGGTCGGCCTCCCAGATGCCGGGGCGGGTGGCTTCCAGAATCCAGGCCAGGCGCTGACGTTCGGCCTGCAGCGCGGCCTCGGACTCGCGCCGGGCGACCAGCGCACGGTGGGCCAGCACCAGCTGCCGCACCGCGCCCAGCAGGGGCTCCAGGAAGCGGATGTCCTCTTCCGAATAACCGCCCTCCTGGTTGGCCAGACCGACCATGGCCACCATGTGTTCACCCGCCATCAGCGGAATGCCCAGGAACGAGTCCATGCGCGGATGGCCGGGCGGCAGCCCGCCCCGGCGCGGATCGTCGGCCGGCTGGTTGGCAATGACGGGTTCGCGCGCCACCATGGCGTGGCCGAACAGGGTCTGCAGGTTGCGGAACACCAGGCCGGCCTCCCGGTGCTGCTGGTACATGCGGTGCGAGGCGTCGTCCCAGGAGATGTCGGTGATGGCGTGGGTGCGCAGATACGGCTGGCCGGCGGGGTCCTGCATCACCTCGCCCACAAAGCCGTACTCGCTGGCGGTGACCTTGAGGAAGGTTTCCAGCAGCCCCTCGAAGGCGCGGCGCTTGTCCTCGGCCTCGATGAACAGGGCCTGCGCCTGCCGCACCGCGTCCAGCATGCGCTGCTGCCGCTCGACCCGCTGCTGGGCCAGCCGCACCTCGGTGATGTCGGTGGTGTAGCCGTGCCAGATCACGCTGCCGTCCGGTTCGCGCTGGGGCGCCGCGTCGACCTGGTGCCAGCGCACCCCCTGCCGGGGCAGCACCACCCGGTAGGCATGGCTCCACAGCGTGAGGTCGCGGGCCGAGGCCTCCAGCGACGCCAGCGTGGGCTTGATGTCGTCGGGGTGCACCCGCGAGTACAGCCGGCGCACATCGGCCATCAGCTCCTCGGGCGTGCATTCCAGCATGTCGATCGCGCGGTCGTTCACATAGGTGATCTGGCTGCTGCCGTCGGGCCGGCGCCGCGCCTGGTAGGTCAGGCCCGGCACCCGCTCGGCGATGTTGCGCATCAGCCGCAGCTGCTCGGCCAGTTGCAGCCGGGCCTCGCGCTCGTCGGTGATGTCGTGCACCACGCCGAAGTCGGTCATGGGCTGACCGTCGACCAGGGTGCGGCCGACCCGGGTGCGGTACCAGCGGGTGCGGCCGTCGGGGTGCAGCCAGCGGAATTCGACATCGCGGCCGTCGGCGGCCTCGCGGGCTTCCAGCCAGGCCGGCATGTCGTCCGGATGGATCAGGCCACGCCCCTGGCGCCGCGTGATCAGCTCCACCGGCTCCAGACCGGTCATGGCGTACATGCCGGGCGACCAGAACACGTGCTGCTCGCTGCCGGCGTTGGTCCAGTAGCCCACGCGGGCCACCTTCTCGATCTCGGCGTACAGCTCCAGCCGGTGCTGCAGCAGGCGGTTGGCTTCGGTCAGCGCCTGCTGGCTGAAACGCAGCGCCTCGTGGGTGACGGTTTCCTGAGAAGCGTCGGTGAAGATGTTGACGATCAGGGGGCCATCGGCGGAATCGACCAGCGAGGTGTGCAGCCGGACCGAATAGATGCGCCCCGGCCGCAGCATCAGCTGCAACAGCTGCTCGTCGTTGGCGACCCGGTCGAGAAAGGCCCGGCGCTGCAGCGGGTCCGGCCAGTGGCCCAGCTCCAGCGTGGTCCGGCCGATGGCCTCTTCGCGCTGCAGACCGGTGAGTGTCAGCCAGGCCTGATTGACTTCCACCAGTCGGCCATCGCTGCGGCGGGTGACCGCCCCCGGCAAGGGCAGCCCTTCAAAAAACGCTGCGTAAGGCAGGGGTGATGGCATGGCGGTTGCCGGTGGGGAGATGCCGGGGGGTTCCCGCCGGCCTGGGTTGATGTAAAACATTGTGCATGAAGCCCTGCACCACAGGGTATGGGTCAACCCGCATCCAGTGGCTGCCAGCAGCCGCGCCGAGCCCGAATGAAAAATCCAGGTTTCATGCCGTTCATGCACCACGTCGGGGCCGGTCTGCTGCAGGTCATGCTGCAAGCACGATTCCTGCCCGCTGTGCTGGCCGGCGCCGCCGTCATCGGCATACAGCTCCACGCCACCTGGCAGGCCTGGTGGTACGGCGCCGAAGTGGCCTGGGCCAGCCATGCCGCCACGCTGCTGACCACACTGGCCGCGCTGTGGGTGGCGGTGGCCGTGGTGCGGGGCCAGGAGGCCGATCCGCCCGGCTCCACCAGCCTGTTCAGCGTGGCCCGGGGCCTGGCCACCGGCTACTACTTCAACTTCCTGCAACCGCTGCTGCGCAGCCTGCGGCAGGCCGGTCTGGACCCGGCCCGCACCGAGTCGCTGTTCACCCTGCAGCTCGACGGGCGCCCGCTTGACCGGCTGCCCCGGTTGCACGGCCTGGTGGTGGCCATACCATGCCAGGACCACCAGCACTGCAGCACCCCGGCGGCGGGTGCGGCGCTGATCGCGCAGCGCTGCGACGGGCTGCAGATGCACACCATCGTGTTCGACCACATCCGCCACACGCCGGACGCCGTCTGGAGCCGGCCGATCGAACTGCGCCTGCTGCGCGAGCGGGCCGACGGCCCCGCCGTCCTGCTGGACGTGCCCACCACGCTCAACGTCATCCACGAAACGCTCAGCCACCAGACCACGGCCGACGGCCAGCCCTCGCCGGCTCAGCAGGCCACCGACCGGTTCGTGCAGGTGCTCAACGAGTTCCGCGACGTGGTGGCCCAGGTCGGCGGCGCCGATCCGTTGCGGCACCGCTCGCCCCTGCAGGTGCATGTGGTGCCGGCCGAGGTGGCCGAGCACCGCATCCGCGAACTGCTGTCCTCGGGAGCCTGAACCATGGCCGACCCCACATCGCTGTCGGCGCGCCTGCGCGCCCTCCCCTGGACCAGCCTGCTGGCGGTCGCCATTCCACTGCTGTCGGCCGGCTTCCAGCTCTGGGCGCTGCTGGCCGGGCAGGACGCGCCGGTCTGGCTCGGCCCGATCGAGTCGCTCGGCGTGACCCTGCTGGCCCTGCTGGTGGGGCTGTGGCTGCTGGCCCGGTCGGTGCGCGACACCCGGGCCCGGGCCGACCGTTTCCACGTCGGTGAAGCCCTGGCCGTCGGGTATGGGCTCAACTTCCTGCAGCCGACCGGGTACCGGCTGGAGCCGGGCCGGCCGGCCCGCCAGCTGCTGGTGCTGGCCGACGCGGCCGGTGGCCCCGAACCGCCGGAGCCCAGCCAGGTCCGGACGCTGCTGGTCGCCCTGCCCCGGGTGGTCGACGATCTGGACAACGCCAGCATCGTGGGCTTGCGACGCGCCCTGCAGCAGGGGCTGGGGGACGGCTGGTGGATCGGGTCGGCCCGCCTGAACCAGGCCGATGCCGCCCCGGTGCCGCCCGGCCCCGACACCCTGGCCGGCAAGCCGGCGGGGCTGGCCAACGGCAGCGGCGGGGCCGGCACCGGGCGCGGCGTGGGCGTGACCGCCGTGGTGCACCGGGCCAGCGGCGCGACGGTGCTGATCGACCTGCCGTCCACCCTGACGGTGGTGCCCCACTTCGCCCGCTTCGTGGCCGGGCAGGAACTGGACGGATCGCCCTGGGCCAACGAACTGGTGGCCGCCGGGCGCAGCACCATCGTGCGCCGCTTTGAAGCCGCCAAATTCGCCCAGGTGCTGACCGACGGGCTGGACGGCGCTGCACCCGAACCGGCCGCCGAACCCTCGGCCGAAGACCTGCTGCGGCAGCGTCTGGGGCCGCTGCGCGACCGCATCCGGCTGGTGCCGATGGAACGGCCCGACCGGCCCGAACCGCTGCTGAAAGCGGTGCAGGACGCGGTGCAGGCCCTGCGGGCAGCGGCTTGACGCACCGCGACGGTGTGTCAACCTGACTAAGTGTCCACTTTGTGTGACATACTGAATCTCTATGGCCCAGCCCTACCCTTTTTCCGCCATCGTCGGTCAGGACGAGATGAAAACCGCCATCCTGATCGCGGCGGTCGACCCCAGCATCGGCGGCGTGCTGGTGCTGGGCGACCGGGGTACCGGCAAGAGCACCGCCGTGCGGGCGCTGGCCGCCCTGCTGCCCCCCATGAAAGCGGTGGCCGGCTGCCGTTACGGCTGTGACCCGGCCGACACCTCCAGCCGCTGCGAGCAGTGCGCGGCCCTCAAGCCCGAAGGCCGCGCGCCGCGCACCCACACCATTCCGGTCCCGGTGGTCGACCTGCCGCTGGGCGCCACCGAAGACCGGGTGGTCGGTGCGCTCGACCTGGAGCGCGCGCTGTCGCAGGGGGTCAAGGCCTTCGAGCCCGGCCTGCTGGCCCAGGCGCACCGGGGCTTTCTGTACATCGACGAGGTCAACCTGCTGGAAGACCACCTGGTCGACCTGCTGATCGACGTGGCCGCCTCGGGCGAGAACGTGGTCGAGCGCGAGGGCCTGAGCATCCGCCACCCTGCGCGCTTCGTGCTGGTGGGCAGCGGCAACCCGGAAGAAGGCGAACTGCGGCCACAGCTGCTCGACCGGTTCGGGCTGTCGGTGGAGGTGCGCACCCCTGAAGGCCTGGCCGACCGGGTCGAGGTGGTGCGCCGCCGCGACGCCTACGAACAGGACCGTGCGGCCTTCGTCGAAGCCTGGAAGAAGGAAGACGAGCGCGTGCGCCGGCAGATCGTCGCCGGCCGCAAGCGGCTGGCCTCGGTCCAGGTGCCCGACGCCGCCCGGCAACGCATCTCGGCGCTCTGCATGGCCCTGGGCACCGACGGCCTGCGCGGCGACCTCACCCTCATGCGGGCCGCCCGCGCCATGGCCGCGCTCGACGGCGATGCCGAAGTGGGCGATGCCCACCTCAGGCGCGTGGCGGCACCCGCCCTGCGCCACCGCCTGCGCCGCAACCCGCTGGACAGCACCGGCTCGACCAGCCGCGTCGACCGCGCGGTGTCCGAACTGATGGGCGCATGACCCTGACCGAGCGCCCGGCCCTCGGTGCCGATGCGGCACTGGCGGCGGCGCTGCTGGCCGTCGACCCGGCCGGCCTGGGTGGCCTGCACCTGTGCGCCGGTGCCGGCCCCGAACGCGATGCCTGGCTGGCCCTGCTGCGCCGCCTGATGCCCGCCGGCAGCCCCTGGCAGCGGGTGCCCCTGCACGCCGGCGAGTCCGCCCTGCTCGGCGGGCTCGACCTGGCCGCCACGCTGCAGGCCGCGCGCCCGGTGCTGCAGCCCGGCCTGCTGGCCCGCGCCGATGGCGGCACCCTGCTGCTGGGCAGCGCCGAACGCACGCCGACCCTGGTCGCCTCGCTGCTGGCCTCGGTGCTGGACCACGGCGAGATCCGGCTCCAGCGCGACGGCCTGTCGCAACGACAGCCCACCCGCTGGCTGCTGGTGGCCCTGGACGAGACCGTGCTCGAGAGCGACAGCCCGGACGACGTCCTGCCCGCCGCACTGTCCGAACGGCTGGCGCTGCACCTGGACCTGCGGTCGATCCGGCCGGGGCCGCCCGGCGAAGCCCCGCCGGCCGATGCCGCCGCCGACTGGACCCACGCCGATGTGGCAGCAGCCCGCCTGCGGCTGCCGGGCGTCGAGCTGCCCGATGCCTGCCTGCAGGCCCTGTGCGCCACCGCGCTGGTCTGGGGCGTGGCCTCGCTGCGCGCACCGCTGATGGCGGTCCGGGTGGCCCGCGCCGCCGCCGCCCTGGACGGCAGCCGCACCGTGACGCAGACGCATGCCGAGATCGCTGCCCGGCTGGTGCTGGCCCACCGCGCCACCCGCTGCCCGCCCGAGGCCACCGAGCCGGACGCCAGCGCCGAACAGCCCGAAGCCGAAGCCGGTGAACCCCAGGACAACGACCACACCCCCCGGGACACACCGCCACCCAATCCGGACGACCCCACCACCGAGTCCGCCGACAACGCCCCCGACCCGTCCGCCCGCGACCCGATGCAGGAGCGCCTGGTGGAAGCCGTGCGCGCCGTGCTGCCGACCGGGCTGCTGGCGGCGCTGCAGGCCGGCACGCTGGCCGGCCAGCCCCCCAGCCGGGGCAGCGGGCAGGCCGGCGCCGTGCTGCGCAACACCCCGCGCGGCCGCCCGATGGGCACCCGCCGGGGCGACCCCGGGCGCGGTCAGCGCCTGCATGTGCTGGACACCCTGCGGGCGGCGGCACCGTGGCAGACGCTGCGGCGTCCGCCCGGCGGGCCCGAGCGGCTGCGGGTAAGGCGCGACGACTTCCATGTGGTGCGGCACCGGCAGCACCGGCCCACCACCACCGTGTTCGTGGTGGACGCCTCCGGCTCCGCCGCCCTGCACCGGCTGGCCGAGGCCAAAGGTGCGGTCGAGCTGCTGCTGGCCGACTGTTATGTGCGGCGCGACCGGGTGGCGGTACTGGCCTTTCGTGGTCAGCAGGCCGAGGTGCTGCTGCCGCCCACCCGCTCACTGGCCCGCGCCCGACGCGAGCTGGCCGCCCTGCCCGGTGGCGGGGGCACACCGCTGGCCGCGGCCATCGACGCGGCACGCACCCTGGCGCTGCAGCTGCAACGCAGCGGCGACACGCCGGTGCTGGTGTTCCTGACCGACGGCCGGGCCAACATCGCCCACGACGGCACCCCCGGCCGCGCCCAGGCCGGGGCCGATGCCCTGACCCAGGCCGCGCTGCTGCGCGCCACCGGCCTCACCGCGCTGCTGATCGACACCTCGCCGCAACCGGCCGACGCCGCGCGCAGCGTGGCCCAGGGCATGGGGGCGCGTTATGTGCCGCTGCCCCACGCCGGCGCCACAGGCCTGTCGGCCGTGGTGCGTTCGGTGCTCCCGTCACCCTGAGTCGGCCCCCATGCCCCACGACCTCGACTGGCAGCGCGACGGCCCCGGCTGGCCGCACGCCGACCGCAGCCGCTTCGTGCAGGCCGGCGGCCTGCACTGGCATGTGCAGGTCTGGCCCGGCGAAGGCCACGCCGAGGGCTGCTGCCTGCTGCTGCACGGCACCGGCGCCTCCACCCACAGCTGGCGCGATCTGGCACCGCTGCTGGCGCGCCATGCCACGGTGGTGGCGGTCGACCTGCCGGGCCATGCCTTCACCGGCATGCCGCCGGGCGGAGCGGGTTCACCGCAGCTGGGTCTGCACGGCATGGCCCGGGCGCTGGGCGCGCTGCTGCAGGCGCTCGACACCCCGCCCCCCGACCTGCTGGTGGGGCATTCGGCCGGTGCGGCGGTGGCGGTGCGGATGGCGCTGGACGGCCATGCCGACCCGCAGCGCATCGTCGGCCTGAATGCGGCCCTGCTGCCCCTGGGCGGGCTGGCCGGGCAGTGGTTTTCACCGGCAGCCAAGCTCATGGCCGCCCTGCCGCTGGTGCCGCAGCTGTTCGCCTGGCGGGCCCGCGACCCGACGGTGCTGGCGCGGCTGCTGGAGGGCACCGGCTCGCAGCTCGACGCCACCGGACAGGCCCTCTACCAGCGCCTGGTCAGCAGCCCGGCCCATGCGCGCGGCGCATTGGCCATGATGGCCAACTGGGATCTGCCCCGGCTGGCCGCCGACCTGCCGCGCCTCGCGGTGCGGCTCGATCTGGTGGTGGGTGAACGCGACCACACGGTACCGCCGGCCCATGCGCCTCGCATCCTCGAAGCCCTGGCGCCCTGGGCACGCGGCCGGCTGGCGCTGCTGCCCGACCTGGGGCATCTGGCCCACGAGGAAGACCCGGTCAGTGTGGCCGCGCTGATCCTGCCCGACCCCGACGCCTGATGCGCCTGATGCGCCCGGGCGGGCCGCGCCTCAGGGCTGCACCCGGTCGATCAGCACCCGCACACCCTGTGCGCTGGCGGTGAATGCCGCACTGCGGCCGAGCAGATCGCCCGGTTGCGGCAGGGCCTGGCCGGAGCGGCTGATGCGCGCTTCCACCACCACCGGCGTCTTCTGGGCGAAGTGGCTCGACAGGCTGTGGCCGGCGGCCATGGCCAGGCTGTCGTCGAGCCGGAAATCGCTGGCCTGGGCGGTGGCCGGCCGACGGATCACGGCCAGCGGCATGCGCGAAGCCGGTGCACCACCGGCACTCTGCGACGGCGCGGCGCGGGCGGTGATGAACAGGGTGTCGCCCGGCTGCAGGCGGCCCTGCAGCGCCGCAGCGAGTTCGATGCGGCCCATCAGCACGGCCGGCGGCGGTGCCGTGGGCGTGGGGGTGGCTGCGGCAGCGGGCCCTGCCGTGGCCACGACAGCCGCCAGCGGCACCGCCGGCGATGCGATGGCACCGCGCCGCTCGGCCACCGCCTGCAGGCTGCGGTCCAGGTTGGCGGCGAAGGCGCTGCCGTCGGCCACCTGGCTGCGGGCACGGCGCCAGTGCGCTTCGGCCGCTGCCATGTCCTGCCGCTCCCAGGCGGTACCACCGGCCAGTGCCAGCGCCTTGGGGTGGTCCGGGTTCAGTTGCAGCGCGCGCGCCACCAGGCGGGCGGCCTCGGCCGGCGCACCGGGGGTGCCCACCAGCCCCAGGATGTCGGCCCGGTCGGCCAGCCAGTCCACCTGATCGGGTTGCAGGGCCAGGGCGCGCTGCAGGGAGCGGTCGGCATCGGCCCAGCGCTGCAGGCCGGCCTGGGTGCGGGCCAGCATGGCCCACGCATTCGGATCGGGCGCCTGCCCGGCCGGCGGGTTCTCCAGGGCCTGGGCCATCTGACGCACCATGGCGTCGACATCGGCCAGCGTGGCCTGCGGCGATGCGCTGATGCGCTGCGCCTCGGTCTGCACCGCCTGCGGCTGCCCCAGGTGCAGGTACAGCGCGGTGGCCAGCAAGGGCACGCCCAGCAGCAGCACGCCGGCGGTGACCAGCCGGTAGGCGGTCTGGTCGGGCGGTTCGGCCTGGGCGCTGGCTTCCAGCACCCGCCGCGCCAGGTCGGCCTGGGCGCGCGCATAGGCGGTCTCGTCGATCTGGCCGGCGCGGTGTTCCGCCTCGATGCGGGCATGCTGCTCGCGCAGCAGCGCCACCGGAGCGGCACTGGCCTGCACCGAATGCGGACGCGGGCTGCGCCGCCCGTTCAGGCTGCCGAGCAACGGCCACAGCGAAGCGGCCAGCAACAGCAAGGCCAGTGCGACAAAAGCGGTCATGGTCGATCTCCCTGCGGGCCCAGCAAGCGGCGGGCGCGTTCCCATTCGGCCGCCGACAAGGGCGGTTCTTCGCGCCGGGCCTGCAGGCGCAGCTGACGCCACAGGGCCAGCAGGCCGACCAGCAGCAGCACGAACGGCCCGACCCACAGCAGCACGGTGCTGGCCTTCAGGGGCGGGCGGTAGAGCACGAAGTCGCCATAGCGCTCGACCATGAAGCGCTGGATGTCGGCTTCGGTGCGGCCCTCGGTGAGCTGGCGCCGGATCTGGTCGCGCAGGTCCACCGCGAGTTCGGCCTGGCTGGCGGCCACGGTCTCGTTCTGGCAGACCAGGCAGCGCAGCTCCTCGGCCACCTTCAGCACGCGGGCTTCGAGCACCGGGTCGGTGACCGGGGGGCGCACCGCGCGCTCCTGCGCGGTGGCCGTTGCCCACGCCCCCATGAACAGGGCCAGCAGCAGCCAGGATCGCATCGGTGTCATGGCATCAGCCCTCCAGCTGCCGTATCAGGGGCAGCAGCGTGCCCTGCACCACCTCGGGCGTGACCGCCCCGGTGTGCTTGTGGCGGATCACGCCATCGCGGTCGATGACATAGGTTTCCGGCACGCCGTACACACCCAGATCGAGGCCGACACGCCCGTCGGCATCCAGCAGGCTGGCCCGGTAGGGGTTGCCGTGCCGACCCAGCCAGACCAGCGCGGCCTCGCGCTTGTCCTTGTAGTTCAGGCCGACCAGGGTCACGTCGGTGCGGCGGGCCATGTCGACCAGCACCGGGTGCTCGGCCTCGCAGGCCACGCACCACGAGGCCCACACATTGAGCACCCAGACCCGGCCGCGCAACTGCTCCGGCCCGAGCTGCTGCGCCGGATCGGCCAGCGTGGGCAGGCTGAAGGCGGGTGCGCTGCGCCCCACCAGCGGCGAGGGCACCTCGCGCGGGTTCTTCATCAGGCCGGCGCCCAGCAGCGCCACCAGCCCGACGAACACCAGCAGCGGCCACAGGAAGCGCTTCATGCCAGCCCCCGCGACGCCGCCTGGCCCTGCGGCACCACCGGCCCGGGCCGCTCGGCCTCGCGGGTGCGGCGCGCCGGGCGGTAACGCCGGTCGGCGGCGGCCAGCAGGCCACCCAGCGCCATGAACAGGCAGCCGCCCCAGATCCAGTTGACCAGCGGCTTGTGGTGCAGGCGCACGCTCCAGGCGGTGCCGCTGACCGGCTCCCCCAGGGCCACGTACAGGTCGCGCAGCACGCCCCGGTCGATCGCGACTTCGGTCATGGGCATGCGGCTGACGGTGTAGATGCGGCGCTCGGGCAACAGGGTCGCCACCGCATTGCCGTCGCGCACCACGTCGATGGTGGCGCGCGCGGCGGTGTAGTTGGGCCCCTGCACCAGCTCCACGCCGCGCAGCGTGAAGCGGTGGCCGCCGGCTTCCACTGTCTGGCCCGGCTCCATGCGCACGTCCGATTCGGTGCTCAGGCTGCTGACCACGGTCACGCCGGCCACGAACACCGCCACGCCCAGGTGGGCCAGCTGCAGGCCCCACCAGGCACCGCTCTGGGCCTGAACGCGACGGCGCCAGCCCGGGCCGGGGTGGTCGCTGAGCCGCTGCCAGGCACCGGCCAGCGTGCTGGCCGCCACCCAGGCCGCCATCAGCAGGCCGAGCGCGGACAGCGGTGTCCAGCTGCCCAGCAGCAGGGCGGTGACCGTGGCCACCGCCACCGCCACCAGCGCGGCGGCCCGCAGGCGCAAGGCCAGGTCGGGCAGGCTGGCACTGCGCCAGCGGGCCAGCGGGCCGAGCCCCATCAGGAACAGGGCCGGTGCCATGAGCGGCACGAACACGGCCTGGAAGTACGGCGCGCCGACCGACAGCTTGCCCTGCCCCAGCGCATCGACCACCAGCGGGTAGAGCGTGCCCAGCAGCACGGCAGCGGCCGCGGTGAGCAGCAGCACATTGTTGGCCAGCAGGAAGGACTCGCGGCTGACCGGCTCGAAGCGGTCACCGGCACTGATGGCGGGCGCCCGCCAGGCGAACAGCGTCAGCGAGCCGCCCACCACCAGCACCAGGAAGGCCAGGATGAACACGCCCCGCGCCGGGTCGGTGGCAAACGCATGGACCGAGCTCAGCACGCCCGAGCGCACGATGAAGGTGCCCAGCAGCGAGAGCGAAAACGCCAGGATGGCCAGCAGCACGGTCCAGCGCCGGAAGGCGCCCCGCTTCTCCGACACCGACAGCGAATGGATCAGCGCCGTGCCGACCAGCCAGGGCATGAAGGAGGCGTTTTCCACCGGGTCCCAGAACCACCAGCCGCCCCAGCCCAGCTCGTAGTAGGCCCAGAAGCTGCCAAGCGCAATGCCCACGGTCAGGAACATCCAGGCCAGCAGCGTCCAGGGCCGCGACCAGTGCGCCCAGGCGGCATCGAGCCGGCCGGCCAGCAAGGCCGCCACCGCGAAGGCAAAGGCCACCACGAAGCCCACGTAACCCATGTAGAGCATGGGCGGGTGGATGGCCATGCCCGGGTCCTGCAGCAGCGGGTTCAGGTCCTGCCCGTCCAGCGGCGGCACGGCCAGCCGCAGGAAGGGGTTGGAGGTGAACAGGGTGAACAGCAGGAAGCCCACGCTGATCAGGCCCATGACGCCCAGCACCCGGGCGCGCATCGGCAGGTCGAGCGCGGCGCTGCGGTGCGCCACGGCGAAGGTCCAGAGCGAGAGCACCAGCGACCACAGCAGGATCGAGCCTTCGTGGTTGCCCCACACGGCGGTGATGCGGTAGACCAGCGGCAAGGCGGTGTGCGAATGCTGCGCCGCCAGCTGCACCGAAAAGTCGTGCGTGATGAAGGCATGGGTCAGGCAGCCATACGACACCAGCAGCAGCAGGCAGTGCGCGGTGGCCGCCGGGGTGGCCAGCCGCATCCAGGCGCTGTTGCCGCTGTGGGCACCCCACAGGGGCAGCACCGACTGCACCAGCGCCAGCACCAGGGCCAGCACCAGCGCGAAATGACCGAGCTCGGGGATCATGGGCGGCCCTCCGGGGCGACCACGGTCTGGCCGGCGCGGGCACGGGCCAGTGCGTCGGCGGCTTCGGGTGCCATGTAGTTTTCATCGTGCTTGGCCAGCACCTGATCGGCGCGGAACACGCCATCGGCACCGAGCCGGCCCTGCGCCACCACGCCCTTGCCCTCCTGGAACAGGTCGGGCAGCAGGCCGGTGTAGCTCACCGGCACTCGCTGCACCGTGTCGGTGACGGCAAAGCGGATGGTCAGGCCCTGCGGCTCGCGCACCACGCTGCCCTCCTCGACCAGGCCGCCGACCCGGAAGCTGCGCTTGCGCGGCGCCTCGCTGGCCGCCACCTGGGTCGGGCTGTAGAAGAACACCAGATTGCTGCGGAAGGCATTCAGCACCAGGGCACTGGCAGCGCCCACGGTGCCCAGGCCCACCAGCAGGGCCAGCGCGCGGCGGCGGCGCGGCGTCATGCCCGGCCTCCATGCAGCCGGGACGGATCGGGCGCGGACACGCCCACGCCGTCGTCAATCTCGTCCTGCATGGCGCGCTCCAGCAGGCGCCGGCGTAGCCGCAGCAGCGCCATCTCGGCCACCAGCACGGCAGCACACATGCCCAGCGATCCCCAGACATACAGACCATGGCCATCCATGGCCAGGAATTCGACAACGTGGTTCATGCGGCCTCCGCAGATGGGTGCAGGGCCGCCCGGGCCCATTCGGTGTGGCGTTCGCGTTCCAGCAGCAGCACACGGGCCCGCGCCAGGCCCATGGCGATGCAATAGGCCCAGGCCGCCAGCGACATGAGCAGCATGCCCAGCAGCATCGGCGTGGCCATGCTGGGCGCCTTGTTCAGCGTGACGGAAGCGCCCTGGTGCAGCGTGTTCCACCACTGCACCGAGAAATAGATGATGGGCAGGTTGACCACGCCCACCAGCGCCAGCAGGCCGGCGGCGCGATCGGCGCGGCGCGGGTCGTCGATGGCGCCGTGCAGCGCCATGAAGCCGATGTAGAGGAACAGCAGCACCAGCTCGGAGGTCAGGCGGGCGTCCCACACCCACCAGGTGCCCCAGGTGGGCTGGCCCCAGAGGGCGCCGGTCCAGAGCGCCAGGAAGGTCATGAGCGCACCGGTGGGGGCCAGGGCCAGCGCCATCACGCTGGCCAGCCGGGCATTGAAGACCAGCCCCACCCCGGCCCAGACCGCCATGACCAGGTACACGAACATCGACATCCAGGCCGCCGGCACATGCACATAGATGATCCGGTAGGCCTCGCCCTGCTGGGCATCGCTGGGCGCCACGAAGAAGCCCACATACAGACCAAGCGCCGCCAGCACGACGGCGGCCGAGCCGAACCACGGCACCAGCCGCCCGGCCAGCGCATGGAAGCGGGCCGGCGCCGCGAAATGGAACAGGTTGATGCGGGTCATGGGCTCACTCCAGGGCAATGCGCAAGGCTGCGCCGGTCACGGCGGGGGCCGCCAGCAGGGCCAGCAGCAGCAGCGCCCCCAGCAGCGAAAAATGGCCGACCACGTCCAGCCCGGCCAGATGGGCCTGCACCGCGCCGGCCCCGAAAATCAGCACGGGCACCAGCAGCGGCAGCACCAGCAGCGACATCAGCACCCCGCCGCCGCGCAGGCCCAGGGTCAGCGCAGCGCCGAGCGAGCCCACCAGGCTGAGCACCGGCGAGCCCAGCAGCAATGAAGCCACCAGCACCCCGATGGCCGAGGCCGGCAGGCCGAACTGCAGCGCCAGCACCGGCGCCACCAGCACCAGCGGCAGCACGCCGGCCACCCAGTGCGCGGCCACCTTGCCCAGCACCAGCAGGGCCAGCGGGTGCGGCGAGAGCAGCAGCAGCTCCAGCGTGCCGTCGGCATGGTCGTCGGCGAACAGGCGCGAGAGCGGCAGCGTGCAGGCCAGCAGGGCCGCCACCCACACCACCCCCGGGGCCATGGTGCGCAGCAGGCCCGGCTCCGGCCCGACGCCGAGCGGGAACAGGCTCACCACCAGCACGAAGAAGACCAGCGCGGCCAGGGTGTCGGAGCGGCGGCGCAGGGCGATGCGCAGATCGCGCTGGAAGACCGCACGCAGGCCATCGAACAGGCCGGGCAAGGCCGCGTCCGGCGCAGCGTGGTCGGCCGCGGTGGCGAGTGTGTTCACAGCTGCAGCTCCCGGGCCGGCGGTGGCAGCGGCACGCTCTGGTGGCTGGTGAGCACCAGCAGGCCACCGCGTTGCAGGTGTTCGCCCAGGCGTTCGGACAGCCAGCGGCAGGCGTCGGCATCGAGCGCGTTGAAAGGTTCGTCCAGCACCCACAGGGGCGTGCTGCGCGAGAGCAGCAGGCGGGCCAGGCCGCAGCGGCGACGCTGGCCCTGCGACAGGCGCCGCACCGGTGTGCGTTCGCAGCCCCGCAGACCGGCGTCGGTCAGGGCGGCGCGGGCCTCGGCACGGCTGGCGGGCCAGCCGGCCAGCAGGCTGGCCGACTGCAGGTTCTCCAGCGGGTCCAGGTCGTCCTTGAGGGCCGCCTCGTGGCCCAGGTACAGGCGTTCGCGGCACCAGCGGTCGCGCTGGCCGGCCACCGGCTCGCCGCGCCAGCGCACCTCGCCGGCACTCGGTGGCAGCAGCCCGCTGACCAGCCGCAGCAGGCTGGTCTTGCCGGCCCCGTTGGCACCGCGCACCTGCAGCCACTGCCCGGCCGAGAGCGTCAGGTCCAGCCCTTCAAACAGGGTGCGCCCGCCGCGCGTGCAAGCCACCGATTCCAGCACCAGACCGGGTGTGTTCAACGGGTGTTCCTCGGGTGGGGCCTTGGCATGCCGACATGGCGTGTCAATTTGAGTTGACACTTGTACCACACCCGTTCAGATGACACAAACCGCCGCTGGTGGCCGGAGCGGCGTTCAAAACGGACTGCAAAAGTTCATTGACATTCCGAAGTGTCATGTTAGATTGACACTTGATCTGTCGAATTCCTTTGACAGCACCACCACCGAGGCCGCCATGGACCTGATGTCACGCATACAGCCAGCGCTCGAATCGCAACTGTTGCGGGCCCACAGCCCCAGCGCCCCGCCCCGGCTGCTGGCGGCCATGCGGCACGCGGTGTTTCCGGGCGGCGCCCGCATCCGTCCGCAGCTGTGCCTGGCTGTGGCCCGGGCCTGCGGCGACAGCGCCCCGGCCCTGAGCGACGCGGCGGCGGTGGCCATCGAGCTGCTGCACTGCGCCTCGCTGGTGCACGACGACATGCCCGCCTTCGACGACGCCGACACCCGGCGCGGCCAGCCCACGGTGCACCGGCTCTATGGCGAGCCGCTGGCCCTGCTGACCGGCGACGCCCTGATCGTGCTGGCCTACCAGGCGCTGGCCCACGGCGCCCGGCTGTCGCCCGAACACATCGACCGCCTGCCCGGCCTGCTGCAGCTGGTGTGCACCGGCACCGGCGCCCCCGACGGCATCGTGGCCGGCCAGGCCTGGGAATGCGAGCCCCAGGTGGAACTGGCCGCCTACCAGCGCGCCAAGACCGGCGCCCTGTTCGTCGCCTCCACCTGTGCCGGGGCCCTGGCCGCCGGGGCCGACCCGGCCGGCTGGCGCGCCCTGGGCGAATGCCTGGGTGAGGCCTACCAGGTGGCCGACGACATCCGCGATGTGCTGATGGAGTCCGAACAGCTCGGCAAGCCCGCCGGCCAGGACGCCACGCACCATCGGCCCAGCGCCGCCAGCGACCTCGGTCTGGGCGGCGCCATGGACCACTTTCAGGCGCTCATGTCGGCCGCGGTCGACTCGGTGCCGGCCGGTCCGGCCCGCCGCGCCATGCAGGCGCTGGTGCTGCACGAAGCGGCACGGCTGATCCCGCCGGCCACCAGCGAACGTATCGAACGCGAGCGCCGCCGGCCCACCCGCGTCATGCACCGTCCGGCCGTGGCCTGAAGCGCCGCCCGCCCGACCGCCCGACCGCCCGGCCATTCACCCATGAGCGCACTGCAACCCGCCACGCCCCCGGCGGCCGCCAGCGGCTGGAGCGAACGCTGGGCCCGGCAGGTCGACCGCTGGATGACCAGCCCGGCCCTGGGCCGCTGGGCCGGCCGCAGCGTGTTCACGCGCTGGCTGGTGCGCCGCCGCTCCCGCGAGCTGTTCGACCTCATGGCGGGGTTCGTGCATTCGCAGGTGCTGCTGGGCTGCGTGCGGCTGCAACTGTTTGAACGCCTGGCACAGCGGCCCCACACCCTGGAAGAAATCGCCGCCCGCGCCCGCGTGCCGGCGCCGCACCTGCAGCGCCTGCTCGATTCGGCGGTGGCCCTGCGCCTGCTGGAGCCGCGCGGCGAGCGCCGTTACGGCCTGGGCCCGCTCGGGGCACCGCTGGCGGTGCACGCCGGCATCCGCGACATGGTGGAACACAACGCCACCCTCTACCGCGACCTGCACGACCCGCTGGCCCTGTTGCGCGACCCGGACGGTGCCCAGATGCACGCCTGGTGGCCCTACACCGACCACCAGGACGGCAGCGCCCAGCCGGCAGCCCCCAGCGACCAGTTCGCGCGCTATTCGGCGCTGATGGCCAGTTCGCAGCGCTTCGTCATCGACGAAATGCTGGACAGCCACGATTTCAGCCGCCACCGCCAGGTGCTGGACGTCGGCGGCGGCCTGGGCGGCTGGGTCTGTGCGCTGGCGCGCCGCTACCCCCACCTGTCGCTGATGCATCTGGACCTGCCACCGGTGTCGGCCCTGGCGGCGCAGCGCATCGCATCGGACGGGCTGAGCGCGCGCATTGCGTGTCACCCCGGCAGCTTCCTGCACGACCCGCTGCCCCGGGGGGCCGACCTGGTCACCTTGGTGCGGGTCGCCCATGACCACCCCGATGCCGCCGTTCGCCGGCTGCTGCGCGCCATTCACGACGCCCTGCCGGTGGGCGGGGAACTGCTGCTGGCCGAGCCGATGGCCGAGGTCGACGGGCAGCCCGCCACCCCAGACCCGTACTTCCACTTCTACCTGCTGGCCATGGGATCGGGCCGCTTGCGCACCCCGGCCGAGCTGATGCACCTCATGACCGAGGCCGGTTTTGAGGGGGTTCGTCGCCTTTCAGGCCACCAACCGGTGCACGCGACCCTGCTGTCAGGACAAAAGACTAGGTGTTTACCCTTGGAACCCGGCACAAGTGTCAATAAAGAATGACACTACATTCTGTCAACCAATAAATACACACCATGAACGCCGCCGCCATCGTCTTCCAGCAACCGTGCCAGCTTTCGGTGCGGTCGCTGCCCCTGCGGGCGGCGCAGCCGGGCGACGTGGAGGTGCAGGTGGAGTACAGCGGCATCAGCACCGGCACCGAGCGCCTGCTCTGGGACGGCAGCATGCCCCCCTTCCCCGGCATGGGTTACCCGCTGGTGCCCGGCTACGAGACGGTGGGCCGCGTGGTGCGGGTGCATGGCGATCTGACCGGCCGCCAGGCCCCGGCCCTGGGCGACCGGGTGTTCGTGCCCGGCTCCTACAGCTTTGAAGGCGTGCACAACCTGTTCGGCGGCGCCGGCTCGCGCCTGGTGGTGCCGGCCGACCGCGTGGTCCGCCTGGCACCCGACGGCAATGCCCAGGGCGCCTCGGCGGTGCTGCTGGCCCTGGCCGCCACCGCCTACCACACGGTGAGCCACGGCGGCACCCGCGAACCCGGCACGCCGCCCGACCTGATCGTCGGCCACGGTGTCATGGGCCGCCTGCTGGCCCGCCTGACGGTGGCCGCCGGTGCACCGGCCCCGGTGGTCTGGGAAACCCAGGCTGCCCGCCGCAGCGGCGCCGAGGGCTACACCGTGGTGCACCCGGACGAGGACACCACCGCGAAATACAACGCCATCTACGACGTCAGCGGCGACTCCGGCGTGCTGCACACCGTCATTCCCCGCCTGGTCAAGGGCGGCGAGGTGGTGCTGGCCGGCTTCTACCGCCAGGACCTCTCCTTTGCCTACGCACCGGCCTTCATGCGCGAGGCCACGATCCGCGTGGCCGCCGAATGGAAGCGCGCCGACCTGCTGGCCGTCACCGAACTGGTCAACACCGGCCGCCTGAGCCTGGAAGGGCTGATCACCCACACCGAATCACCGGTCCGCGCCCACGCGGCCTACGAGGCGGCGTTCGGCGACCCGCTGTGTCTGAAGATGGTCCTCGACTGGAGCAACGCATGAACGCACCTGAACTCAAAACCCATCCGGTCCACTTCCAGGAGCGGCTGCGGCAGGAGGCTTCCATCGAACCCGATCCGGTGCACACCGGCGAGGTCAAGAAAGAAACCCAGATCATTGCCATCTACGGCAAGGGCGGCATCGGCAAGAGCTTCACGCTGGCCAACCTGAGCTACATGATGGCGCAGCAGGGCAAGAAGGTGCTGCTGATCGGCTGCGACCCCAAGAGCGACACCACCAGCCTGCTGTTCGGCGGCCGGGCCTGCCCCACCATCATCGAGACCAGCAGCAAGAAGAAGCTGGCCGGCGAGGCGGTGCAGATCGGTGACGTGTGCTTCAAGCGCGACGGCGTCTACGCGATGGAACTCGGTGGCCCCGAGGTCGGTCGCGGCTGCGGCGGCCGCGGCATCATCCACGGCTTCGAGACACTGGAAAAGCTCGGCTTCCACGAGTGGGGCTTCGACTACGTGCTGCTCGACTTCCTGGGCGACGTGGTGTGCGGCGGCTTCGGTCTGCCGATTGCCCGCGACATGTGCCAGAAGGTGATCGTGGTGGCCAGCAACGACCTGCAGTCGCTGTATGTGGCCAACAACGTGTGCAGCGCGGTGGAGTACTTCCGCAAGCTCGGCGGCAACGTGGGGGTGGCCGGCATGGTCATCAACCGCGACGACGGCACCGGCGAGGCATCGGCCTTCGCCCAGGCGGTGGGCATCCCGGTGCTCTCCACCATCCCGGCCAACGACGACATCCGCCGCAAGAGCGCCAGCTACGAAATCATCGGCCGGCCCGATTCGCCCTGGGGCCCCATGTTCGCCGAGCTGGCCAGCAACGTGGCCACCTCGGTGCCCAACAAGCCCAGCCCGCTGAGCCAGGACGCCCTGCTGGGCCTGTTCTCGGCCTCCGCCACCGGCCGCGACTACGTGCTGGAGCCGGCCACGCAGTTCGACATGTGCGGCAAGACCGACACCAGCCGCCCCAGCCTTGAAGTCATCTACGACGAGGACTGATCCATGAGCGGCACCACCATCCCCATCGTTCCCCTGAAAGTGCCCACGGCCATCGAGGGCGATGGCATGGGCTGCCACAGCGGCGGCGAGACCCTGCTGGCCGCGGCCCGCCAGGCCGGCAAGAGCGACGTGCTGCAGCAGTACGCCCAGGACTACCCCAAGAACCCCGACGCCGGTCCGCACGACCAGCCGCAGAGCATGTGCCCGGCCTTCGGTTCGCTGCGGGTGGGTCTGCGGATGCGCCGCACCGCCACCATCCTGTCCGGTTCGGCCTGCTGCGTGTACGGCCTGACCTTCACCAGCCACTTCTACGGTGCCCGCCGCAGCGTGGGCTACGTGCCCTTCAACAGCGAGACGCTGGTCACCGGCAAGCTGTTCGAGGACATCCGCGAGGCGGTGCACGCCATCGCCGACCCGACCCAGCTCGACGCCATCGTGGTCATCAACCTGTGCGTGCCCACCGCCAGCGGCGTGCCGCTGCAGCTGCTGCCCAAGGTGATCGACGGCGTGCGCGTCATCGGCATCGACGTGCCCGGCTTCGGCGTGCCGACCCATGCCGAGGCCAAGGACGTGCTGTCCGGCGCCATGCTGCGGTTTGCCCGGGAAGAGATCATGGCCGGGCCGGTGCAGGCACCGCGCCGTGGCCGCCAGAGCCTGCCGGCCATCACGCTGCTGGGTGAAATGTTCCCGGCCGACCCGATGCTGATCGGCCAGATGATCGCGCCCATGGGCCTCGCGGTGGGTGCCACGGTGCCGACCCGCGAATGGCGCGAGCTGTATGCCGCGCTCGACGGCGTGGCCGTGGCCGCCATCCACCCCTTCTACACCGCCAGCGTCCGCGAGTTCCAGGCCGCCGGCCGACCCGTGGTGGGCTCGGCGCCGGTGGGCATCGACGGCACGCACGAGTGGCTGGGCGCCATCGGCGCGGCAGCAGGTGTCTCGCAGGACCGGATCGACGCCGCCCGCAACGCCACGCTGGGTGCCATCCGCGGCGTGCTGTCGCAACAGACCATCCAGGGTCGCATCACCCTCTCCGGCTACGAAGGCTCCGAACTGCTGGTGGGCCGCCTGCTGGTGGACTGCGGTGCCGACCTGCGCTACGTCGGCAGCGCCTGCCCGGCCACCCCCTGGAACCAGGCCGACGCCGACTGGCTGCGCGCCAAGGGCGTGCAGGTGCAGTTCCGCGCCTCCCTCGAACAGGACCTGGCCGCCGTGCGCGAATACCAGCCCCAGTTGGCCATCGGCACCACCCCGGTGGTGCAGGCGGCCAAGCAGGCCCGCATCCCTTCGCTGTACTACACCAACCTGATCTCGGCCCGCCCGCTCATGGGCGTGGCCGGTGCCGGTTCGCTGGTGCAGGTGATCAACGCCGCCATGGCCAACCAGCACCGCTTCGACGCCATGGCCGACTTCTTCGGCAACGTCGGCCAGGGCGACCGCGCCGGCGTCTGGGAAGGCGTGCCGGTCGAGCACCCGGAGTTCCGCAAGGACAACCGCCGCATGCTCGACAAGCAGGCCAAAAAGCGCAAAGCCGAGGAGATGGGCTGATGCTAGTTCTCGACCACGATCGCGCTGGCGGCTACTGGGGTGCCGTGTATGTGTTCACCGCCATCAAGGGCCTGCAGGTGGTCATCGATGGCCCGGTGGGCTGCGAGAACCTGCCGGTGACCAGCGTGCTGCACTACACCGACGCCCTGCCCCCGCACGAGCTGCCCATCGTGGTCACCGGCCTGGCCGAAGAACAGCTGGGCCGCGAAGGCACCGAAGGCGCCATGAAGCGGGCCCACGCGGTGCTCGACCCCGAGCTGCCCGCCGTGGTGGTGACCGGCTCCATCGCCGAGATGATCGGTGGCGGCGTCACCCCCGAAGGCACCGGCCTGATGCGTTTCCTGCCCCGCACCATCGACGAAGACCAGTGGCAGTGCGCCAACCGCGCCATGACCTGGCTGTGGAGCGAGTACGGCATGAAGAAGGTGCCGGCCCGCACCCCGCTGGCCGAGCGCCCGGCTGGTGAAAAGCCCAGGGTCAACATCATCGGCCCGTGTTACGGCACCTTCAACAGCCCGAGCGATCTGGCCGAGATCCGCCGCCTGGTGCAGGGCATCGGCGCCGAGGTGAACATGGTGTTCCCGCTGGGCAGCCACCTCTCCGAGGTGTCGCGCCTGGTCGAAGCGGACGTGAACATCTGCATGTACCGCGAGTTCGGTCGCCAGCTCTGCGAGGTGCTGGAGCGCCCTTACCTGCAGGCCCCCATCGGCCTGCACAGCACCACCCAGTTCCTGCGCACGCTCGGCGAGCTGCTGGGCCTGGACCCGGAGCCCTTCATCGAGCGCGAGAAGCACACCACCATCAAGCCGGTGTGGGACCTCTGGCGCAGCGTCACCCAGGACTTCTTTGCCACCGCCAGCTTTGCGGTGGTGGCCGGCGAGACCTATGCCCGCGGCCTGCGCCACTTCCTCGAAGACGAGATGGGCCTGCCCTGCCGCTTCGCGGTGTCACGCAAGGCGGGCGAAAAGACCGACAACGCCGCCGTGCGCGAGATGGTGCAGCAGAAGATGCCGCTGATCCTGTTCGGCAGCTACAACGAACGCATGTACCTGGCCGAAGCCGGCAGCCAGGGCCCGATGCGCTCGGCCTTCATACCGGCTTCGTTTCCCGGCGCCATCATCCGCCGCCACACCGGCACCCCCTTCATGGGCTACAGCGGTGCGACCTACCTGATCCAGGAAGTGTGCAACGCGCTGTTCGACGCGCTGTTCCACATCCTGCCGCTGGCCTCCGACATGGACCGGGGCGAGGCCACACCGGCCCGCCTGGCCGACGGCACGGCCGGTGCCGACGACAACGCACAGACCCCCTGGGACGACGCTGCCCACGCCCGCCTGCAGGCCATCGTGGCGCTGCAGCCGGTGCTGGTGCAGATCTCGGCCGCACGCCGGCTGCGCGACGGCTCGGAGCGGCAGGCCCGCCAGGCCGGCGCGGCCCAGGTCGACACCAGTCATGTGAACAACGCCGGGCGCGAGCTCGGCCTGGGAGCCCCGGCATGAACGCCGCCGGCTCCCCCAAGAGATGTCAGGGCATTTCGCCCTGGCTGCCCAGGTTGCGCGGGTTGGGCGCAACGCAGGCCATGAGGCCTTATTGAGAAGGAGCATCACATGTCACAACGGACATCCATATCCGGCCTGACGGACGACGAGGCTCAGGAGTTCCACCAGTACTACATGCAAGGCTTTGTGGGTTTCACGGCGATTGCCGTGGTGGCCCACCTGCTGGTGTGGTTCTGGCGGCCCTGGCTCTGATTCCATAGCCCAACCCAACCGATGAGTGGAGAACTGCCATGAACGACCTGACTTTTGCGGCCCAGAAGGCATCACGCAAGGAAGACAAGCTGTCTTTCCTGCTGATCTTTGCGCCCTGTTTCCTGCTGCTGCTGTCTCTTGCCGTGCTGGGCCAACTCGTTGGCCTGCATTGGCAAGTGTGGCTGCCAGGGGCGGAGCACAAGGCCAGCATCTTTTCGGGCGTCCACGCGGCGGTCTACACCCTCATGTCTCACATCATCTAAGGAGCACACATCATGTGGCGAATCTGGCGACTCTACGACCCGCTGCGCGCGATGGTCGTCCAAGGCGTTTTCCTGTTCACGCTGGCAGCAATGATCCACCTCATTCTGCTGAGCACGAACAAGTTCAACTGGCTCGACGGTCCCAAGGCCAAGGCGGCGTCAGCGGCAGTCATGCCTGCTGCCACCCCGGCAGCCAAGACCTGACTGTCATCGCGGCACGCAGGTGCCGGTCCGTCACAACGGGCCGGTCCGGCACCTGCACCGCACCGACTTTCGCACCAGCACAAAGAACTCCATCCACCTGAGACAGGAGGGCCGCATCATGGCTATGCTCAATTTTGAAAAGAAATACCGGGTTCGAGGCGGGACCTTGGTAGGCGGCGACCTGTTCGATTTCTGGGTGGGGCCGTTCTATGTCGGCTTCTTCGGCGTGACGACCCTGTTCTTCACGCTCCTGGGCACCGCGATGATCCTCTGGGGTGCATCGCAGGGACCGACCTGGAACCTCTGGCAGATCAGCATCGCGCCCCCCGATCTTTCCTACGGCCTGCGCTTCGCGCCGCTGATGGAAGGCGGCCTGTGGCAGCTCATCACCGTCTGCGCCCTCGGCGCCTTCGGCTCATGGGCACTGCGAGAAGTCGAGATCTGCCGAAAACTCGGCATGGGCTACCACGTGCCTGTGGCCTTCTCGGTGGCCATCCTGGCGTACTTCACCCTGGTGGTGGTGCGGCCGGTGCTGCTGGGCGCCTGGGGACACGGCTTCCCCTACGGCATCTTCAGCCACCTGGACTGGGTCTCCAACGTGGGCTACCAGTACCTGCACTTCCACTACAACCCGGCGCACATGCTGGCGGTCAGCTTCTTCTTCGCCACCACCTTCGCGCTCTCGCTGCACGGCGCCCTGGTGCTGTCGGCCACCAACCCGGCGCCCGGCACCGAAGTGAAGACGCCCGAACACGAAGACACCTTCTTCCGCGACATCATCGGCTACTCGGTGGGCACCCTGGGCATCCACCGGCTGGGCCTGTTCCTGGCGCTGGCGGCCGTGCTGTTCAGTGCCCTGTGCATCGTCATCAGCGGTCCGTTCTGGAGCCGTGGATGGCCCGAGTGGTGGGGCTGGTGGCTGAACCTGCCCATCTGGTCGCAGTGGCCGCTGACCTAACCCCAGGGAGAACACCATGGCGCAATACCAGAACCTCTTCACCACGGTCCAGGCCGTGGGCCCGCTGCACCACGGCGTGCCGCTGGGACACGGCAACAGCCCGCGCACCGGCAAGGTGCCGGCCATCGTCCACCTGTTCGGTCGCCTGGGCAACGCCCAGATCGGACCGATCTACCTGGGCGGCCTTGGCCTGGCCTCGCTGATCCTCGGACTGCTGGCTTTCAACATCATCGGCTTCAACATGCTGGCCTCGGTCAATTACGACCCGATCCAGTTCGTGCGCCAGCTCTTCTGGCTGTCGCTGGAGCCCCCGGGACCGGAAAACGGCCTGGGCCTGGCACCGCTCAACCAGGGCGGCTGGTGGCAGATCGTCGGCTCGTTCCTGACCGTCTCCATCCTGCTGTGGTGGGCCCGCACCTACCGCCGCGCCCGCGAGCTGGGCATGGGCACCCACGTGCCATGGGCCTTTGCGGCGGCCATCTGGCTGTTCCTGGTGCTGGGCCTCTTCCGCCCGGTGCTGATGGGCAGCTGGGCCGAGGCCGTGCCCTTCGGCATCTTCCCCCACCTGGACTGGACGGCCGCCTTCAGCCTGCGCTACGGCAACCTGTTCTACAACCCGTTCCACGCGCTCTCCATCGCCTTCCTGTACGGCTCCACCCTGCTGTTCGCGATGCACGGCGCCACCATCCTGGCGGTCGGCCGCTACGGCGGTGAACGCGAGATCGAGCAGATCACCGACCGCGGCACCGCCAGCGAGCGCGCTGCCCTGTTCTGGCGCTGGACCATGGGCTTCAACGCCACCATGGAATCCATTCACCGCTGGGCCTGGTGGTTCGCGGTGCTGTGCCCGCTCACCGGCGGCATCGGCATCCTGCTGACCGGCACCGTGGTGGACAACTGGTACCTGTGGGCGATCAAGCACGGCGTGGCGCCGCCCTACCCGGCCGTCTTCCCCGAGGTCATGGACCCGGCCCTCATGAACGGAGGCAAGTGATGAACACGACATCCCGCACCCGCCGCTGGCTTGGCCTGGCGGCACTGGCCTCCCTCACGCTGCTGGCCGCCTGCGAGCGCCCGCCCATGGAAACCGTGCAGCACGGTTACCGGGGCACCGGCATGGTCCAGGTCTACAACCCGCGCGCCCTGGTCGAGCTCGACAAGGCCAACGTGGTGCCCGAGGCCCAGCCGCCGGCCGATGCCTCCGGCCCCAAGGCCGGCGCGGTCTACCAGAACGTGCAGGTGCTGGGCGACCTCAGCGTGGGTGAGTTCACCCGTCTGATGGTGGCCATGACCGCCTGGGTCTCGCCCGAGCAGGGCTGCACCTACTGCCATGCCGGCGCCAACTTCGCGGACGACAGCCTCTACACCAAGGTGGTGGCCCGCAAGATGGTCCAGATGACGCAGCACATCAACAGCAGCTACAAGAGCCACGTCAAGGAAACCGGCGTGACCTGCTACACCTGCCACCGTGGCCAGCCGGTGCCCAAGGAAATCTGGTTCACCGCCAAGTCCGAACCCTACGGCTCGAACTTCATGGGCGACAAGGCCGGGCAGAACACCCCGGCCGACTCGGTGGGCCTGGCTTCGCTGCCCTACGACCCGTTCACCCCGTACCTGCTGGGTGCCGAGCCGATCCGGGTGCAGCCCCAGAACGCGCTGCCCATCAGCGGCGCCAAGGGTGAAAGCATCCAGCGCACCGAGAAGACCTATGCCCTCATGGAGCACATGTCGTCCGGCCTGGGCGTGAACTGCACCTACTGCCACAACAGCGCCAACTTCGGCGGCTGGGAAGGTGGCCCGCCGCAGCGCGTGACCGCCTGGCACGGCATCCGCATGGCACGCGACGTGAATCTGGCCTACATGGAGCCGCTGACCGATGTCTTCCCGGCCCACCGCAAGGGCGAGCTGGGCGACGTGGCCAAGGCCAACTGCGCCACCTGCCACCAGGGTGCCTACAAGCCGCTGTTCGGCCAGTCCATGCTCAAGGACCATCCGGAACTCGCGGCCTACCGGCCCTACGCCGCCGCGCCGCCTGCGGACGCAGCGGCAGCGCCCGCGGCAGCCGAACCGGCTGCCCCGGCCACCAAACCCTGAGCCCCCGGCCAGGTCATCCACCGGGCACCCCGACATGGCAGAGGTCGCCCAGGATGTGATCACCCTCTCGGGGGTGGTGGTGGTCGTGCTGGTGAACTACCTGCGCGAACACCAGGGCTGGGGCTGGATGCGGCTCGCCCAGGGGCCCGGCGCTCTCAAGGAGACGCCGGGTCTGTGTTTTGCCAAGGTCATGGGCAGCGGGCACGGCGGCGGCTTCGGCCTGCGGCCCAGCCCCAGCCACCAGGGCCTGATCGCGGTGTTCGACCACGCCGGCCAGGCCGCTGCCTTCCTGGACGGCGGCCATGTGCAGGCCATGCGCCAGCGCGCTGCACAGCACTGGAGCGGTCTGCTGGAGGTGGTGTCGGCACGCGGCCAATGGGACGGCCAGGCCTGGGGCTCCACCCCGGCCAGCCAGCTTGGCGAACACGCCCATGGCGATGCAGGCGCCGCACCCACACCGCTGGCCGTGCTCACCCGCGCCAGCATCCGGCCGGCCAAGGCCATGGCCTTCTGGCGCAACGCACCACCGGCCCAGAACGCCATGCAGCGGGCCGAAGGCTGCACCCTGGCCATGGGCCTGGGCGAGGCGCCGCTGGTGCGCCAGTGCACCTTCAGCCTGTGGCGCGACACCGAGGCCATGAACACCTATGCCCGGCAGGGCCCGCACCAGACCGCCATCGAGGCGGCCTGGCGCCACCAGTATTTTTCCGAGTCGCTGTTCGTGCGCATGCGCCTGCTGCAGCAGCACGGTGCCTGGCCGGCACCCAGCGCCACCGGCGTATCAGCCTATTTCCCCCAGGAGGCCACCCCATGAGCACACACCGCGTGGTCGTCATCGGCGCCGGCATGGGCGGGCTGGTATCCGCACTGCAGCTCGCCGCCCAGGGCCTGGAGGTGACGGTGGTGGAAGCCGCCGCCGGCCCCGGCGGCAAGGTGCGGCAGATCGAGGTCGACGGCGCCGCCATCGACAGCGGCCCCACCGTCATGACCATGCGCTGGGTATTCGACCAGATCCTGGGCGCGGTCGGCGCCCACCTGGACACCGAGCTCAAGCTGCGCCCGCTGAGCGTGCTGGCCCGCCACTGGTGGGACGACGGCAGCAGCCTGGACCTGCACGCCGACGCCGCCCGCTCGGCCGAGGCGGTGGGCGAATTCGCCGGCGCAGCCGAAGCGCGCCGCTTTGAAGCCTTCTGTGCCCAAGCGCGCGAGGTCTACCGCACGCTCGAAGGCCCCTACATCCGCGGCCGCATGCCGGGCATGCTGGGCCTGTCGGCCCGGCTGGGCGCGCGCGGCATGGGCGTGCTGGCCGGGCTCGGCCCCATGACCAGCCTGTGGCGCAGCCTGGGCCGGCACTTCCACGATCCGCGCCTGCGCCAGCTGTTCGGCCGCTATGCCACCTACACCGGCTCGTCGCCGTGGCAGGCACCGGCCACCCTGATGCTGATCGCCCAGGTCGAGCTGGACGGCGTCTGGTCCATCGACGGCGGCATGCACGCGCTGGCGCGCTGCCTGGAGCGGCTGGCCCGCAGCCAGGGCGCGGTGTTCCGGTACCACAGCGAATGCGCCCGGATCCAGACCGAGGGAGGCCGGGTGTCCGGCGTGCTGCTGGCCAGCGGTGAACGGCTGGCCGCCGACAGCGTGGTCTTCAACGGCGACGTGGCGGCCCTGCGCGGCGGCCTGCTCGGGCCCCAGGTGCAGGACAGCGTGCCGGCCAAGGCCCAGCCCCGTTCGCTGTCGGCCCTGACCTGGTCGATCCACACGCCCACCAGCGGCTTGCCGCTGGACCGCCACAACGTGTTTTTCCGCAGCGACTACGAGAGCGAGTTCCGCGACATCTTCGGCCGCGGCCAGCTGCCCACGCAACCCACGGTCTACGTCTGTGCCCAGGACCGGGGCACCGGCACCGTGCCCGAGGGCGCCGAGCGCCTGCTGTGCCTGGTGAACGCACCCGCCCTGGGTGACCAGCCATCCCGCTTCACTCCGCAGGAGATCGAACCATGTCAGACCGCCGCTTTCACCCTGCTGCGCCGGTGTGGGCTGCGCATCCGTCAGGCGAATCCGCCGTCGGTGCTCACCACCCCGGCGGATTTTCATCGGCTCTTCCCGGCCACCGGGGGAGCCCTGTATGGCCAGGCGACCCACGGCTGGATGTCGGCCTTCGCCCGGCCGAACGCCGCTACGCCGGTGGCTGGCCTTTTTCTGGCGGGGGGGAGCGTCCATCCGGGTCCGGGGGTGCCGATGGCGGCCCTGTCTGGCCTTCGGGCGGCCGAGGCCCTGCTGGCGAGCCCCGCTTTGACGCGCCGGTTCCCACGGGCGGTTACCTCTGGTGGTACCTCGATGCCCTGAGCGACGACGGACAGTACGGCCTGACCATCATTGCCTTCGTCGGCAGCGTGTTCTCGCCCTACTACGCCTGGGCAAGGCGCGGCGGCGCGCACACCAACCCCGACAACTTCTGCGCCCTCAATGTGGCGCTGTACAGCCGCCATGCCCGGCGCTGGACCATGACCGAACGCGGCGCGGCCCACAACCAGCGCGACCGCACCCACTTCAAGATCGGGCCGAGCCAGCTGCGCTGGAACGGCGACAGCCTGGTGATCGACATCGACGAGGTCGGCGTGCCGCTGCCGCGCCGGGTGCGCGGGCGCATCCAGGTGCACCCGATGCAGCTGTTCCAGTTCAGCACGCCGCTGGACGCCGCCGGCCGCCACCGCTGGGGGCCGCTGGCCCCGCAGGCGCGGGTGGAAGTCGACCTGAGCCTGCCCGAGCAGCGCTGGCGCGGCCAGGCCTACCTGGACTCGAACGAAGGCGACGAGCCGATCGACCGCGCCTTCACCGAATGGGACTGGTCGCGCAGCCTGCTGTCCGACGGCAGCACCGCCGTGCTGTACGACCTGGAGCCCGGGCGAGACGACGGCCGCCTGCTGGCGCTGCGTTTCGGCACCGACGGCGAGGTCACGCCCTTCGATGCGCCGCCGCAGAAGGAACTGCCACGCACCGCCTGGCGGCTCGCCCGCCGGCTGCGCAGCGACGGGCCGGTGACGGTGCACGAGCAGCTGGAGGACACGCCGTTCTACCAGCGCGCCGCCCTGCGCCACAGCCTGCTGGGCGAAACCGTGACCTGCTTCCACGAGACGCTGCATGTGCCCCGGCTGGTCTCGCCGGTGGTGCAGGCCATGCTGCCCTGGCGCATGCCCCGGCGCACCTGACGGCCTTGTCGGGCGCGGCATCATCACGGCATGAGACGAACCGCCCTGACCTGGCTCCTGCTGACCTGCGCCGCCCTGCCGGCCGGTGCAACCCGTCCCACCGGCGCCCCGGCCGCCCCCGAGACCGTGACCCTCGGCGCCCTGCGCTGGGACCGGACCGAGGTGAGCATCGCCCGCTTCGGCCGCTTCGTGGCCGACACCGGCACCCGCACCCGGGCCGAAGCCGAGGGTGGCGGTTTTGAATTCAGCGGTGGCTGGACCCGCCGCCCCGGCTGGACCTGGCGCATGCCGGAAGGCCGGCCGGCCAGCGACGCCCTGCCCGCCGTGCACCTGAACTTCGATGAGGCCGCCGCTTTCTGCCGCTGGGCCGGTGGCCGCCTGCCCACCGCCGCCGAGTGGGACAACGCTGCCTACACCGAGCAGCGCAGCGATCCGCCGCCGCCCCTGCAGCGCGGCACCACCTACCCCTACCCGACCGGCAGCAGCCCGGAAGGCGCCAACACCAGCGACAACGCCGGACCGGACCGCTGGCCCACGGCCGCACCCACCGGCGCCAGCCGCGCCGGCGTGAACGGCCTGTTCGACATGGGCGCCAATGTCTGGGAATGGGCCAGCGACACCCGCCCCGGCAGCGACGGGCCCGAACGCCGGACCATGGGCGGTTCGTGGTGGTACGGCGCCAGCCAGATGCGCGCCGGGGTGGACGCCTGGAAGCCGGCGCGCTTTTACGCCGTCTACATCGGGCTGCGCTGCGTCTACCCGGCCGACGGACCGGCCCCCACCCGATGAACCCGCCCGCCGGCCTGCGCGTGCTGCTGCTGGGGGCCACCGGCACCATCGGCCAGGCGACCGCCCAGGCCCTGCGGCGCCAGGGGCATTCGGTGGTGTGTCTGGTGCGGCCGCGCAGCGGTGTGGGCGGCCGGCTCGACGCCTCGGCCGCCGCCGCGCTGCTGCCCGGCTGCACCGTGCGCACCGGCGACCCGACCCAGGCCGGCTCCGTCCTGCGCGACGGCCTGGCCGGCGAGCGCTTTGACGCGCTGGTGACCTGCATGGCCTCGCGCACCGGTGCGCCGGCCGATGCCTGGGCCATCGACGCCGGTGCCACGCAGCAGGCAGTGCAGGCCGCACAGGCCGGGGGCGTGCCCCAGATGGTGATGCTCTCGGCGCTGTGCGTGCAGAAGCCGCTGCTGGCCTTCCAGCAGGCCAAGCTGGCGGCGGAAAAGGCATTGATCGAGTCCGGCCTGAACCACAGCATCGTGCGGCCCACCGCCTTCTTCAAATCGCTCTCCGGCCAGGTGGAACGGGTGCGGCGCGGCCAGCCCTTCCTGCTGATGGGCGATGGCCGGCTGACCGCCTGCAAACCCGTCAGCGACCGGGATCTGGGCGACTTCATCGCCGGCTGCCTGACCGATCCCGATCGGCACCGGCGGGTGCTGCCGATCGGCGGGCCGGGGCCGGCCATCACGCCGCGTGAACAGGGCGAACGGCTGTTCGAGCTGTTCGGGCAGAAGCCGCGTTTCCGGCAGGTGCCGGTGGCCGTGCTGGACGGCGTGATCGGGGCGCTGCGGCTGGCCTCGCGCTTCAGGCCTTCGCTGGCCGACAAGGCCGAGCTGGCGAGCATCGGGCGTTACTACGGCACCGAGTCCATGCTGGTGTGGGATGCGGTGAACCGGCGTTACGACGAAGCCGCCACGCCTTCTACCGGCAGCGACACCCTGTGGGACCACTATGCCGCGCTGGCCCGGGGCGAAGCCCTGCCCGAGCGCGGCGACCACGCGGTGTTCTGAAAGCCCGGCCTCAGGCCGAGAGGCGTTCGCTGCCGACCGGCACCGGCACGGCGCTGTTGGCTGAAGCCACGCCCTGCTGGGCGCGCCGCTGTGCCATGCGCTGTTCCAGCCGCTGCAACTCGACCCGCTCGAACATCTCGATCATCCAGACCACGCGCGTACGCAGGGGCCGCGCCATGGCGGACGGCAGGTCATCGATGGTCGAAACATGGTCGACCAGGTAGGCCACAGCCGCCAGCGGATCGGCCTGCAGTCGGGTGCGATCGACCTGGCGCGTGCCCTGCCAGGCCTGCAGCGAAGCCTGGCCAGCCAGCACCAGCTTGCGCGCGGTGGGCACCACGCTGCGCTGCTGCATCGGGTCGATGGCCTGGCGCCGCATCTGGCGGCCGATGTCGGCATAGATCAGCCGCGCCGCAAGAATGGCGGCCCGGCAGTCGCGCGGCAGCAGGGCCACCCCCAGGGTGGCCTGCCGGTACAGGCGGTCGGCCTCGTCGAGCAGGCGCAGCACCACCGACTGCAGGGCCGGCGAGCCGGCCGGCGCCGCCAGCCAGGCTTCCGGCTCGATGCCGGCCTGGCGCAGCCACTGGCGCGGCAGGTACAGGCGGCCGTTGCGGGCGTCGTCGCCGACATCGCGGGCAATGTTGGTGAGCTGCATGGCCACGCCCATTTCGCAGGCGCGTGCCAGGGCCTGCGGGCTGCGAACGCCCATCAGCCAGCACATCATGGCGCCCACGCTGCCGGCCACCCGGGCGCCGTAGTCGTGCACCTCTTCCAGCGTTTCGTAGGTGCGACCGGTGGCATCCCAGGCAAAGCCGTCGAGCAAGGCATCGAGCCAGGGGCGCGGCAGATCGTGCTGCTGCACCACGGCGGCCAGGGCGCGGTCTTCCACCGCCGGGCCGGGCCGCCCGGCATAGATGGCATCGAGCCGGCCGGCCAGCAAGGCGCGGCTTTCGGCCGGGGCCAGCCCGGCCTCGTCGACGATGTCGTCGGCCACGCGGCAGAAGGCGTAGAGCGCGATCGAGGCCGGTCGTACCCGCTGCGGCAGCAGGCGGCTGGCGGCAAAGAAGCTGCGCGATCCGGTGCGCATCAGGGCCACGCAGGCCTGCAGGTCGTCGGCCTGGCTCATCGGGCTGCCACCGGATGGCGTTCGCGGTGCGCCACGGCGTGCGGCACCACCGAGTCCAGCGCCTTGGCCGACATCAGCACCCCCGGCACGCCGGCGCCCGGGTGGGTGCTGGCACCCACCATGTACAGGCTGGGCAGGTCTTCGCTGCGGTTGTGCGGGCGGAACCAGGCGCTCTGCAGCAGCAGGGGCTCCAGCCCGAAGGCCGCACCCTTGAAGGACAGCAGCCGGTCGTGGAAGTCCTGCGGCGTGGTGATGAGCGAGGCGCTGATCTCCTTCTGGAAACCCGGCAGCACGGTGTTCTCCAGCACGCGGGCCACCGCATCGCGGTAAGGGGCGGCGCGCACCGACCAGTCGGTGCCGCTGTCCAGGTGCGGCACCGGGGCCAGCACATAGAAGGTGTCGTGCCCCGGCGGCGCCATCGACGGGTCGCTGGCGGTCGGCCGGTGCAGGTAGAGGCTGAAGTCCTCGGCCAGGTGGTGGTTCTTGAAGATGTCGGTCAGCAGCTCGCGGTAGCGCGGGCCCAGCAGCATCATGTGGTGCGGCACGTCGGGGTAGGTGCGGCGGGTGCCGAAGTACCAGACGAACAGGCTCATGGAGTAACGGCCGCGCTCGATGCGGCGGTCGGTCCAGTGGTGGCGGTGCTCGGACTCGACCAGGTGCCGGTAGGTCCAGGCGGTGTCGGCGTTGGAGATCACGATGTCGGCGTCGATGCGCTCGCCGCTGGCCAGCGTCACGCCGCTGGCACGGCCATCCGTCACCTCGATGCGGCGCACCTCGGCGTTGCAGCGCAGCGTGCTGCCCTGCCCTTGCAGCAGGCTCACCAGGCCCTGCACCAGCCGGCCGGTGCCGCCCAGGGCCCAGTGCACGCCGAAGCGGCGCTCCAGCGCATTGATCAGGCTGTAGATGCAGGTGACCGAGAACGGGTTGCCGCCGATCAGCAGGCTCTGCAGGCTGAGCGCGGCGCGCAGCTTGGGGTGCTTCACATGGCTGGCCACCATGGCGTGCAGGCTGCGCCAGCCGCGCATCTTGAGGATCGCGGGGCTGGCCCGCAGCAGGTCGCCCACGGTGTCGAAGGCCTTGTCGCCCAGCGCCTCGAAACCCAGCTGGTAACAGCGGTCGGCCTCGGCCACGAAACGGTCGTAGCCCGCCAGGTCGGGCGCGTGGATGCGCGCGATCTCGGCGCGCTGGCGCTCCAGGTTGCCGCTGTAGTCGAAGTGGCTGCCGTCGTCGAAACGGATGCGGTAGAACGGGTCGAGGGCCTTGAGCGTGACCTCGTCGTGGAAGTTGCGGCCGCACAGGGCCCACAGCTCCTCGAACAGGTAGGGCACGGTGATGATGGTGGGGCCGGCGTCGAACACATGGCCGGCCTGCCGGTGCACATAGGCACGGCCGCCGGGGGCGTCGAGCTTTTCCAGCACGGTCACGCGCCAGCCCTTGGCGCCCAGGCGCACCGCTGCGGCCAGACCGCCGAAGCCGCTGCCGATGACGATGGCGTGCGGCGCGTCCGGGTTGCGCCGCACGGCCGGCGCAGGGATCGGCGCCGGACCGGACGGCTCGGGAAAGCCGTCCAGAAAACCTTCAGGGGTGCGGTAAGCGTTCATGGCATGGCCCAGGACCAGAGTTTCTGCATGGGCGAGGGAAACGCCATGATCAGATGTTCGACGATGGCCAGCCCCAGCAGGGTGGCCAGCAGGACCCAGCCGGTGGACACCACCGTCTGCCCGTGCTGCGCCTGCCACACCAGGGCAGCCCAGACGCACACCGAGACGGCGACGCTGATGTAGTAGAAGCTGCTCAGCGAGCCGCGCCGGAAATAGCTGGCCAGGTAACGCAGCCGTGCCGGCAGGTACTGCTCGCCGGTCTCGGGCACGCCCAGGAACAGGTTGAGCTTGGCCGAGAAGCGCATGAACCAGAGCAGCGCAAAGGTGCACAGCGCCACATGGCTGCCCTGGGCCGGCTGCATCCACCACAGCACCGCCATGTGGGCGGCCAGGGCCAGCTCGTGCCACAGAACCGCCTGGGTCGACTGCACGAAGCGCGGCCAGCCGCGCAGGCCGGTGTCCAGCGCGCGGCGGCGGGGCCCGGCCAGCCAGCCGGTCAGGAAGGCCATTTCATGCCAGCTCCACATGGCGATCACGCTGGCGAAGGCCAGGTAGGCGCCCTGTTCGGAGGGGTCGTGCATGCTCAGCCGCGCGGTCCAGAAGCTCAGGCCCAGCAGCACGGTGAGTGCGGCCATGCTCCAGGCAAAGGTGGCGGGGGGGCGCCGCACCAGCCACAGGATGGCACCCGTGCCGAACCACCAGCACAGCAGCGCAAACAGCGCCGGGGCGATGACGGTCACGAGTGCGTCGGCCATGGCGCAGGCCCGGTGGCGATCACCACACCGGCTGCATGCGGATCTCGCTGGGCAGCTCGTGTCGGATCACCGGTTGCAGGAACAACCGGCCGAAGGTGAAGGCCGCGCGAACCGCACAGCCGGCCAGCTGCAGCCGGCCCACCATGCCGCCCCGCGCACGGGCCCGGTCGGCCGCCAGCGAGGTCTGCAGCAGGCTCTCCAGCCCGCGGCGGAACACCGGGTTGTCGATGTCGATCTCGACCGGGAACACCTGGCGGCAGATGTCGCTGGTGATGCGGAACACCTCATAGTCGTAGGTGGTCGACTCCAGACCCATCGCCTCGTGCAGCAGCGGGCGGGTGTGGTCGCGCACGAACATGGTGGCGTACACGGCCAGGATGAAGAAGCGGATCCAGAGCTTGTTGGCACCGCGCAGCAGCTCGGGCTGGGCCCGCATGATGAGCGCGAAGGATTCACCGTGCCGGAATTCGTCGTTGCACCAGCGCTCGAACCAGCGAAAGATCGGGTGGAAGCGCTTGTCCGGGTGGCGTTGCAGCTGCCGGAAGATGGTGATGTAGCGGGCGTAGCCGATCTTCTCGGACAGGTAGGTCGCGTAGAAGATGTACTTGGGCTTGAAGTAGGTGTAGGCCTTGACCTTCTTGAGGTTGCCCAGATCGATGCCGAGGTTGAAGTCCTTGAGCGACTGGTTGATG